>JBDSGQ010000050.1:0-33663 GCA_039918915.1 Sphingomicrobium sp.
GCCAAGTGGAGTTGCGCCGCGTCCAGCTGGCGCTTGGCGAGGGCGCTCGGGCGCGCATCTTCGCGCTTAACGTGGCGCCGGTTTACGGACGAATTGAAGTTGAAGTGAGCCTTGCCCAAGGCGCCGATTTCGAACTGTACGGAGCGAATATCGGTGGCGGCGTTTCGACCAACGAATTCGTCACCGTCGTCAGGCATCTCGGCCCCGGTGGCCGGTCGCGCCAGACGATCCGGTCGGTGCTCAACGGCAAGGCCAGCGGGTCGTACCTGGGCAAGGTCGAAGTCGCCCGCGGCGCGCAGCAGACCGACGCCGAACAATCGATCAAAGCGATGCTGCTCGACCGCGGCGCAACCGCCAATTGCAAGCCCGAGCTGGAAATCTATGCCGACGACGTGAAGTGCGGGCACGGCGCGACCGTCGGCGAACTCGACCCGATGCAGCTATTTTATGCCGAGAGCCGGGGAATGGAACCGGCGAGCGCTCGGGCGCTGCTGCTCGAAGGCTTCGTCATGGGGCTGTGGGACAGCGCGAGCGACGGCGGGGCGATCGCCGAGGCCGCGCGCGATGCGTTGCGGAGGATCGTATGAACGCCCCCGCCCGCATCAATTCTCAGCTGAATGTGCGCGACCAGTTTCCGGCGATCGCCGACTGGCATTACCTCGACAGCGCCGCCACCGCGCAAAAGCCGCAGGCCGTGATCGACGCGATCACGCAAGTCTATGCGCGCGATTACGCGACCGTTCATCGCGGGGTTTACCAGCGGTCGAGCGAAATGACCGGCCGCTATGAGGATGCGCGCGCCGCCGCCGCTGGTCTGATCGGGGGCGAGGCGGACGAGCTGGTGTTCACGCGCGGCGCGACCGAGGCGATCAACCTGGTCGCGCGCAGCCTGCCCAGGAACGGCCGCAACCGCGTCCTGCTCTCCCAGCTCGAGCATCACAGCAACATCGTGCCCTGGCAGCTCGCCGGCTTTGAAGTCGACGCGGTGCCGCTCACGCCTGACGGACAGATCGACCTCGACGCCGCCGAGGCAATGCTGACCGAAGACCATTGTATTGTAGGATTTGCCCACGTATCCAATGTCTTGGGATCGATCCTCGACGCCCGGCGCGCGGCCGACATCGCGCACGGCAAAGGCGCGCTCCTGCTGTTGGATGGATGCCAGGCAATTGCCCGCACGAGTGCGAACATTCGGACCATTGGCGCTGATTTCTATGTCTTCTCCGGCCACAAATTGTACGGGCCGACCGGGATTGGCTGTCTGTGGGGACGCCCCGAGCTGCTTGCGGAAATGGCTCCGTGGCAAGGCGGTGGATCGATGATCGACAAGGTCACGTTCGAGCAATCGACCTACCTTGACCCGCCCGCACGGTTCGAAGCGGGCACGCCGCACATTGTCGGCGCCGTTGGGCTTCATGCGGCGATCGACTGGGTCGAAGGCATCGGCCTCGACGCGATCCACGCCCACGAGACTGCGCTTGTCGCCAAATGCCGCGATGCATTGCGTCGAATCGGCGGGGTCACGCTCTACGGCCCCGAAGACAGCGCCGGAATCGTCAGCTTCAACGTCGACGGGGTGCATCCGCACGACACCGCCACCATATTGGATGATGCGGGCGTCGCGGTCCGTGCCGGCCATCATTGCGCCCAGCCATTGATGCGCTGGCTGGGTATTGAAGCGACTGCGCGGGCGAGCTTCGCGGCGCACAGCGACAGCTCCGACATTGCGGCGCTGGCGGGCGGCATCGAACAGGTAAAGCGAGTATTTTCGAAGTGAACGAGGAGCGCAAAATCGAGACCGAGGAAGTCGACTCCGTGAGCCCACCGCCTCGCGCCCGAGTGCCCGACTCGGTGGCCCGCAAGCGCGACTATCTCACCGGCTTCCTGGCCGGCGAAAAGGAACCGATGCCGACCGGCCCCGGCGGCGATTTGCAAGCGACCGTGGTCGAGGTTCTGAAATCGATCTTCGACCCCGAAATCCCGGTCGACATCTACGAGCTTGGGCTGATTTACGACGTCGCCATCAGCGAAGACGGCGACGCCACGGTCACCATGACCCTGACCACGCCGAATTGCCCAGTTGCCGAATCGCTGCCGCAGGAAGTCGAATTGCGGGTCCTGTCGGTCCCCGGAATTCGCGACGCGGTGGTCAATCTCGTCTGGGACCCGCCGTGGGATCCGTCGCGGATGAGCGACGAGGCGCGGCTCGAATTGGGAATGCTATGAATCAGGAAACCAAAGTGCGGGCACGCCCGGCAGCGATCGCTTTGACCGCCACCGCCGAGGAACGGATCAGCGAGCTGATGAAGCGCGCTCCGGAGGGTGCGATCGGGGTCAGGCTGTCGACTCCGCGGCGCGGATGTTCGGGCCTTGCTTACTCGGTCGATTACGTGACCGAAGAACAGGCGTTCGACGAGAAGATCGAAACGCCCGGCGGCATATTTTACCTCGATGGCGCATCCATTCTGTATCTGGTCGGATCGACCATGGATTGGCGCGAGGATGATTTTGCGGCGGGTTTCGTGTTCGAAAATCCGAACGCCAAGGGCGCCTGCGGTTGCGGCGAAAGCTTCACCGTCTAAGCCGACAATGATATGCCTGCCGTGACCAGGAGATGGCCGATGCGCGTGATTCTACTTCTTGCCGCAGTGACGATCGCAGCGCCCGCGCTGGCTGCTGACCCGGCGCCTCGCGGGAAACCAGTGGCGACTTGCCCGCAGACCACCAGCTATATGGCAGCCGACAATGGTCAATATCGGGGCCAGTCGGTCGCTCCCAGGAAGCTCGATCAGCTGCCGAGCGGAACCGCCTACATGGCGGTCTATCGGCAGATCGGCCGCTGCGACGCGCCGCTGACGATGGTCGATTATCGGTCAGCTCAGCGGCGTTAGAAGCGCGGCCTTAGAAGCCCAGCGTAAACCGCATCGCGGCGCCGGAATCGGCCGAAGCGTCGGCAATGTGACCGGGCTGGCGACGATAGAATAGATTACCGCCCAGCCACGCATGGCCGCCCAACAGGCTCGACCCGTAGCTCAGTTCCGCATCGAGCTCGCGCCCGCTGGGACGCAGCGACATGGTGCTGAACGACATGGTCGCCGTCTCGGTCGCATAATCGTAGGCGGTGGGAAGGAGCATCGCGAAGCCGCCCTGCACTACCCGCAGCGGCTGCGACAGGCGCAGGCCAAGACGGTCGCTGCTGCCTAACAGCCCGGTCTTGCCGAGATCGAAGCCATAGGCGTTAGTCTGGAAAGCGCCGGCGGCGAAGTTCGTCCAGCCACGCCGAGCAGTCAGCGCCGCATCGACGCCGCCGCCGAAATCGTGCCGCGCCTCGGCATCGAGGAACAGCGAGGTCGCTCCGCCGCCACCGAGCACATCGCCCATGCGGCCGCCAAGCAGCGACTGCTTTTCTTGCAGCCGGCTCACTCCAAGCGACAACCAGTTGCGGCCGAACGCATGGTCGGCGGCGATGCTGGTCCAGCGATATGGCGATCCGCCGGCATCGGTCTGCACCGGCTGCCAAACGTTGCCGGTTTCCGCCGAAACCGTGATTCCGGTACCGCCGAACGCGTGGCGAACCGCGATGCTGCCCCCGTGGCTTGCGTCGAACCCGGTATCGCCAGTGGCGTCCCGGGCAATCAGGAATGCGCTTCCACCAGCGCCGTTCAACCGCCGCTCCATGGCCTTGGCGCCTTCGGCAAAGCCGAACGCGATGGCGGTCTTGCTGTCGACTCGAGCGACCGCCGAGCCGGCGATCAGCCGGGCTTTGCGCACGTCTTCCGGGCCAATCCCGGTGCGGTCGAGTTCAAAGCCATCGGCAAGGTCGTGGCGTTCGCGCACGGTCATCGCAATGCTGAGCGGCCCGGCCTGAGCGCTGGTGGCGCGAACATCGTTGTGAAGCGCGCGAGCCAATGGCGTTTCGGCGGGCGCGCGGTTGAGCGTCTTGGCCAGGTTCAGGACATAGGCGCGGTTGTAACCGTCGAGAATGACGGCGCCGAGCGATTGGGTGGTGTTGGCGTCGCCGGCAACCGCCGGCAAGGCGCCATTGCTGGAGACGCTGACTGGCGTCTGGCTGCTGGCGAGCGAGGTGGTCCCGACCGGCAGGAAGGCGCGGCCGACGTTCAGCCGGCCCTGGCCGTAGGTCGAATCGTCGCCAACCGCGCCAAGGTCGTCGGCGCTGTTGAACAGGATTTGCACGATCTCCTTGCCCGTCAGGTTGGGGAAGGCCTGAGCGAGCAGCGCGACTGCTCCGGAAATTGTCGGGGCCGAGAAACTGGTGCCCGACCACAGATAGGCAGTGCCGTTCTGGTCGGGCGCGCGGTCGTCGTAGCCGACTGCGGTCAAATACCATTGGGCACCGGTTCCTGCGCGGTCCGAGAAGGTCGAAATCTTGCTTGCATCGACAGCCCCGCCAGCACCGGCGACGCCAACCGAGCCGGCGATGATGACCGAGCCGTCGAACCTCTTGGCGGGAGTGAGTGCAAATGGGTCTGGATTGGCAGTGGCGTCATTGCCGGCCGCAATGACCAACACGATACCGGCATTCACTGCGCGCTGCATTGCGGCCAGCAGATCCGAGCCCGGCGCGGAGCCGCCCAGCGACATGTTGATTACCTTCGCGCCCGCGACTCGCGCGGCATCGATGCCCGCGGCAATGGCGTCGTCGTAAAACGAGCAACCGTCCTTGGACGCGCAGGAGCCCACCTGGTCGGAGCGCTCGCTGACGATGATCGCGTCGAATGCGACGCCCATCGCTCCTGAATTGTTGCGCGCGCCGGCGGCGACCGCGCTGACGGCGGTGCCGTGACCGCCCTCATCGCTGACTCCGCGACTTCCAGCGACGTCGCCGCTGCCGGCGTCGATCCTGCCGGTGAATTCCTTGAGGTTGGGATTGATGCCGCTGTCGACGATCCCGATTTTCACGCCCGCACCCGTCGCTCCGGCGTTGTAGGCCGTGATTGCGTTCGCGGAGACCGCGTAGGTCGAGCTGTTGTATTCGGTGGTGTTGTAATTCGTGGTTGGAGTCGGCGTTGGTGTCGGGGTTGGTGTCGGAGTGGGCGTTGGCGTTGGCGTGGGTGACGGTGTCGGCGTGGGTGACGGCGTTGGAGTCGGTTTGGGACTTGCCGCTGGTGGCGATGGAATCGGGCTGACGCTGCCGCCCTCACCGCAAGCGGACAGGTTGGCCGCCAGCACAAGGGCACACGCAGTCGTGCTCAATAAACGCTTGCCCATCGCCAGTCTCCACCCAAGCCGCTGAAAAGACGCGGCTTCCCGTCAGAGGTTATGGTTACTCGAACCTTTCAATTTGCTTAAGGATTTATAGCCGTTAGTGGCTCGGCGGGCCAATGGACCCGCGCTTTGCCCATATCCGAAACTGGATTTTCGACCTCGATAACTGCCTGTATCCGGCGTCGACCGGGCTGTTCGACCTGATCGACCAGCGCATGGGCGCCTATATCCAGCGCTTGCTCGGCTGCGAGGCGGACGAGGCCAAGCGCGTCCAGAAGGCGCACTTCCACGCGCATGGGACGACGCTCGCCGGGCTGATGCAGGATCATTCGATCGACCCCGACGATTTTCTGGACGATGTTCACGACATCGCGCTCGACCGAGTGCAGTGCGATCCCCGGCTTCAGCGCCTGCTGCCCCAGCTTCCGGGCCGGCGGTTCGTCTTTACCAACGGCGACGCGCCTTATGCGCGCCGAGTGCTCGACGCGATCGGCATCGCCGGGCATTTCGACGGCCTTCACGACGTTCGCGCCAACGCGTACCGGCCCAAGCCTGATCCGCACGGCTACGCCTTGTTGTGCGAGCGCTTCGGAATCGATGCGCCGCGCGCGCTGCTGGCCGACGACATGGCGCAGAACCTTGTTCCGGCCAAAGCGCTGGGCATGACCACCGTGTGGGTCAACAATGGTTCCGAGCGCGGCGACCATGGGTTCGACGACAGCGCGGTGGATGTCCGCACCGACAACATCGGACAATGGCTAGAGAGCATTCTGGGGCTCGAGAGCATTCTGGGGGAAGACCAATGACCGACCAGCTGCAAGCGACGATCGAGCGGGCGTGGGACGAACGCGGTTCGCTTGGAAGCGCGACTGGCGCGGACGTCCGCGAGGCCGTGGATGCCGCGCTTGAAGCGCTCGATTCGGGACAATTGCGGGTAGCCGAAAAGTCCGGTGGCGAATGGGTCGTCCACCAATGGCTGAAAAAGGCCGTGCTGCTGTCGTTCCGCCTCAACCCGATGGAGGCCATCGCCGGTGGCCCCGGCGGCGCCAATTGGTGGGACAAGGTGCCCTCGAAATTCGCCGGCTGGAATAAAAGCGAGTTCGAAACGGCTGGTTTCCGCGCCGTTCCGGGCGCGATTGTTCGCCGCGGCGCCTTCATCGCGCCCGGCGCGGTGCTGATGCCAAGCTTCATCAACATCGGCGCCCGAGTCGGCGAAGGGACCATGATCGACACCTGGGCGACCGTTGGCAGCTGCGCCCAGATCGGCGCCAACGTCCACATTTCGGGAGGGACCGGGATCGGCGGCGTACTCGAGCCGCTACAGGCCGGTCCGGTGATCATCGAGGACGATTGTTTCATCGGCGCCCGCTCCGAAGTCGCCGAAGGAGTCGTTGTCGAGCGCGGCGCGGTCCTGTCGATGGGCGTCTTCCTTGGCGCATCGACCAAGATCGTCGACCGGTCGTCCGGAGCAGTACATTACGGACGCGTTCCACCTTATTCGGTGGTCGTGCCGGGGACTCTGCCCGGATCGCAGGGCGGACCGGCACTCGCCTGCGCCGTGATCGTCAAGCAGGTCGACGAGCGGACCCGGTCTAAAACCAGCATCAACGAGCTTCTGCGCGACTGATCCAACCGGCCGATCGGTGACTGCGCCGCATTTGTTGGCGCGTCCGGCGATGGCCGACTAACACGCCGCCATGGAATCCGCTCAGCCTTCCGAGTTCGAACGCCATTGCGCCGACGGCGCCGGCGCTCCCGACGTGTTCGACCAGCCCGCAATCCGCATGGTCATGAACCGCGGCGACTGGCTGATCCTCGGCTTTCTAGGACTGATCTGGGGCTGCGCCTTCTTCTTTATCGGAGTCGCGGTCCGCCACGTCGCGCCACTGACCTACGTCTGCCTGCGCCTGTCGATCGCGGCGGCGGGAATGTGGATTTTCCTGTGGCTGCGAGGCGAGCGGCTGGCCCTGCCGCGACCCGTGTGGGGTTCGATCTTCCTGCTCGCGGTGCTCAACAATGCGTTGCCGTTTAGCCTGTTCGGCTGGGGCCAGACGCATATCGCCAGCGGGCTGGCCTCGATCCTTAACGCCACGACTCCGATCTGGGGCGTCCTGGTCGCGCATTTGCTAACCCAGGACGAGCGCATGAGCACCCGCAAGCTGGTCGGAGTGCTGCTCGGCTTTGGCGGCGTTGCGACCATGATCGGGCCGACCGTGCTGACCAGCCTGGGCGACTCGGCGCTTGCCCAGCTGGCCTGCGTCGCGGCCTCGCTAAGCTATGCGCTGGCGGCGGTGTGGGCGCGCCGGTACCGCGGGATGAACTTGTCGCCGCTGAGCGTAACCACCGGCCAGCTAACCGCCGGAGCGCTGATCATGGCGCCGTTCGCGCTCGCCGTGGACCGGCCATGGACCGCGGCCTTCCCGCCGCTCAGCGCGTGGGGATCGATCATCACCCTGGCACTGGTGTGCACCGCCTTTGGCTACGTGCTTTACTTCCGCCTGATCCAGACATCGGGGGCGACCAATGCCTTGCTGGTGACGCTGTTGGTGCCACCGGTCGCGATCCTGCTCGGCGCATTGTTTTTGGGGGAGACGATTGCATTGTGGGAATTCGCCGGCCTGGGCCTGATCGCACTCGGCCTGGCGGCGATCGACGGCCGGCTGGTGAGCCTTATTTCGCCGCGCCGGCCTCAGCCAGCAGCCTAGCCGCCTCGGCGCTCGTCCAGTCCATCTCGCCAACGTAGCGCCACACTTCGCGGCCTTGCGAGTCGTACAGCACCGATGTCGGCAGCACGTCCGCGCCCAGGGCACCGGACAGCGCCATTGCCGGGTCCTGGAACGGCGCCAGATCGCCCGCGCCATGTCCCTCCAAAAATGCGACAACCGAAGCGTGCGGCCCACTGTCCTGGCTGATCGCAGCGACCTGGACACCGTCAGTTTGCCGCGACAGCCGCGCCAGGGTCGGCAGTTCCTTGACGCACGGCGCGCACCAGCTGGCCCACAGGTTGACGAGCAGCGGCTTGCCTTCGAGCTCGGCCAGGCTGGTGGCGTTGCCGTCGGGGTCCTTGAAGCTCGCGTCCGGACCGGGCCGCCCCTTGTGGCTGCGGTCGACGCCCTTGACCTGGCCGGCGTCCGTCTCGGCCTGATTGGCCGGCGGCGGCTGGTCGCGACGGCACGCGCCAAGCATCGCAATCAGCAGGATGGCGCAAAGACGTTGCATCGGCTGGCGATAGTTTTTGCGCTGCCTTCGGGCAAGCTGGCGAAAGCCGATGCAAGCGGCTAGGTCGAGCAGCGATGAAATTCGCGCCTGTCCTGCTTGTCGCCGCGCTTGCCACGCTGGGCGGTTGCGGCCGAGTCACCGATCTTACCCCAGCTGCCGGCCAATCGCTTCCGGTGAAGCCACTCATGGCGCGAACAACGCCAACGCCGACCGAACTGCTGACTCCGCCGGCCTATGCCCGGCCGGACCGAGTCGACGATCTCGCCAAGCGGTCGCAGCCGCGCCAACCCGACCCGTTCGACCTGCCGCCGCCAACTGGCGGCGCCGCGCCGGCCGAACCCGCCGGAACCGATTCGCAGCCGGGGATGAACCCGACCGGAGTCACTCCAGGAGCATGAAGCGTCCATGACCAACCGTGTCCGCAAGGCGGTCTTTCCGGTCGCTGGCCTCGGCACTCGCCTGCTTCCGGCAACCAAGAGCATCCCCAAGGAGATGATCACGGTCGTCGACCGGCCGCTGATCCAATATGCCGTCGATGAAGCCCGCGAAGCCGGCATCGAGCAGCTGATCTTCGTCACCGGCCGCGGCAAATCGTCGTTGGTCGATTATTTCGACCAGGCCTTTGAGCTCGAGGCGACCCTGAAGAGCAAGAACAAGAGCCTCGATGTCCTCGAACCGTCCAACGCCAGCTTCGGCGAGGTCGTCACCGTACGACAGCAGCAGCCGCTAGGGCTCGGTCACGCCGTCTGGTGCGCCCGCCATATCGTCGGCGACGAGCCGTTCGCGGTGCTGCTTCCCGATGAGTTGATGTCGGGTACGCCCAACTGCCTCGCGCAAATGGTCGAGGCCTATGCCCAGGTCGGCGGCAACATCGTCGCCGCGCTGGAAGTGCCCGACAGCGAAACTCACAAATATGGCGTGATCGATCCCGGAGCGACCGACGGCCGCCTGACCGAAATCCGGGGCATGGTGGAAAAGCCCGCGCCCGGAACCGCGCCGTCGAACCTGATGCTTCCCGGCCGCTATATCCTGCAGCCCGAAGTGATGCGTGCGCTCGACGCGCAGGAGGCAGGCGCCGGCGGCGAAATCCAGCTGACCGATGCCATGGCCAAGGTCATCGGCAAGCAGCCGTTCCACGCCTATCGCTTCAAGGGTGAGCGCTTCGACTGCGGCAGTGCGTCCGGGTTCGTCATCGCCAATTTGGCGATGGCACTGGAACGCGGCGACACCGGACCTGCAATCCGCGAATATATGGAATCGGTGCGCGGCACCTGAGCGGCGCCGAACGGCGATCACGCTTCCAGTTCGACGTCCCAGTAAAGATAGTCGCGCCAGCTGGCGTGCAAATGGTTGGGGGGGAACGCCCGGCCATGTTCCTGCAACTGCCAGCTTGTCGGGCGGATTGGTTCGCGGAAATAATGCATGTGCGCCTGCGCTGGCGTTCGCCCGCCCTTGCGCAGATTGCAGGGCGCGCAGGCAGTCGCAACATTCTCCCACGTCGTGCGGCCCCCCTGGGCGCGCGGAACCACGTGGTCGAAGGTCAGCTCGCGATGGGAACCGCAATATACGCAGCGGAATTTGTCGCGCAGGAACAGGTTGAACCGAGTGAAGGCCGGATATTCGTTGGGCCGGACGTAATCGCGCAAGGCAATGACCGACGGCAGCTTAAGGGCGACGCTCGGTGAGTGAACTTCGCGGTCGTAATGGGCGACGACATCGACCCGTTCGAGGAACATCGCCTTGATCGCGGTCTGCCACGGCCACAGCGACAGCGGGTAATAAGACAGCGGCGTGTAATCGGCGTTGAGCACCAGCGCCGGGCAGCTTTCGGGATGTCGGATCAATTCTGGATGATACATGCGAGCGCCAAGCACAGCCTTTCGTTCGGTCGGTCCGAACCGCAGGTCCCCGCTCCTTCTGGGCAGACCGCCCGTCGCACTCAAGGAGGAGAGGGCGGCGCGGCCCGTCTTCCCTTGTCGCCCACCGGATGCCAAGCCGGCGTGACAGGCCTATGACAGCATTTTCCAGAAGACCCGGTCAAGAGTCCTTTCGGCAACACCCGCAATGCTGGTGACTCGCTTTGCGCCGTCGCCGACCGGTCGGCTTCACCTCGGCCATGCCTTCAGCGCCGCGATCGGCCATCGCGCGGCGCGTTCGGCGGGCGGCAGGTTCCTGCTCCGGATCGAGGATTTGGACCCGGCGCGAAGCCACCCCGAATTTATCGCGGGCATCGAACAGGACCTGCACTGGCTCGGCATCGACTGGGACGCACCGCCAATCGTCCAGTCCGCCCGATCATCGATCTATGCCGCACCGCTCGAGCGGCTGCGCGAGCAGGGCCTGGTCTATCCCTGTTTCTGCACCCGATCGGACATTGCCGCCGCCCATCACGCGCCGCACGAGCCACTGGCGACTTATCCCGGCACCTGCCGCGGCCTTCCCGACCAAGCCGCGCGCCGGGCGTCGAGCCCGCACTCCTGGCGCCTGGACGCGACCGCGGCCCTCGCGCTGACTGGCTTGCCGGGGTGGCGCGAGGGCAACCGAGACTTCCACTCGACTCGCGATGATTTCGACGATGTCATCCTGGCGCGCAAGGATGCGCCGGCGGCCTATCATTTGGCGTGCGTGGTCGACGATGGGGCAAGCGCAGTATCGTTGGTCGTCCGCGGCGCCGATTTGCGTGCATCGACACCGGTTCAGCGGCTGCTCCAATTGCTCCTCGGCCTGCCCGAGCCCGGCTATCTCCATCACGCGCTTGTCACCCACGCCGACGGCCGCCGGCTCGCCAAGCGCGATCGGTCGCCAACGCTCCAATCGCTTCGCGAATCGGGGATCGACGGCAGCCAGCTGAGGAAGAATTTGGCGATGCGACAGCTACCGGGTGATTTTCGCCTGATGGACGCCTAGATAGAGGCGATGACCATCATCCTCCTCATCATGCTCGCACTTGCGATGGGCGCCACCGCTTATGTGCTGGTGCGCGGAGTCGTCGCCATGGCTTCGGGCAAAGCCGGATCAAGCGCTCAGCAACAGCAGTGGATGCGCCGCCGCGTGCTGTTCCAGGGCGTGGCGATCGTCATCGTCATCCTGATCCTTAGCGTCGCCGGCGCGGCCAACCGCTAGGGCGCACCCGGGGTTGGTCAAGCTCAACAAGATCTACACCCGCACCGGCGACGGCGGCCTTGCCGGGCTGGTCGACGGCAGCCGGTTGAGCAAGTCGAGCCTGCGAATGACCGCGATCGGCGAAGTCGACGAAGCCAATGCCGCAATCGGGGTTGCAATCGCCGCGTTGGCGGGTGGCGAACTGGCCCTGCAACTGCTCAACATCCAGAACGACCTGTTCGATCTCGGCGCCGACGCTGCCACGCCCGGCGAAGTCGACGGAGCCTTGCGGATCGTCGCCAGCCAGGTTGCCCGGCTTGAAGTCGAGATCGACGACATGAACGCCAGCCTCCAGCCGCTGACCAGCTTCATCCTGCCCGGTGGAACGGCCGCGGTCGCCGCGCTTCACTTGGCGCGGACGATTGTCCGCCGCGCCGAACGCGCCGTCGTTGCACTGAACGAAGCTGAGCCGCTGAACCCCCAGCTATTGGCATATGTGAATCGCCTGTCCGACCATCTGTTCGTTGCTGCCCGAGCGGTCGCCGCGGCCGGCGAGGGCGACGTGCTGTGGCGTCCCGGCGCAACCCGGGCCTAGCCCAAAGGCGGTAGGGCGGCCCGGCACAAACTGCCGGCAGGCTCGTTGTCGATCCGTTCCATTCATTGTTCGACGGGGGTAACCGACGGTGACGCTCAGCGCGATTGGCATCAACTGCACCTTGAAGAGCAGCGGCTCCGAGCCGTCATCGACCGACAAGATGATCGCGCTCATCGGCGGCGAGCTCAAGTCGCACGGAGTGGAAGTGCGCGAGACGATCCGGATCGCCGATCATGACGTCAAGCCGGGAGTCAGCTCGGACGAGGGCGACGGTGACGGCTGGCCTGACATTCGCCGCCGAATCCTCGAATGCGATTTGCTGATCTTCGGAACGCCGATCTGGATGGGCCAGATGTCGAGTGTCGCCAAGCGGGTGGTGGAACGGATGGACGCCTTTTTCGGCGAAACCGATGACAACGGCCGAATGCCAAGCTTCGGCAAGGTCGCGATCCTTGGGATCGTGGGCAATGAAGACGGAGCGCACAACGTCACTTCAAGCCTGCTCCAGGCGCTTAACGACACCGGCTGGACGATGCCCGCGCAGGCGGCCTGCTATTGGGTCGGCGAAGCGATGCACAAAACCGATTTCAAGGACCTTCCGAAGGTCCCCGACAATGTTCAGGGCCTGGCCGGCATCCTTGCCGCCAATGCCGCTCACCTGGCGAACTTGCTAAAACAACAGCCTTATCCGGGGGTGCCGAAGCAGAAGTGAAGCCAGCGACCGATCATATTCCCGACGATTTGGACCGGTCGCTCGGTGACCGGCTGTTCGCAACGCGGCGGCTGACGCTCGATCTGGCGGCGCCGTTGAGTGACGCCGACGCCGCGATCCAGCCCTTTCCCGATGCATCCCCCGCCAAATGGCATCTCGCGCATACGAGCTGGTTCTTCGAAACCTTTGTGCTGCGCGATCACGCGGCCGGCTATCGTCCGTTCGATGAGCGCTTCGCCTTCCTGTTCAATAGTTATTACGAGGGCGAAGGCGCGCGTCATTCCCGCCTCAAGCGCGGAATGATCAGCCGTCCCTCGCTCGACGAAGTGCGGGCCTATCGCCGCCATGTCGACGCCGCCCTGGAAAAAGCACTGCCGTCGCTTCCGCAGCCCACGCTTGAACTGATCGAGCTCGGCATCAACCACGAGCAGCAGCATCAGGAGCTGTTTCTGACCGACATCCTGGCGACCCTTGCGGAAAATCCGCTGGAGCCGGCCTATGCCGAACTGCCGGCTGCGCCGTGCCATTCGACCGAGCCGCTGAGCTGGCACCGCGGTCGCGAAGGAGTTGTCGAAGTCGGGGCCGCCACCGACGGCTTCGCGTTCGACTGCGAACGGCCGCGCCACCGCGTGTTCCTGACCGACCACGAACTCGCCAATCGGCGGGTGACTTCGGGCGAATGGTCCGATTTTATCGCTGACGGCGGCTATTCGACGCCGACCTTGTGGCTGTCGGACGGCTGGGCGTGGGTCCAGCAGGAAGGCATCGCCGCACCGCTATACTGGCATGGCGACGGCACCGAATTCACCCTTGCCGGCCGGCGTGAAATCGACCGTTCCGCGCCGGTTGCCCACATCAGCCTGTATGAAGCCGATGCATTCGCGCGCTGGGCCGGCGCCCGCTTGCCGACCGAAGCCGAATGGGAAAGTTTCGCAAGCTCGGCCGATCCCCATATCGGCAATCAGCTCGACGTTCCCGCCGCAGTTATGCCGCGCTCCGGCGGCGGGCTGTTCGGCGACACTTGGGAATGGACCCATAGCGCGTTTTCGCCGTTCCCCGGGTTCGCTCCGGCACCCGGCGCGGTGGGTGAATATAATGGCAAGTTCATGAGCGGGCAGCTGGTCCTCAAAGGCGCCAGCTGCGCCACTCCGCGGGGCCATAGCCGGGCTTCCTACCGCAACTTCTTTCCACCCAGCGCCCGCTGGCAATTTACAGGACTTCGCCTTGCTCGCGACCGCTGACCCCCACCAGACCAAGCAGTTCCGCGAAGACGTGCTTACGGGCCTCGCCGCGGCCATCCCCGCGATTCCGGCGCGATGGCTTTACGACCGGCGCGGATCGGAACTGTTCGACGATATCACGCGCCTTCCCGAATATTATCCAACGCGGGTGGAAACTGCCCTTCTGACCAAGGTCATGCCGGAGGTCGCGGCGCTGACGCCCAAGGGCTCGGCAGTGATCGAGTTCGGTGCCGGTTCGGCGACCAAGACCCCGATTCTGCTTAAGGCGATCGATCCCGCGGCCTACGTTCCGGTCGACATTTCCGGCGACTATCTGGAGCAGAGCGCGGCCGAGCTTCAGCAGCGCTTTCCAGCGCTGAAGGTCATTCCGGTGGTGGCCGATTTCGCGCGGCCCTTCGACCTTCCGGCCCAGCTCGGCGATAAATCCCGGCTCGGCTTTTTCCCCGGCTCGACGATCGGCAATTTCGTCCCGCGCTCGGCGACCGACCTGCTGCGTCAGTTCCGCCAATTGCTTGGCACCGGCTCGCGCCTGCTGATCGGCATGGACCGCGTCAAACCGGTCGATCGGCTGCTGGCCGCCTATGACGATGCCGGCGGCACGACCGCCAGTTTCAACCTCAACCTGATCGATCGCATCAACCGCGAGCTCGACGGCACGATTCCGCCCGACGCCTTCCGCCACGAAGCGCGCTGGAACGACATTTTATCGCGGATCGAAATGCATCTGGTCGCGACCCGCGATGTCGACTTTTCAGTGAGCGGCCATCCCTTCCGCTTTGCCCAAGGGTCGTCGATCCACACCGAGAACAGCCACAAGTACGAACGGCGCGGGGCGCGACTGCTGCTGCTCGCGGGCGGCTGGACGCCGATCGCCGAATGGGCCGACGAGGCCGACGACTTCGCACTGGTCCTGGCCGAGGCGCAGCCCAACCGTTCGGCCCCCTAGGCAAACGGCCGCCGCATTGCCCCGCTTGGGCCGCGCGGCTAAGCGCACCTAATGCTTATTGCGCTCGTTGGAATCGCGGACATGCTGCTCAGCATCGTCATGTGGATCATCATCATCCAGGTGATCCTCAGCTGGCTGCTGGCGTTCAACATCCTCAACACCAGTTCCAACGGCGTGCGCACCGTGGCGCTGGCGATCGAACGGATTACCGCCCCGCTTTATCGGCCGATCCGCCGGATTCTCCCTGACTTTGGTGGGATCGACTTTTCGCCGCTGGTGATCCTGATCCTGATCCAGGTGATCAAGAAGCTGCTGGCCGGCGTCGTCACCCAATATTATTTCGGCGGATGACCGCCCGGCGTATCGATGGAAAGGCGGCGGCGCAGGCGATCCGTGACAAGGTCGCCACCGGCGTCGCCGAGTTCGTCGCCCAGGCTGGCCGCGCGCCTGGCCTGGCCACCGTGCTGGTCGGCGAAGACCCTGCAAGCGCGGTCTATGTCCGTTCGAAGAATCGCTCGACAGCCGAGGCGGGCATGGCGAGCTTCGCGCACAATCTGCCGGACACCACGTCGCAGGACGCGCTGCTGCAGCTGGTCGGCGAACTCAACGCCGACGAACGCGTCGATGGAATCCTCGTCCAGCTTCCACTGCCGCCGCAGATCGATGCGGCGCAGGTCATTGCGACGATCGAGCCGGCCAAGGACGTCGACGGCTTCCACGCAATCAATGCCGGCCGCCTGGCGACCGGGCTCGACGCACTCGTCCCCTGCACCCCGCTCGGTTGCCTCCACCTGCTCAAGCAGGAGCTTGGGTCGTTGTCCGGTCTCGATGCAGTGGTGATTGGGCGGTCCAACATCGTCGGGAAGCCGATGGCGCTACTGCTGCTGGGCGAGAGCGCAACGGTGACGATCGCCCATTCGCGCACCCGCCATCTCGAAGACGTCGTGGGCCGCGCGGACATCGTGATTGCTGCGGTCGGCCGGGCGGAAATGGTCCGCGGGGACTGGATCAAACCCGGCGCGACGGTCATCGACGTCGGAATCAATCGCGTGCCTACGGACGATGGCAAGGGACGATTGGTGGGCGATGTCGCCTTTGACGAAGTGGCGCAAGTCGCCGCTGCCGTCACTCCGGTGCCGGGCGGCGTCGGGCCAATGACCATCGCCATGCTGATGCGCAACACCCTGGTCGCCGCGCACCGCCGCGCCGGCCTCAAGGACCCGGAGGGCTTATGATCGCCGTGATGCTGCTCGCGCTTGCGACACCGAGTGTCGTGGATGTTGAAAACGCCTTTGCGCGCGATGCGCAGCGGTTCGGCCAGTGGACCGCGTTCGCGCGCTATGCCGATCGCGACGCGGTGATGTTCACTCCGCAGGCGGTGTGGGCGCGCGACTTCCTCAAGGGACGGAAGAACCCGCCGCGGCCGGTGCGGTGGTGGGCCGTGCACAGCTTCACTTCCTGCGACGGGCGCACTGCGGTCAATACGGGACCGTGGATCAGCGGCGATGGCCGGACGCACGGCTATTTCACCACGGTTTGGCAGCTGACCAACGGACGCTGGCGCTGGGCGTATGACGGCGGCGACAGATTGGCCGGGCCAATGCCGCCACGCGTTCGCCCGCAAACGTACCGCGCAGCTTGTGCCGGAGGCGCGCCTGGCGCGCCGGTGATCGCGCCGCCGCCACTCAGCGCCAGGCAGGCGCGCACCACACCCGACGATACCGGCCGCGGCCAGTCCGCCGACAAGACGCTCGGCTGGGATTGGAAGGTCGACAAGAAGGGCGCGCGCAAGCTGCGCGTCTATCAGTGGAATGGCAGCCGCTATGCCCAGGTGCTGTTCAACGACGTCAAGGCGCAGTGATCGGGCGCGCACCATGATTGAACTGTTCGGCTCGGCCCTGGTCACCTTCCTGGTGATCATCGATCCGCCGGGCTGCGCGCCGATTTTCGCCAGCCTGACACGGGGCACGCCGCTCGCGCACCGGCGGGCGATGGCGTTCCGTTCAACGCTGATCGCGTGGGTCGCCCTGATGTTCTTTGCGCTGCTCGGCCAGCCGATGCTGCATGCGCTTGGCATCAGCCTTGGCAGCTTCCGGATCGCGGGCGGGATCATGTTGTTCTTCATCGCGATGGACATGGTGTTCGAACGCCGGACCGAGCGCCGTGAAAAGCGCGCCGAAGAGATCGAAGGAACCCCCGAGGCCGAAGACATCAGCGTGTTCCCGATGGCGATCCCGATGATCACCGGCCCGGGATCGATCGCCAGCGCAATGTTGTGGGTATCGCGCGCCGAAACCCCGCTTCATGTCGCGATCGTCCTGGCCGCGATCACGGTCGTCATGCTGCTGACGCTGGTAACCCTGCTCGCCGCGGGACCGTTGATGAAGTTGATCGGCGAAAAGGTCGAAGCGATGATCACGCGCATTCTCGGCGTGATCCTCGCCGCGCTTGCCGCCCAGTTCGTGGTCGACGGGCTTAAGCAGAGCTTCCCGCACGTTCTCGGCTAGCCGATCACTTTCCACATCCGGAACGGCGAATCCTTGGGTAGAGCGACCGGCTTCAGCCATGCCGGCACCTGCCCGCGCTGAAGCTGCCCGTAAAAGCCCTTGGGCGCTTCGGATTCGAAGATGGTGGTGGTCGAACTGCCGGGACAGCTGAGCACGTAGTTCGATTGATATTTGGCGATCAGTGAATGGGCCTGGTCGGCCGTGCCGCGCCAGGCGTTCATCACATCGGCAATTTGATCGCCATTGCGGTGATACGGGCCGGCGACCGAATCGTGGTGAGTGACGGAAATCAGCCGTGGGCCAAGATCGACGAACGTGAACACCATCCCGCGCGGCTGCTGGGCGACCGGCTTCAGGCCCCACATCGACCCGCACAGCCGATTGGCCTGGCCGATCGCAAGGTCGCGCTTGGTCGGCTTGGTTTCCGGAATGAAGTCGAGCACCAGCGGCACGATTGCGCCCGCGCCGAGCAGCGCGACGATCACCGCCCCAAGCACGCGAACGACCGACGATTTCGAATTCCAGAACATCGGCAACAGGAACCAGGCCAGTGCCGCGGCCCCGACCACCGCCAACATCTGCGAGGCCGGGCCGGTCCGGGTCTGCCACAACAGAAGCAGCGACGCGGCAAGGCCGGGGACCGCCGCGGCGATCACGGCGCGCAGCGCTGCCCGGTCGGCGCGCCGCATCCACATCAGCAGGCCCCAGCCGATTGCACCGGTGATCGGCAAGGCGGTGACAAGCATGGCGACGCGCCACCCGTGCAAATAGATCGGGCGAGCTTCGCGGACGTGGCTTAGCCACAGCCGGTCGACTTCGGGCGAAACCCCTTCAAGCCGCTGGATGCAATGCGGCCACGTCACCGCGTGGAAAGCGGCGATGATCGCCCCCGCCGCAAGCGCCAGAACCAGCCGCCGCTTCCAGTCCCCGGGAGGCAGCCAGTCAAGGCCGTAAAGCAGCGCGCCGCCGAGCAGCGCGTCGGATAACCACACCGGCGACAAGGCATCGCACACCGGATTGCGGTTGTCGTTGGACGCAAATAGCAGGAACCCGACCGCACAACCTGCCGCAAGCGCGAGCGCATAGGCTCCAAGCCGCTCGCGTTCGTCGGGCTCGGCGACCCACATCAGCACCATCGCCGCGCCGGCCAGCGCGAGATAGATGATCATTTCCAACCCGATGGTGAGCGACAGCGCGCTCGACAGGCCGAGGATCAGGCCGCCGCGAAGCCGATTGCGGTCGGTCATCGCAGCGACGCCGAGCGCCAGCAGCGCGAGCTGCCAGCCATGGTGGTCGATCCGTTCGGGCATGAACATGCCGTTGGTCGATCCGGCAAAAAACAAGGCGAGCAGCGCCAGCGGATAAGCCACCGGATGGATCAGCCGCCGCGCCGTCAAGGCGAGCGACACGAGCAGCAGAAGGTACGGCAGCAGCGGCGCAAGCGCGACTGCCCAGCGCTCTGCCGCGGCGCCGCCAAGCAGTGGGCGAAGGCCGAGAATCAGGCCGGCGATCGGCAAGTCGACGAGGCGCGACCAGTGGATGTTGGCGCCCAACGGCGGATTGAGCCGATACTGCCTGAGGTCGAACCAGCCTTGCCCGTGAAGCAAAGCGCGGACCTGCATGATCCGCATATTGTCGTCGGTATCGCCAAGGCCGAACCAGCGGATCGCAGCCCATTTGCTGAAGATGAACCAGGCGCAAAAGCCGAGCCAGGCAAGGACTACGAACAGCAGCCAGCGGCGGTCGAGCAGGCCAAGCGCCCGTGCTTCCCAATCCTCGGCCTTGCGCTCCTGCATTTTTCGGGCTGTAGCCGCTGCTCTCCAAACGGCAAGCAAAGCAGGAATGGCGACCCGATTAAACTTGTCGAACGAGGCGGTTGGTCAGCTGATCCGGTTCGCCGTCGTCGGCTTCGCGCTCGCTGGCGTCTATTCGGCCATCTACTGGTACCTGGCGACGTATTACATGACGCCAGTCGCAGCCGTGCTGATCGCCTTCATCGTCTCCGTCAGCATCGGGTTCGTGCTTCACAGCCGGTGGAGCTTCCGCGGTCACGGCGCGCGCGAAGACCGCCGGATGAAGCTCAAGTTCCTGCTCGTCCAGGCATCGGGCCTGCTGCTCAACGAGGCTTTCACCTGGGCGCTCACCGGGCCGCTTCACGGTCCGACCTGGTGGCCGCTGATCCCGGCGATCTTCGTCACTCCGCTCGCCACTTTCACGCTTAACCGCCAGCTGGTGTTCCGCTGATGGACCGCTCCGTTTACCAGCAGATGGCCGAACTCGACCAACGCCACTGGTGGTATCGCGCCCGCCGCGAAGTGCTTGCCTCGCTAATCGCGCGCGAGGCCAAGCCGCCCGCTAATGGCCACATCCTCGAACTCGGCTGCGGCACCGGGCACAATCTCGCGATGTTGAGCAGGTTCGGAACGGTCGACGCGCTGGAGCTTGACGGCGAGGCGCGCGCGCTTGCTGAGAAACGGCTCGGCCGGCCCGTCATGAGCGCCCAACTCCCCGAGCTCAAAGGCGTTGCGAAGCGCCGCTACGACCTGATCGGCGCGTTCGATGTCGTGGAACATATCGCCGACGACGCCGGCGCGCTCGCCTCGATCGCGGTTCGGCTGAAGCCCGGCGGCAAGTTCGTCATGACGGTGCCCGCGCACCAGTGGATGTGGTCCGCCCACGACGTCGCCAACCATCATCAGCGCCGCTATTCGAAACGCTCGCTTCGCGCCCTGATCGAACACTCCCCGCTACGACTGGACAAGATCGGCTATTTCAACAGCCTGTTGTTCCCGCTGGCAGTGGTCGAGCGGCTGGCATCGAAGCTGCGCGGCAAGCAGGACGCCGATTTGTCGCTTCCCCCCGCGCTGCTCAATGCCGCGCTGGGACGCGCCTTCGCCGCCGAACGTCACCTGGTTGGGCGCTTGCCTTTGACTCCGGGTTTGTCGCTGTTCGCCGTTGCATCCGCGACATAGCCAAGCCGGGCGGCACCGCGTTCGGTGCCGGCGACTTCCTGGACGATATACAGGGGGCGCCGTTTCGCTTCGTTATAGAGCCGGCCGATATATTCGCCCATCAAGGCGAGCACGAACATCTGCACCGCGCCAAGCACGACGACGATCAGCATCAGCGACGTCCAGCCCTGAATGCTTCGTCCGGCAAGCCACGCATAGGCGATGTAGATGATCAGCAGCACCGATCCCGCCGCCAGCCACAGCCCGGCATGGCTCGCCAGTTTCAACGGCGCCGAAGAAAAGCCGGTCAGCGCGTCGAGTGCGAAACTCACCATCTTCTTCAGAGGATATTTGGTCTCGCCAGCGAAGCGCTCGTGGCGGTCATACGCAAACGGCACTTGCCGGAAACCGATCCATGCGACCATTCCGCGAATGAACCGCGCCTGTTCCGGCATTGCCAGAAGCGCATCCAGCGCGCGCCGGCTCATCAGCCGGAAATCGCCCGCGTCGAGCGGAATATCGACCTCGGTCGCGCGCGACAGAAGCCGGTAGAAACCGTGGGCGGTGGCGCGCTTGAACGCGGTTTCGCCCTGACGGCTGCGGCGCACTCCAAATACCACGTCGGCCGACTGGCTGCTCATGGCCTCCATCATCGGCGCGAGCAGCTCCGGCGGATCCTGAAGATCGGCATCGATGATCAGGATCGTTTCGCCGCAGCTAAGGTCCAGCCCTGCCGTCAGCGCCAGTTGATGGCCGTGATTGCGCGACAGGTTGATACCGAGCACGTGGCTGTCGGCGGACGCCATCCCCCGCATCATCGGCCAGGTCTGGTCGCGTGACCCGTCGTTGACCAGCACCAGCTCATAATCGTCGCCGACCGCGCTTCGGGCGGCGACCGTCAGCCGCTGGTACAATTCGGCAATGCACCCTTCCTCATTGTAGCAAGGCACGACGATCGAGAGCTTTAATCTGGTCATGGATGTATCTGATAGAGGATGCTGCCCGGCCCCCGCCAGACCGCGGTCATGCCGCGCGCCGCTGCCGGGTCGAACGGCGGCACGTCAATCAGCCACACGTAATCGAAGTCCCTGCGCGGAAGCGCTGCAAGCGAGGCTTCGATCGTTCGATGAAGCGAGTCGCGGCAGCCGACCGGTCGTACCAGCTGCGACGGGTCCGCGGCGAAATAACCCGCTGCGCGATATTTGAGATCGAGCAGGTTCACGCCTTCCAGCAGCCATTGATCGTTCGAAAAGCCATCGCGCCGGACGATGACCATGGCGCCGAGGTGGCTGTTGCGCAGCAGCGGCCAATATTCGGTGCACGGCATTCCGGTCAGGGTAATGACCCGCGCGCCCGTCGGCATGCTGTCGATCGCCTGCAATTTCGCTTGCTGGTCGTCGGCGGACATGGCGAGGCTGATCGTGTTGGCGCCCATCCGAACCGCGAAGAACAACAGCCCGAGCACCGCCAGCACCCGCGCCGTGGTGCGATCCGGCACGCGGAAGCGAATCGCCAGCAGTGCAACGGCCAACAGGTAAGGCACCAGCCGCATGTCGGCATAGGCCGATCCGAAGATGATTCGCGGCAGCAGCGCGTAGCAAACGGCAAGCACGATCGCGGAAAAGGCCAGGTTGCGCGACAGCGTCAGCTTGCTGCTGCCCAGCGCATAGATGAAGGCCAATCCGGCAACGATCAGCGACCCGACGTCGAACCTTTCCCACCGGTCGCGCAGCGCGCCGTAGATCCAGCGCCACTTGAACTTCCATTCGTACCAGCCGGCAGTGGACCCGCCATGCGTTTCGCTGCGCCACACCAGCATGATCAGCATCGGCAGCGCCATCACCGAAGTGTGAAGCGCGGCCTCCAGCCCGGCCCGCCACCACGTCCGTCCATTATCGTGAAGCCGGACCGCATCGGCTGAAAAACACATCAGTCCCAGCAGGCCCCATCCGTAAGTATGGGTGAAGAACACCGCGAGCGAGATCGGAACGAACAGCCAGCCGCGAAGCGTGGTCCGTTCCAGCCGGCCCAGCCGCAGCCACAAACCGAACGCCAGGAAGGCGAAGGCGACCGACAGTGCGAAGTTCACGAACCCGAACAGGAATGGATAGCCGTAGATGAAGGGCAGCGCGAAAAACGCCGTTGGCGGGATTCGGCCGTGCACTTCGCGCGCGACCCACAGGAAGCCGATCGCAGTCAGCGGCGGGATAGCGATGACGATCAGCTTCACCGCCGGCTCCAGGCCCACCAGCGGCGCCAGCAGGAGCACCAGCAGGTCGACCCCAAGATTGCCGATCGCGGCCCAGTGATAATTGTAATATTGCTGGAGCCACGGCGAATTCGCGAGATCGAGTTCGACGCGATAGCGGCCCATGTGCCCGAACAAATCGACCAGCGGCGGCACCTGCGGATAGGCTAGCGGTGCCATCGTCAGCAGCACGACGAGACTCAAGACAATGCGAGATTCCCACCACGGGCGTGGTTGGGCATTGCTTCCGACTGTCGACGCCAACCCGCCCATTGCCATTTGCCCGGCTAAAACCCTCGCGCGGTGGTAGCGTTCGACGGCCAATTGTCCATTGCCAAGCAACTGTGGATCCGGGCGCCCGTAAAGCAGGCCCGTCCTCGCCCCGGCCGCCCTCGACGCCGTCGGTGCCGGCTTTTAGCACCGGCGATCGGGCAACGGCGTTATATCGGTGTCTGGCCCAGCGCCGCTCCGCGGTGCGCGGATGGTTCCCATTCAACTGACGGACAGATTGATCGCGCTAGGGGAACCCGGAAGAAATCCGAGGAGTATTCCAATGAAGAAGTTTCTGTTCACCGCCGCCGGCGCCGCGCTTGCCGCCGGCAGTTTCTCTGCCCAGGCTGCGCCAGCGGCGACCCCGCGCGCCGGGATGGCGATGAAAACCGAGGCACGTACCCAGGTGCCAACGCAGGTTCAGCGCATGTTTGCGCGCCTCGATACCAACCACGATGGCTTTGTCAGCCAGGCCGAGGCCGAGGCCATGCAGGGGCAGATTGCCGCCAAGGCCGCGAAGGCCGCGCCCAAGTTCGATTCGGGGAAAATGTTCGACCGGTTCGACGCCAATCACGACGGCAACATTACCTTGGCCGAAGCCAATGCGGTTCATGCGCAGATGGCGGCCAAGCATCCGGGCGCCAAGGTTCGCGATGCCAGCGCTCTGTTCGCCCGCGCTGACAGCAACAAGGATGGCCTGATCAATCGCGCGGAACTCGTTGCGGCGATGGGGCAGATGAAGGCGCACATGGGCGAAGCCCGCGGCCACGCCATGGCTTTACGCATGCTGGCGAGGGCGGATGCCAATAAGGACGGCAAGCTATCGGTCGCCGAAGCGCAGCAAGTCGCCCTTCAGCGCTTCGATCGCGCCGACCTCAATCACGACGGGCAGTTGACGCCGCAGGAACGGCAGCTGTCGCGCCAGCAGCGTCGCGCCAAGGCGAAGTAACGCCGCTCAACCTTTGGTGCTCGACGGTTCGAGCGCTTTCTTGCGACCGGCGCCGCGCGGCTTTCGAGCTGCCGGCGCCGGCTTCGCGTCCGCCATCCGATACCGTTTTTCTGCCTTCGCCAGATAATCGCGAGTAATCGGCAGGGCCTCACGCTCGCGGACATACTGGACCTGGAAATTGCAGGCGGGGCCGCTTTCGAACATCACGATCCCGCCCGCCAGATAATATTCCCACATGCGGAAGAAGCGGGCGTCGTACATTGCCTCGATCTGTTCGCGCGCCGCGCTTGCCCGGTCGAGCCACGCACGAAGCGTGAGCGCGTAATGCAGGCGAAGAACCTCGACGTCGCTGGCAATCAGCCGCGCCTGCTCGCTCGCCGCCATCATCTGCGACAGCGATGGCAGGTGATAGCCGGGGAAAATCCACTTGTCGGTAAATGGGTCGGGAGTCTTGGGCGCTTCGCCATAGACGCCGATCGTATGCACCAGCATGACTCCGCCGGGCTTCAGCAGCGACCGGCATTTGGCGTAGAATTCATCATAGTGCCGGGCGCCGACATGTTCGAACATGCCGACCGACACGATGCGGTCGAACTGGTCGTCGAGCAGGCGGTAATCGATCAGCTCGAATTGCACATGATCGGCGACCCCCGCGTCCGCCGCGCGCTGGCGAGCAATCTTGAGCTGGTGTTCGGACAAGGTAACCCCCAGCACGTCGACTCCGGCCACCTGGTGCAGATAAAGCGCCATGCCGCCCCAGCCGCACCCGATGTCCAGCACCCGCTGGCCGGGGGTTAGCGCCAGCTTGGCCGCAATGTGGGCTTTCTTGTCGGCTTGCGCCTGCTCCAGGCTGTTGCCGGGGCTGGTGAAATAGGCGCAGCTGTACTGTTTGTCGGCATCAAGGAAGAGCTCGTACAATTCGTCGCGCAGATCATAATGGTGCGCGACGTTGTGGCGCGCACGCTGCAGGGTATTGCGTGACAGCAGCTGTTTGAACCGCTCCGCAGTGCGCGAAATCAGGCGCTGGTTCGGACGTCCGTCTTCCCACCGGTTGGCGCCGACGACCAGCGTCAACAAATCGAGGATGGTGCCGTCTTCGATCACCAGGCGGCCGTCCATATAGGCTTCGCCTAGCGCCAGTGCCGGATTGCGGATGATGTCGAATGCGACCTTGCGGTCGGTGAAGCGCACGGTGAGGTGCTTTCCGCCACCCCGGCCATAGGTTCGCGGTGGTTTGCCCGGGCGGAGAAGAGTGATGCTGCCGGCCGTCAGCAGCTTGTCGATCAGCTTGCCAATCAGCGACAATGGCGTTCCTTATGCGACTTCACGAGCCTTGCGCTGGCGCTCTGCCGACGTCTTGAGCTGACCGCAAGCAGCGTCGATATCGCGCCCCCGCGGAGTGCGCACGGGGGCCGAAATGCCCGCTTCGAATATGATGTTCGAAAATGACCGGATGCGGTCGGCATCGGAACATTCGTAAGTCGCCCCCGGCCACGGGTTGAACGGGATCAGATTGACCTTGGCTGGCAGCCGGTACTTGCGGATCAGCCGAACGAGCTCGCGGGCATCGTCATCGCTGTCGTTCTTGTCCTTCAGCATCACATATTCGAACGTGATGCGCCGGGCATTGTTCGCGCCCGGATAAGCGGCGCATGCCTCCAGCAACTGGTCGATCCCATATTTGCGGTTGAGCGGCACGATTTCGTCGCGGACTTCTTTCGTGACCGCGTGCAGCGACACCGCGAGATTGACCCCGATCTCCGCGCCCGCACGGGCCATCATCGGCACTACGCCGCTGGTCGACAGCGTAATCCGGCGGCGCGACAGGCCGAGCCCGTCGCCGTGCATCACGATCTTCAAGGCGTCGCGGACGTTGTCGAAATTATACAGCGGCTCGCCCATGCCCATCATCACGATGTTGGTCAGCATGCGGCCTTCGGGCTGGCTCGGCCATTCGCCAAGTGCATCGCGGGCAAGCATCACTTGGCCGACGATTTCGGCGGGGTCGAGGTTGCGCACCAGCTGCATCGTTCCGGTGTGGCAGAACCGGCAGTTCAAAGTGCAGCCGACCTGGCTGGATACGCACAGCGTGCCGCGATCGGCGTCGGGGATGAACACCATCTCGAATTCGTGGCCGTCATGGGTCTTGAGCAGCCATTTGCGCGTGCCGTCGCTGGACACCTGCGCTTCGACGACTTCCGGCCGCGAGACGATGAACCGTTCGACGAACCAGCTGCGCTGCACCTTGGCAATATCGCTCATCGTCGTGAAGTCGCTGACTCCACGGTTATAAATCCAGTGCCAGATCTGCTTGGCGCGAAGCTTGGCCTGGCGCGGGTCGAGCCCCGCCGTTTCCAGCTGTTCGCGAATTTGGTCGCGCGACAAACCGACCAGATCGACCCGGCCATCGGCGCGCGGCTGCGCAGCCCGCGGAACCGTCACGGGGTCGACTGCCCCGGCGATGGGCATCAAATTGGTGTCGGCGCTCATTGTGAAGCGGCTATCTAGGTGACCTCAGCCGATTTTGCCAGCGCCGCGCAGCGCGCACCGGGCCGCGGCCGAATCGATCGCGGTCGGCGCGCCGTCGAGCGGATAGGCATCGGCGAAGCGCCGCCCGGCGGGATCGCGCGCCTCGGCCCGCATTACGCCCCCCTGACGCACCGCCGCCTGGATGGCCTGCTCCTGGCCCGTGCCCGTGCTCCACGCCGAGCCGCCGCGCCCGGCCAGCAGGAACGGCTGGCCGCCGATCCTCAGCATGACGCTTGCACCGGGACGCGCTTCCCGGCTCAGCTGAACGTGGAGTTCGCCCCACCGGCGATGGTCGGGGGTGAAAGCGAAGCTGGCCATCGGCTGGGCCTTGCCGCGAATCGCGACGCGGACCGACCGGGACAGCGCTTCGCAGCTCGATCCACGGTCGATCGCGGCCCACGCACCGCCGGCGAACAGCACCGTCCCGCCCGGCGCGCCGGCACCCATCAGCGCAGCGGCGGGGATCAGCCGGATTACCCGCGCGATGAGGCGGTTGCGTCGCATGAGCGCAGGATATGCCCATTCGGGCGGTCAGCACAAACCAACACTTGTGGTGCGGTTTTTCATCCGAACTTGTTGTTTATCTTTGATTCTGTAAGGTCACTGGGCTCGGTTTTCCCTGATTCGCTTCCAGCGAAGGCCGCAATGAATAGACCGAGCTTCTTTTTCCCGTCCAAGCGCAGCTGACACCGCTCACGTGGGGGCAGCTGAAATCTTGAGCCGCATCGCGGCCGAACTGGCGCTGTTCGCGGGCGTCGGCTTCCTGTTGTTCGCAATCAACGACGTGCTGGTCGATGTTATCTACTTCGCGCGTTCGGCGTGGCGCATGATCGCCGTTTACACGCGTTACCCGCGCGCCTTCGCAAGCGACCTGCCCTCGGCCGATGTTCAACCCGGCCTGTTCGCGATCCTCGTGCCCGCCTGGGACGAATCAGCAGTCATTGCGTCGATGCTCGGTGCCGCGGTGCGCCGGCTCGATTATCCCGATTACCGGATTTTCGTCGGCCATTATCACAACGATCCGGCAACGAAGGCGGCGATTGCCAGCGTCGCCGATCCCCGCATCGAAGCCGTCGAGATCGCGGCCGCTGGCCCGACCACCAAGGCCGACTGCCTCAATCACCTCTATGACGCGCTGATCGTCCACGAAACGCTCCACGGCTGTTCGGCCAAGGCGGTGGTGCTGCACGACGCCGAGGATGTCGTGGACCCGCTCGAATTGCGCGTATTCGATCGGCTGATCGACCGCGCCGCGGTCATCCAGCTGCCGGTGCTGCCGTTGATCGACCCGGCTTCACGCTGGATCAGCGGCCATTATTGCGACGAATTCGCCGAGGCCCACACCAAGGAACTGGTGGTTCGAGAAGCGGTCGGGGCTTCGATCCCGCTGGCCGGTGTCGGCTGCGCGATTGCCCGCAGGCCGCTTGCCCAGCTGGCGGCGACGCAGGACGGCAAGCCGTTCGCCGGCAGCAGCATGACCGAAGATTATGAACTTGGCCTGCGAATCGGGGCGCTTGGCTATCGCACCATGTTCGTCCGCCTGCCGGTGCGTCCCGGCGAACATGGCGTCGTTGCCAGCCGCGGCCACTTCCCCGCGACGCTTGGCGCTGCCGTTCGGCAAAAGGCGCGCTGGCTGGGCGGAATTGCGCTGTCGGGGTGGGACCGGCTGGGGTGGCACGGCGGCCTTGGCGAGCGCTGGATGCGGATGCGCGACCGGCGTGGGCCGCTCGCCGGGCTGTTGACCCTCGCCGGCTATGTCGCAGCCCTATTATGGTCGCAAATCTGGCTTGCCGAAGCGCTTGGCGCTCCGATCAGGGCTCGTCTCGACCCCGGCCTGGTGACCTTGTTGCTGATCAATGGCTGGCTGCTTGGCTGGCGAGTGTTGATGCGTGCCTGCTTCACCGCCTCGGCCTACGGCTGGAGCGAGGGGCTGATGTCGATTCCGCGCATGTTCGTCGGCAACGTCATCGCCATGCTGGCCGCTGCCCGCGCCGTTTCGCTGCACCTTCGCGGCGGGCCGCGCACATGGGACAAGACCCGTCATACCTTCCCGACCGAGTTGCCGCAGTGAAACCGTCGCTTCGCTTCCTGATGGTGGCGGTCGTCGGCTGGGGCGGAGCTCGCGCCGCAACGACGGGCCTGCTCCCGGGCGCGGAGATGTTCCGGATTGAACGCAGCGAAGCTCGCCCGCCGGTCATCGCCGCGACCGAGTTCCCCGCAATCGAGCCGGTTGCGGCGGCGGACCTTGCGTTTAGCCCCAATGATCCGCCCCAAACCATGGTGGCGGCGCCGCCCGAAGCCGGCGCGGCGACCCGCTATTATGCCGCCGCGGCCATTCCCGCGCAGCCGTTGCCGTCGCCAGGCCATGGAGCGTTCGCCCGCCTGATGCCCACGCCAGCAGCGCAATTCTATGCGCCCATCCCGGCGCTCGACGAATGGCCGCTGTCGCGAATTGCCGCTTCATCGCTTCCGCCGCTGCGTCAGTCGACCGTGGTTGCCCCCGGCCAAAGCATTCCCGCGGCCTTCCGCGCCAGCCGGCTCGACCGCGTTCAAGTCGCGGCCTGGGCCTTGCTTCGAAGTCAGCGCACCGGAGTCGCCGGGACCCCGTCGCTAGCAAGCGGCGGAACGCTTGGCGCAAGCCAGGCCGGCAGCCGCCTCGCCTATAATTTCACGCGCCAGATCGCAGCGACGGTCCGCACGTCCTCCGAAGTCGGGCGGCGCGGCGGCGAGATCGCGGCCGGGGTGCGGATCCAGCCGGCGCGCGCAATCCCGCTGTGGTTCACCGCCGAACGCCGGCAACGGCTGGGCAGCGGCGGCGGCGGCCGCAACGCCTTCGCGCTGTTCTTCGAAAGCGGCGTGTACAACCGGCCGATGCCATGGCGTTTCGCGATGGATGCCTATCTTCAAGGCGGAGTGGTCGGCCGCGACGGGTTTGTCGACGGCGCACTGACCGTCACTCGGCCGGTGATGGGCCGAGTTTCCGCCGGCGTCGGGGTGTGGGGCGGCGCCCAGCCCGGGGTTGCGCGTCTCGACGTCGGGCCGCGGATCAGCCTGCGCGTCCGCGACAACGTCCGCGTCCATCTCGACTGGCGCCAGCGCGTTGCCGGCAACGCTCAGCCCGGTTCGGGCGCGGCAGTCACCTTGGCCGGCGATTTCTAAACCGCGCCGCGCGACCGATTTGCGGCATAATGGATGTTTGCCCGCGTCATTGGCCGGACCGGCGGCGACCTCATTTTAGCGGATGGGTCCGGTACGGACTGACCGGTGACGGACCAGCAACCGTCCGGACTTGAAACGACCCTCTCAACTTGGAGGGTTTATGAAAAAGATCAGATACTCTTTCGCTTTGGCCATGCTCACCGCGTCCTCGGCGGCATTGGCGATGCCTTCGGCGGTTCCTGCGACGTGGTGGGATCACATGATGATGCGATTTGAAAAAATGACG
The DNA here is from genome assembly GCA_039918915.1 of Sphingomicrobium sp. Lineage (GTDB taxonomy): Bacteria > Pseudomonadota > Alphaproteobacteria > Sphingomonadales > Sphingomonadaceae > Sphingomicrobium. The sequence continues at coordinate 29,941 of JBDSGQ010000050.1, forward strand.
AGCAATCCCGGTTTTTGCCAAACTCACGGCTACACCTGGGTCTGCGCCTGATTGGGCTCGCGCCGGGTTCCCGTGGCCGCCGTCGCGGGACCCCAGCGCCTGATGCTGAGCGCAGAAAAACCTGTAAGCCCGGCGGATAGCGCGTCACGCTTGGACCCCGCGCTACTTTGCGGCTAGTCCTCGCGACGCGATGGACATCTATCTCCCGATCGCCGGACAGTCGGTCAACGCCCTCGTCATCATCGTGCTCGGCTTCCTCGTCGGGGTGTTGTCGGGGATGTTCGGCATTGGCGGCGGCTTCCTGACCACCCCGCTGCTGATTTTCTATGGTATTCCACCGACCGTCGCAGTGGCCTCGGCAACCACCCAGATCACCGGCGCCAGCGTGTCCGGCCTGATGGTCCACATGCGGCGCGGGGGCGTCGACATGAAGATGGGCGGTGTGATGATCGTCGGCGGCCTGTTCGGATCATTCGCCGGGGCCGGTCTTTTCCGCGCGCTTCAGTCAACGGGCCAGATCGATGTCGTGATCGGCCTGCTGTACGTCGTCATCCTGATGTCGATTGGCTCGCTGATGCTCAAGGATGCACTGGTGGCCCTCGGCTATGTCGGCAAGAAACCGGGCAGCGAGGACGCCACTCCTCGTCACAACCGCTGGGTCAGCTCGCTGCCGCTCCGGTCGCGGTTCTACAGTTCGGGTCTCTATCTCTCGCCGATCGCACCGCTGGCACTCGGCTTCATCGCCGGCATCCTGACCGTATTCCTCGGGATCGGCGGCGGCTTCATCCTGGTGCCGGCGATGATCTATTTGCTCGCCATGCCGGCCCGGGTGGTGATCGGCACCAGCCTGCTCATGGTCCTCGTGGTCAGCGGGTCGACGACGATGGTCCATGCCTTGACCACCCGCGCCGTCGACATCGTCCTGGCGGGCTTGTTGCTCGTTGGCGGCGTCGTCGGCGCGCAGTACGGCGCCATCCTGACCACGCGCATCAAGCCCGACCTGCTGCGCCTGGCGCTGGCGATCATCATCCTCGTCGTCGGCCTGCGGATGTTGCTTGGGCTGGCCTGGCGTCCCGACGAAATCTTTTCGATCGAGGGCCTGTGACCAGCCGGATCGCGTCGCTCCTGCTGTTTGCGCTGGCCCCGCTGCTGCTCGGCGCGGACAAGCCCTTGCTAGTGCCGGACATTTCCGCGCGCCGCGTTGAAATCCGCTACAGCTTCACCGGCGCGCAGCTGCTGCTGTTCGGGGCGGTGGTGTACCCGGGCGGACGGGTGCCGACTCGACCGGTCGATATTGCAGTGGTCTTGCGCGGCCCGGTCGAACCGATCCTGGTGCGTGAAAAACAGAAAATCGCGGGCATCTGGATGAACGCCGATTCGAATCGCTTTCGCTCGGCGCCGTCCTTTTATTCGGTCGCGTCCTCGCGCCCGATCGGCGAGCTGCTCGATGAGCGGACTTCGGCAATTTACGAACTTGGGCTGCACAATCTTCAGCTGTCGCCGGGCGGTGGCGCGCTTCCGGAAAAGGAACGCCGGTTCGAAGCGGGCTTGCTCGACCTGCGGACTCGCCAGCAGCTTTATGCCGAACATCCCCACGGCGTCGAAATCAACGATGGCGTGCTCTATCGCGCCGTGATTTCCATCCCCAGCCAGGTCCCGGTGGGAACCTATACCGCTGAAACCTTTCTCATTGACCGGCACAAGGTCATTGCCGCGGCGACCCGCGACATCGAAATCGACAAATCGGGCTTTGAACGCTTCGTGGCGCTGGCCGCCCGCCGTTATGCGTTCCTCTACGGCCTGACCGCGGTGATTTTGTCGCTCGCGCTTGGCTGGACCGCCGCCACCGCCTTCCGCCGCCGGCTTTAGCAAGCGCCTTCCTAAGCCAATTTTAACTGCTCGGGCGTATCCGGAGGACCACTTTCTGGCCCTGGAGCGCACGAAACATGGACGAGCAGCCGGACCTGCGCGAATTTCTCAACGAAGTCAGCACCTTCGCCGACGACGCACCAGTCGCCACGGCGGCTTCGGCCGCGGCTGCTCTCCAGCCCGTCGGGGAAGTCGTTGAAATTGCCGGTTCGGGGTCGCAGATTCGCATGGACCCGGCGCGGCTGATGGCGCTTCAGTCGCATCCCGATCCGTCGGTTTCGATGTCCGGGCAGGTCGGCAGCCAGATCAAGATGCTGGTCGGCAACAGCTGGCTGCTTGCCAACGTCCGCACGCTGCGCGCCGGCGACAATGGTGAGCTTGCCGCCCACGTCGACTTCCTGGGCGAAGGCATGAACGATGCTGCGGGAAGACTTTCCAACTTCCGGCGCGGCGTCACCCGCTACCCGATCCCAGGCTGCGCGGTGCTTCCAGTCACCACTCAGGACCTGCACGCAATTTTCGCCGCAAGCGACGAACCGCATATCGAAATTGGCACGGTTTACCCGACCGACGACATTCGCGGTGCGCTGTACGTCGACCCGATGCTGTCGAAGCATTTCGCGGTGCTCGGCTCGACCGGCACCGGCAAATCGACCGCGGTAGCACTGATTCTTCACCGGATTTCGCAGCTTTCGCCCGAAGGCCACATCGTGATGATCGACCCGCACGGCGAATATTCGGCGGCGTTCAAGGGCTGCGGCGAAATCTTCAACGTCGACAATCTGCAATTGCCTTATTGGCTGCTCAATTTCGAAGAGCATTGCGAGGTTCTACTGACCACCCAGGGGTCGGAGCGCCAGCGCGATGCCGACATTCTCGCCAAGTGCCTGCTTGCGGCCCGCATCAAGGGCAAGGACCTCAGCACGCTCGGCAAGGTCACCGTCGATTCGCCGATTCCGTATTTGCTCACCGACCTCAACTCGATCCTCGTCAATGAAATGGGCAAGCTCGACCGCGCTGGCGACACGCTCCCGTTCCAGCGGCTGAAGAACAAGCTCGACGAACTCCGCGCCGATCCGCGTTACACCTTCATGTTTTCGGGAATGCTGGTGTCCGACACCATGGGCGGCTTCATCGCCAAGCTGTTCCGCCTGCCCAGCCAGGGCCGCCCGATTTCCATCGTCGACGTGTCGGGCGTTCCCTCCGAAGTCACTTCCGTGGTGGTCTCGGTGCTTGCCCGGATGGTGTTCGACTATGCGATCTGGTCGCGCACCGAAGCGCAGCGCCCGTTGCTGCTCGTCTGCGAGGAAGCGCACCGTTACGTTCCCAAGGACGAAACTGCGTCGGGCCAGGCGGTCCGCAAGATCCTCGAACGGATCGCCAAGGAAGGCCGTAAGTACGGCGTCAGCCTGGGCCTGATCACGCAGCGCCCGTCCGATCTTGCCGAAGGCGTTCTGTCGCAGTGCGGAACGATCATTGCCATGCGCCTCAACAACGAACGCGATCAGGCCTGTGTCAGGGCGGCCATGCCCGAAGGCGCGCGCGGCTTCCTCGATGCCATCCCCGCGCTCCGCAACCGCGAATGCATCGTCTGCGGCGAAGGCGTCGCGATCCCGATCCGGGTGCGCTTCGACGACCTCGAACCCGAAAAGCGCCCGGCCTCGTCCGACCCCAGCTTCGCCCGCCTGTGGCGCGAGACCGGCGACGAAGCAGGCATCATCCAGCGCACCATCAAGCGGTGGCGTGGGCACGGCCGCTGAGCCGCCGAGCGTACCGTAAGCGGACCCAGAACTTGGTCCGGGGGAGCGTCGTTACGTCGAGAGATGCCGAAGCGCGCGCGCAATCGGAATGGCA
>JBDSGQ010000051.1:0-13894 GCA_039918915.1 Sphingomicrobium sp.
CAAGGTGCCGGGAAGCCCCAATTACCGACTGTTGCTGCGCAGCGGGCAGGTGCGCCGATTGCTCGAGCAATATCGTCCTGACCTGATCGAATGCCAGGACGCCTATAATTTGCCGTGGGCGGCGATCGCTCACTCCAAGCGGCATCCGTGCACCCTGGTCGCGGCGTATATGACCGATTTCCCGACCGTCTATGTGCGCCGACCGTTCACCAAATATGTCGGGCGCTCAATCGCCAGCGCGGCGACGCGCTTATGCTATTGGTATTGCGGCAAGCTCTACTGCAAGTTCGACCTGACCTACGCCTTGTCCGAGCATGGCGGGGCGGAGAAATTGCGCTCACTCGGGCTCGACCCGGTCGAGGTGGTCGAGTTGGGGGTCGAGCTTGGCGAATTCTCCCCCGACCAGCGCGATCCGGCGTTGCGGCGCGAGCTTGGCGTCGCGGACAACGCGCCGTTGCTGATCTATGCCGGTCGGCTCGACGGGGAGAAGCGCGCGCAGACGGTGGTCGATGCTTTTGCGCAACTACCCGATAGCCTCGGCGCGCATCTGGTGCTGCTTGGCGACGGGCCGCTGCGGGCGCAATTCCTCGCCGCCGCAATACCGCGTATGCATCTGCCGGGATTCGTCAACGGTCGCGCCGAAGTCGCTCGCTGGCTGGCGAGCGCCGACCTTTATGTGTCGGGCATGGCCGATGAGACGTTCGGCATTTCGATCATCGAGGCGCAGGCTTCAGCGCTGCCGGTCGTCGGCGTTGCCGCCGGGGCGATGGTCGACCGGGTCGATCGCGAGACCGGCCGGCTCGGACCGGTCGACGACGCGTCGGCGATGGCGGCCAATATCCTCGACGTGTGGAATGGGGATCACCAGGCCATGTCCGTCAAGGCCTGCGAGCATGCCCTTCAATTCAGTTGGGAACGCAGCATGGAAGCCTTGTTCGGCAAGGTTTATCCGGCCGCCTTCGCGCACCGCGACGCGCGCCTGGAAGCAACGTCGGCAAAGGGCGCCAGCCGGACTCGCGCAATGGCCAACGGCTGATCGGATCAACCGGCCTGGAAGCGCCTTACGCAAAACTGGAGACGCTGGAGCCGGGTGTTGCTCGGCTGCTCGCCAATAATCCCTCGGCCTTCACCTATTTCGGCACCCAGACCTATGTCGTCGGCCAAGCCGAAGTGGCGGTCATCGACCCTGGCCCGGACTTGCCCGAACATGTCGATGCGATCGAACGCGCAATCGCCGGCCGCGCGGTCGTTGCCATCATGTGCACCCATACGCACCGCGATCACAGTCCGGCTTCGCGGCCGCTGGCGAAGGCGACCGGCGCGCCGATTATCGGCTGTGCTGCGCTCGCGCTGGAAACGGTGGGCCCGCGCGCCGACGCCGCGTTCGACGGCGATTATGTACCGGACCGGATCTTGGCCGACGGGGATTGCGTCACCGTCGACGGCGCGCCTGTGACCGCGGTCGCAACGCCCGGGCATACGTCGAACCACCTGTGCTTTGCCTATCGCGGGGCATTGCTGACCGGCGACCATGTGATGGGCTGGTCGACCACCGTCGTGTTTCCGCCCGACGGCGATATGGCGGCGTACCTGCACAGCCTCGACAAGCTTCGGCAGCGCGACGACCGCGTTTATTACCCGGCGCACGGCCCGCCGGTCGACAAGCCGCAGTCTTACGTCCGCCATCTGGTCGGGCACCGGATGCAGCGCGAAACCCAGATCCTGGCGTTGGTCAGGGCGCAGCCACGGCCGGTCGCTGAAATTGTCGAAGCGGCCTATCCGGCGCTTGATTCGCGCCTGGTCACAGCTGCCGGCGGGTCGGTGCTGGCCCATTTGTTGGACCTTGAACGGCGCGGGCTCGTTGAACAGTCGGGAGAGACATGGACCGCCGCGCAACCAAGCTGATCGGACTTCTTGCAGTTCTCGTCGCGCTGATCCTGGGTGTGGTCATCGGGGTTGGAGGCGGCTTGGCCGACCGCATTTTCGGCGGACCAAACCCAACCACCATCGCCTCGGCCAGCCTTGAATCGATGCGTGCCCAGAACCGGCTGATCGCGTTCGTCGCGCGCTATGTCGCGGTCGTCAGCAGCAGCCAGCAGCGGTTCGGCGGACTGGTCAATTCGGAGCGGACTTTGATCATGCCCGGCGACGTCCGTTACGAACTCGATCTGTCCAAGCTGAAGGCGGGGGACGTGACGTGGGATTCGTCCAGCCACACCTTGCGGGTCAGCTTGCCGGAGGTCGAAATCGCCGGGCCCGACATCGATATTAATGCGGTCAAGGAATATGGCGGCGGCGGCGTCCTGTCGGCGCTGACCAACGACAGCCAGCAGCTCGACCATGCCAATCGCGCGCGCGGCGTTGCCGACCTGCGCAAGCAGGCCCAGGGCGAAGTGCCGATGCGCCTTGCCCGGCAAGCGGCGCGGGCGGCGGTCGAGCGGAGCTTCGCAATGCCGCTTGCAGCCGCCGGTTTCGACGACGTGAAAGTGGTCGCGCGCTTCCCGACCGAGGGGACGAACGATCCTAGCTACCTCGATCTTTCGACCCCATATGATGAAGCGATCAAAGAGGCTGAACGACGCCGGGCAGCGCAGGGGCAGAAATGACGATCCACACCGGAAGCCTGAAAGGGCTCGACCTGTTGAGCGAAATCGGGCGCCTCAAGCGCGAGCGCAACGCCGTCATCCTCGCCCATTATTACCAGAAGCCCGAAATCCAGGACCTGGCGGACTTTGTCGGCGACAGCCTCGATCTGTCGCGCAAGGCAGCGGCGACGGACGCCGACGTCATCGCCTTTTGCGGCGTTCGGTTCATGGCCGAAACCGCCAAGATCCTGTCGCCCGGCAAAACCGTAATCCTGCCCGACATGGACGCCGGCTGCAGCCTTGAAGACAGCTGCCCGCCCGACCAGTTCGCCGCCTTTCGAGCGGCCCATCCCGATCATATCGCGCTGACCTACATCAACTGCTCGGCCGCGGTGAAAGCGTTAAGCGACATCATCGTCACCAGCAGCAGCGCGCAGGTGATCCTCGATCAGATTCCCCGCGACCAGAAGATCATCTTCGGGCCCGACCGGCACCTGGGCGGCTACCTGGCGCGCAAGACCGGGCGCGAAATGCTGCTGTGGCCGGGCAGTTGCATCGTCCACCAGGCGTTCAGCGAAACCGAACTGCTGAAGCTCAAGGCCGAGTATCCCGATGCTCCGGTGGCGGCCCATCCCGAATGCCCGCCGCATATCATCGAGCATTCCGACCATGTCGGTTCGACCAAGTCGATTCTCGATTTCGCGCTGACTTCGCCCGCCGCGACGATCCTGGTCGCGACCGAGCCGCACATCATTCACCAGATGGAAAAAGCGGCGCCCGGCAAGACCTTCATCGGGGTTCCGGGTGGCGACGGGAACTGCAATTGCAACATGTGTCCGTACATGGCGCTGAATACGCTTGAAAAATTGTACGTCAGCCTGCGCGACCTCAAGCCGCGGATCGAACTTTCCAGCGAAGTCATGAGCCGCGCCCGAGTTCCGCTCGAACGAATGCTAGAAATGGCGGGAAGAACGATTGGCCAGGGCGATGTCGGCACTCCGATCATCGACGATCCGGCCAAGATCGACCCGACAATCAGCGGGGATTGATTGCTGTAAACGGTGCGCGCTAGTCTGGCGCAATGAAACTGGCCGCCGCTGCTGCCCTTGTCTGCGCCGCTGTTCCCGCGGTTGCCCAGCCGCAATTCGCGGCCCAGTTTCCCGGCCGTATCCTTGCCGCGCATAATGCGGCCCGGGCTCAGGTGGGGGCACCGCCGCTGGTGTGGGATAACGATCTCGGCACGGCTGCCGGCCAATATGCCCAGCAGATGGCGCTAACCGGTGTGTTCGAACATTCGAACCGCGCCGCGCGGCGCGGGATCGGCGAGAATCTGTGGATGGGGTCCCACAACGCTTATGGTGTCGAAACGATGGTTGGCGGCTGGGTCGGCGAGCGGCGCTACTTCATGCCGGGAATTTTCCCGAACAACAGCAGCAACGGCAATTGGATCTCCGTTGCGCACTACACCCAGCTGATCTGGCCGACGACGACCCGGATCGGCTGCGCGGTCGCATCGAACGGCCGCACCGATTATCTGGTGTGCCGTTACGCGACCGCCGGGAATATCGACGGCCGCTGGGTTGGACCAGGCCGCGGGGAACGCGGGTAGCCCGGAAAATTGCCAGCAACTACCAGCGCCGCCAGTCGTTGAACTTCCGAAACGGAGGACTTTGACATGCATATACTTGGTAAATTCACGACCGTGGCGGCGTTTGCAGCCTTTGCGGCAAGCTCGCTCGCGGCGCCGGCCGTCGCTCACCAGAGCCCATATCGCCATCATCATTATCACGGCAAAACCATCTATTCGTACAAGTCCTGCCGGCGCTCGCCGGGGACCACCGGCCTGGTCGCCGGCGGCGTTGCGGGCGCAGTCGCCGGCCCGGCAATCGTTGGCCACGGCTTGCTCGGTGCAGTCGCCGGCGCGGTCGGTGGAGCAGTTGCGGGCCGCGCGATCGACCGGACGGCGACGGCGCATCGCCGCTGCTACGTGCGTTCCTAGGGCGCAGAAGCAAAACACATGCCCGCTACCCCGGCGGGCTTTGGAACGGCGCCACCGCGAGAACGCCTAATCGCAGCGATCGCGGTGGCCGCGGTTCAAATCGGCCTTGCCCTTGCGTTGTTGAGCGGCCTGCGGGTCACGCTTGATCGCAAGGTCGGGTCGGCAACCCGGCTGATCAGTTTCATATTGCCGAAGCCGCCTCCGCCTTCGGCACCGCCGGTGACCAGACAGCGGGCCGCGCGCTCGCCAAAATCGCCCGCTGCCGCGTCGGGCGCCGCGCCAGGTCCGCGCCCAGTGCCACGGCCCGCGCACCTCACGCCGGTCATGGTGCCCACCGCTGCACCCGCCGCCGCATCCCCCGCCGGTGGCGGGACGACGGCGGGCGCTTTGTCCGGCGCCGGCGCCGGCTCAGGCAGTGGCACAAGCGGCCAGGGTGGCGGCGGTTCGGGAGAGGGCGGCAGGGACCTCGAGCAGATCGCCGGCGAAATCCTGCCGTCCGATTATCCGCGCAATCTTGGCGGGCGAGGGGGGCGCGTCGGGATTGCGTTCACCGTTGGGGTCAACGGCCGAGTGACTCGCTGCGCGGTGACGCGCCCGAGCGGGATCGCCGAATTGGATGCGCTGACCTGCCGGCTGATCCAACAGCGCTTCGTCTATCGTCCGAGCACCGACGACGCCGGGCGGCCGATCGCGGACGAGGTCGAAGGCGAGCATGAATGGGTCACCGGCCGCCGTTAGCGCCGCGGCTTGGCCGTCGAATCGATTGTCGCGGTATCCGGATGGTGTTTGTCGAGGTGCCGCTTGATGATTTTCAGATTGTAGCTGTTCGAACGGAACAGCAGCGTCGGGATGACGCCGATGACCGGGATTACCGAAAATAGTCCAAGCAACCAGTTGACGCCGACATTGCCGCTCATCCGCGCCAATTGAGCCTTGGACATGCCGAGGTTGCGCGCTTCCCACACGATGTAGGAGCCAAGTGCCGCGGCCGCGACGTCGCCGGCGACGGGCACCAAGTCGAGGATCGCATCGAGCCCCACCGGCCGATTGATTCCGGGCACGACGACGAGCCGCTCCAATATCCGCTCCATCGCCTCGATCCGCTTACGGACGGAGTGCGGATCGGTCCCCGGTCGGGGGATGTTCACTTTTCGAGTGGTCATTCGCCGCTTCAATCTCCGCTGCCGGGCCGTTGGTCCAGGTCAGTGAGCGTGTGGCGCGCGTAGCGGTTCCCCGCGAAGCTCTGGATTCGGCCCGAAGCGAGCGACCAGCGCACCGGCGCGGTCAACGGGATGAACAGCTGCGCGTCGTCGATCAGCGCTGCCGCCTCCATCACCAACGCGTAGCGCTGCGGCGGATCGGCTTGCGTCCGGGCAGCTTCGAGCAACTTGTCGGCCGCGGGATCGCATTGCGTCGCAAAGCTGCATTGAAAGCGCCGCACGAACCACGCCGGCGAGGCCGATGGCGCGACTTCGTCAATCAGCATGAACGTCGCAATCGGGCTCGCCGGCGTCCGCTCGACGCGGAAGCCAAGCGCGCCCCAATCATGCTGCAGCTGCCGAAGCAGCAGGTCGGCGCCGGGGCCTTCGGGTAGGGCCACGCCAATCGTCGGATCGGGGCGCGTCCCGATCATTCGCGCGGCCTGGGCGCGAAGCGTCGGCAGCCGCTGTTGCAGCGGCGTTGCTGTCCAGCCGGGGGCGGCGAACGGGCTAATTCCGTCGAGCCCCGGTTCGAGCAGGGTCGTGCGGGGCGCGAGATTGGGCACGGCGAGCACCGCGATCAGTGCGTCGCGATCGATTCCCTGGCTCAACAGCTTGCGCATCGCGATGTCCGCCGCGCCAGCCTTTTTGTCCGCCGGGATCAACCCGAACAGGCCTGACGGAGGATCGAAGCGGAGGCTTCCGCGCGGCAGCTTCACCCGCTGCACCAGGGACAAATCGGCGAAGGTGCCGCCGAGCACGAGGTCGGTTCGGCCCTGCGCGAAGCCGCTGATCGCTTCGGCCGCGGAACCACCGGACAGCAACACCTGGTCGCGGCGCGCGACCTGATCGTCGGGCGCCGTGATGTCGCGCGTCAGTTGCCAGCCGCCGCCCTGATCCTTCGCCCCCGCCGACAATCGGAACGGTCCCGTGCCAGTGCCATTGCGAACGATTGCCAGCTGGGGCTGCGCAAGCAGCGGCAGCAGATTGGGGCGCGGCGCGATCAGGCGAATTTCGATCACTCGGTCGGTCATTGCGACGACGTCATCGACGGCTCCGAGCGAATCGCGCAGCCGGTCCTGGGTCCGCCCCGCAAGATAGCGCTTGATCACCTTGGCCACCTGGGGCGCGGTGATGCTGCGCCCGTCCGCCCACTTCGCCGACGCGATTCGGAAGATGTAGCTGAGGCCATCGTCGCTGACGTTCCAGCGCTCGGCGAGGCCAGGAACGATGTTGCCGTTGGCGTCCAGCCGAACCAGCCCCTGCGCGACGTTCGCAAGCAGCAGTTGGTCGGGGGCCGAAAGCGCGGCGATTGCCGGATCGCGCAGTTGCGGCTGTTTACCGATCACCACCACCTTGAGGGTGCCTTCGGGCTCGCGGCGGCACGCCGACGAACTGGCCACGGCCAGCATGCCGAGCAGCAGTGTCAGGAGGCGCCGCATCCGCCGGGGTTTAGCCGCCAGCGCGCATTCATCAAGCCTTTGGCAGCAAGCTTTTGCCAGCAAACCTTGGGCAGCAAGCGTCTGGATATATCCGGCGGAGTGTTTTACTGGCCTAAGGCAGTTGGAGCGAGCACGCGAGTGGAATGACGGTGGCCGATACGGACGCAATCTGGAGCCGTGGCGGCGTGCCGGTCGAGGAGCTTCCCGACCCGTTTGCGCCCGTTGCCCACCGTCCGCCACCAAGCGCGGGCGAGCGCGAGCGCAAGGGCGAGTTCGGGGGCGGGGACGAGCAGCAACCGGCGGCCGAACCCCCGAAACGCCGCCGCTGGGTGCTGTGGTTCTACGCAATTTCGGGGCTGATTGTCGTCACTGTCGCATGGCTGGTAATCACCGCGCCATTGTCGCGAGCGCTGGAGCCGCTCGCCGATCCGGCACTGCTGCTGGTGAGCGCCGACGGCCATCCGATCGCTCGGCGCGGTGCGCTCAAGGAAGCGCCGGTGGACGTCGCCAGGCTGGATTCGGTGACGCCTGCCGCCTTCGTCGCGATCGAAGACCGCCGCTTCTATCGCCACTGGGGGATCGACGTTCGCGGAATCGGCCGGGCGATGGTCGCGAACATGCGCGGCGGCGGAGTCCGGCAGGGCGGGAGCACGATCACTCAACAGCTGGCCAAGACCAGCTTCCTGACCGGTGACCGAACGATCAAGCGCAAGGCGCAGGAAGTCATCATCGCCTTTTGGCTGGAAGCCTGGCTGACCAAGCCGGAAATCCTGTCGCGCTATCTGTCGAGCGTCTATTTCGGCGATGGCGTTTATGGCCTGCGCGCGGCTTCCCACCATTATTTTAACCGCGATCCGGAGCATTTGTCGCTGGCCCAGTCGGCGATGCTTGCGGGCCTGGTGCAGGCGCCCTCGCGGCTGGCGCCGACGCATAATCTCGCCGGGGCGCAGAAGCGCGGCAAGCTGGTGCTGGCGGCGATGGCATCGACCGGCGTAGTCACCAGGGCCCAGGCTGCTGCGGCGCGCCCGGCACGCCCGGTGGCGCCACGTTCGAAGCTTCCGACCGGGACCTATTTCGCCGACTGGGTCACTCCCTATGCGCAAAAGGCGTTCGAATCCGATTTCGGCGAAGTGAAGGTCACGACGACGCTGGATCGCGACCTCCAGCGGCTGGCCGTCCGCGCCATCAGCAACGCCAAGCTGGGCAAGGCGCAGGCGGCGCTGGTGGCGATGCGCCCCGACGGGCGAGTGGTGGCGATGGTCGGCGGCCGAAACTACGTCCAATCGCCGTTCAACCGAGTGACTCAGGCGCGCCGCCAGCCGGGGTCGGCGTTCAAGTTGTTCGTCTATCTGGCGGCACTTCGTGCCGGCTGGACGCCCGACAGCCTGATCGACGATTCGCCAATCACCATCGATGGCTGGACGCCGCTCAACAGCGACCGTGTGTATCGCGGCAAGATCACATTGCGCGAAGCCTTTGCCCGATCGAGCAATGCGGCGACGGTGCGGCTGTCGGAATCGGTCGGGCGCGCCAATGTCATCCGCGCTGCCCGCGACCTTGGCCTGACAACGCCGCTGCCCGACAAGCCGAGCCTGCCGCTGGGGACCGCCGGAGTGAGCCTCCTGGAGCTGACGTCGGCCTATGCCGCGGTTGCAAGCGGCCGCTACCCGATCGACGCTCGCGGTCTTCCCGAACAGCAGCAGCCGGAAGGGCTAAGCGCCTTTTTCCGGCGTGACGGTACGCTCGACCGGCGGCGCGACTGGGCGGCCATGCTCGACCTGCTCTATGCCGCCGCCAACAATGGCACCGGCAAGCGAGCCGCGCTTGCCATCCCGACCTTCGGCAAGACCGGGACGACGCAGGAAAATCGTGACGCGGTGTTCGTTGGCTTTGCCGGCGACCTGGTGGTGGCGGTGTGGGTCGGGCGCGACGACAATCAATCGCTGGGCAAGGTCAGCGGGGGAACGATTCCGGCCGAAATCTGGCGCGCGTTCATGCTTCCCGCGGTCGCTACCGACCGGCACCGGGGGCCGGAGCTGCCGATCGTCGTCCGCCGTCCCGCGCCACCGCCCAGGCCGCAGCTGCAAAGCCCGCTTCCGCCCGAATGGAGCCAGTCGGCCAAGCCGTTGCGCGAGCTTGCGAATATCATCAACGAGCTGAGCGACGAGCGGTAAGTCGAGCGCCCCGAACCGCCATCGCCACCGCCACCGCCAGAACTGCTCCCGCTTTAAGTATTTCTCAACCAACCACCGCTAGTTTCAACCTCGTCCTTCGCGGGTGATTGCGCGGACGTGGAATTGACTAAGAACCAGTGGGAGACCCGAGATGGTCAAGTTTGTGAAACTTCTGAAGAACGACAAGGGCGCGACCGCCATTGAATATGGCCTGATCGCAGCCCTCATCGCGGTTGCCGCCATCGGTGCCATGCAGGGCATCGGCAACAAGCTGAACACCACTTTCAACAACGTTTCGAACTCGCTTAACTAAGCGATCGCTTCGGTAACAGGGAGCGGCGGCGCCGAACGGCGTCGCCGCTTTTCTGTTGTCTGCCGTTTCGCCGCGGCCACAGGCGACCGCCAAACGGCCTCGCCGATCAGCAAATGGCAGTTCGGCCTTGATGCTTGGCCAAGCATCGGGAATCTATGACGCGGACATGGACCGCGTGCTCAAAATAACCTTCGCCGTGTTGATGGCGGCTCCCGCTTCCGCTTCGGCGGCACCGGCCCGCGTCGCTGCGCCGCTGTACGATGCAGTAGCGCTGAACATCGGCCTCAACTGCCGCTGGCAGCCCCGCTGCATGGCCGATCAGCGCAAGGCGATGCAGCGCGCGCTTGGCTTCGTTGGTTCGAAGCATCCGCCGGCATGGCGCGTCCAGCTATGCAATCACAACGCCAGCCGAGGCCGCAACCGGGTCGACTGGATCGGGTTCAATCATTGCATCCGAAATACGACGCTGGCGCCGCTGCCGCCGCCGCCGCGGCCGGCCGTCAGACACCGCCGCCGATCAGCTGTCGAACGGTTCGAGTTTGATTCCAGTTTCGACGGGGTTGCGGCTTAGTTCTTGACCTCTGCCGCATTGACGAAGGCGGCAAAGAATGCCGACCGGTCGAAGTCGGCCGCCGGGTCCCCGCTGTTGAACAGGCCGACGATGAACAAGTCATCGTCCTCGCGCCAGAACATCGCGGAGTGGAAGCCGTAATTGCCGTCGCCGCCATGGAAATGGACCCGGCGGCCCTGTGCGTCCCGCCAATGGTACAGGCCCGACCCATAACTGATCTCGGTCCGCCCCGCTTCGCGATAAGGGGAGGCGCCATGCGTGGTCGCTCCGTCGGCGAGCATTCTGGAGCGGCCCGCGCGCCCTAGCCCAGAGCCGGCGATGAAGGTCCGGTTTAATCGGTAAAGATCGGTGACGGTGCTGGCGATGCCTGCCGCGCCCATCAGTGACCAGGTCGCGGGCCAGACGCGTGCCGAGCCGGTTGGCTTGCCAGCCTTCCAGCCTGTCGCAACCGGGCGGCGGCGCATCAGCGGGGCACCCAAATAATCTGTGGAGGTCATTTTCGCCGGGCGAAAAATCAATTCCCGCATGGCTTGTTTGACCGGCTTGCCAGTGACTCGCTGAACGACCAGTCCAAGCGCCTGGAAGCCGGTGTTTGAATAGCCGTATTCGCCGACCTTGTGGTTGCGTTCGGCGGTGCCGAGATCTGCGACCAACTGTGCGGTCGACTCGCTGTCGAAATCATCCTTGTCATTCAGATAAGCACCCCAGCCGCTGGCATTATCCAGGCAATTCTGGACGGTGATCGTACCCAGCTCAGCCGGCAGTTCGGGAATGTACCGCCGCAACGGTGCGCCAAGATCGACCTTGCCCGCTTCAGCAAGGCGTTGAATGGCGATCGCGGTGAAGGTCTTGCCGATCGACAGCGTGTCGAACGCGGCGTTCACCGACGGTGCCGGGATGTGATGCTTCGGATCGCCGACGCTGCCCATCCACAGGATGCGTCCGTGGCGCGCGACCAGGATCGCCCCGGTTGCCTTGCCCGCCACCGATGCCGTGGCGGCGCGTTCGAATGCGCCCGGTTGATGAACAGCCTTGGCAAGCAGCGGGGCTGGCGCGATCGTCAGGGAAAGGGCAGCGACTATTTGATGGCCGACGAGCCGCATCCACTGATCTCCCTTGTTGCAAATCGCGTGATACCAACACCGCTCCCGGGCTCCGGAGGCGAGGCAATATCGACTGCCGGATGATTTAATCGGCAAACGGCGGTCGAAAGAATGCCCCTCTCTGGCGGAATAATGCGCGGCGGACGGATGGCCAGGACCATTGCCGTCCCGCTGGGCGGCTTGAAGGCCTTCCCGCTTCGACCGCGTGCGAGTAGGGCGCCGCAATGCCGCATGACCAGCTCCACCCGACCCTTGCCAAGGCGCTCGACGCGCGTGGCTATGATGAACTCACGCCGGTCCAGGCGGCCGTCATCGCGGAAGCGGCGCATGGCCGCGACCTGATCGTCTCCGCCAAGACCGGATCGGGCAAGACGGTCGCTTTCGGCCTGGCGATTGCGCCCGCGATCCTGGAGGGCGATTTCGCGGCTTTCGCGACTGCTCCGCTAGCGCTGGTCATTACGCCGACCCGCGAACTCGCGATCCAGGTCAGCAAGGAACTGCAATGGCTCTATGCCAGCGCCGGGGCGCGGGTCGTGACCTGCGTCGGGGGAATGGACCCGATGAAGGAACGCCGCGCTTTGTCGAGCGGCGCCCACATCGTCGTCGGCACGCCCGGCCGGCTGCGCGATCACCTCGAACGCGGCGCGCTCCATCTTTCGTCGTTGCGCGCCGCGGTGCTCGATGAAGCCGACGAGATGCTCGACATGGGCTTTCGCGAGGAGCTCGAGGAGATTCTCGACGCGACTCCGGAGGCCCGCCGCACCCTGCTGTTCTCGGCGACGATGCCGCGGCCGATCGTGGCGCTCGCCAGGCGCTACCAGAAAGATGCGCTGCGCATCGAAACGCTGGGCGACAAGGAGGGGCATCAGGACATCGCTTATCAGGCGGTGGCCGTGTCCCCGACCGACATCGAACATGCGGTCGTCAATCTGCTCCGGTTCCACGAGGCCGAGGCGACGATCCTGTTCTGCGCGACCCGCGAAGCAGTCCGGCGGCTTCACGCCAGCCTGACCGAGCGCGGCTTCCATGCCGTTGCGCTGTCCGGCGAGCATAGCCAGAGCGAGCGCAACCACGCCCTCCAGGCGCTTCGCGACCAGCGCGCCCGAGTGTGCGTCGCAACCGATGTCGCGGCGCGCGGAATCGACCTGCCGTCGGTGTCGCTGGTGATTCATGTCGAACTGCCGCGCGATGCCGACGCGCTTCAGCACCGGTCGGGACGAACCGGCCGCGCCGGACGAAAGGGCACCGCCGTGCTGATCGTCCCGTTCCAGCGACGCAAGCGGGTCGAAGGCATGCTTCGCGGCGCCCGCATCAGCGCCGACTGGATCGCGGTGCCGACCGCCGCGCAGATTCGGACCAAGGACCGCGAGCGGTTGCTTGCGGCGTTGCTGGCGCCGGTCGAGCTGGAGGAGGAAGATGCCGAACTCGCGCGGCAATTGGTCGATCAACTGACGCCCGAAGTGATGGCCGCGGCGCTGATTCATTCGCTGCGTACCGAAATGCCTTCGCCCGAGGATATTTTGAGCGCTGGCGAGCGGCGCGATCGCCCGACCGACGCCGGTCCTCGTCCAGGCTTCGAGGGCGCGCGCTGGTTCCGGCTCAATGCCGGCCGGCGGCACAATGCCGATCCGCGTTGGCTGCTGCCCCTGATCTGCCGCTACGGGCATGTCACCAGGACGGAAATCGGAGCGATCCGGATCGCCGCGAACGAAAGCTATTTCCAGGTCAGCGAACGCGCCGCGCAAGGCTTCGTGAAAGCGCTACGGCGCGCGAAAATCGCACCGGAAGACCAGGGACTGGTGATCGAACCGTCCGAGCCGCGCGAGCATAGTTCAACCTACCGGCCCGAACTTGCGCACGAAAAACCGGCGGTGAAGAAGAAGCCCCGCCGTCCGAAGACCTAAGCGTTGGAGCGCCTGCGCCAGCTTGGCGGCAGACGCTCCAGCCTGGTCGAAAATCAGCGCCAGACGGCGCTATCGCACAGCTTAGCTGCGGCGGCTGTCGTCACTGCTGAACAGCGGAATCAGCTGCCACAACGCCGATGCGCCGACGAGCGAGTAGACGATCCGGCTAAGCACGCTCATTTCGCCGAAGATGGCGGCGACCAGGTCGAAGCCGAACAGGCCGATGAGACCCCAGTTCAGGCCGCCGACGATAAGCAGCAGTAAGGTAAGCTTGTTGAAGATGCGCATAGTGTTGCTCCCGATCTTGGATGTTGGGGACGAAGGCCGCCAATCGTCCGGAAAATAGGCGGCACGAGCGGCAGCGGCCATACGACCTTTGGTTCACCTTCAGTGGGCAGCCCGACGGGGCCTGAGCAGCGGCCGCAATTCCTTGTCTGCGCCCATTGCGGAGCCCCGCTCATCTGATAGCCTCCCAGCGAGGGGGAGACGCGTCACATGCCAATGCGAATGCCGCGGCCGGATATGGGCCCCGGCGATTTCATCCTGGAAGTGGTGATCGTCGTCCTGGGCGTGTTGCTTGCGCTTGGCGGCGAACATATCGTCA
>JBDSGQ010000052.1:0-11534 GCA_039918915.1 Sphingomicrobium sp.
GCCGGCGCGCTGCTCGCGGCAAGCGCCGACCTCAAGCACAGCTACCCCCATTCGTGGCGGTCCAAGGCCAAGGTCATTTACCGCTGCACCCCGCAATGGTTCATCGCCATGGACCAGCCGCTCAACCAATTCTCGCCCATTACCCGGCCCGAACAGCGCTGGGAAAATGAAGGCGGCGGCGCAAATCCGGTCGAGGACGAGCCCGCCAGCAGCCCGACCCTGCGCGGCCTCGCGATGCGCGCCATCGGCCAGACTCGCTTCATTCCCGAAAAGGGCCGCAACCGGCTCGGCTCGATGGTCGAGGGCCGGCCCGACTGGGTGATCAGCCGCCAGCGCGCGTGGGGCGTTCCGATCGCGCTGTTCGTCGACCGCAAATCGGGCGATCTGCTGGTCGACGCGGAAGTGAACCAGCGCATCGTCGCCGCGATCAGCGAACAGGGCGTCGACGCCTGGTCGCCCGACAACGCGCAGGTGTTCCTCGGACCTTCCCGCGACCCGGCCGATTACGAAATGGTCACCGACATTCTCGACGTCTGGTTTGACAGCGGCTGCACCCACGCCTTCGTCCTCGAAAGCGGCCATTGGCCCGAAGAACGCTGGCCCGCCGACATCTATGTCGAAGGCAGTGACCAGCACCGCGGCTGGTTCCAGTCGTCATTGCTCGAAAGCTGCGGGACGCGCGGGCGAGCGCCGTACAATGCGGTCCTGACCCACGGCTTCACGATGGATTCCAAGGGCATGAAAATGTCCATGAGCCTCGGCAATACGATCAATCCGCTCGACCTGATGCGCGATTATGGCGCCGATATCCTGCGGCTGTGGGCATTGAGCGTCGACTTCACCGAGGATCACCGCATCGGCAAGGAAATCCTCGCCGGGGTCGCCGACCAGTATCGCAAGCTGCGCAACACTTTCCGTTACCTGCTCGGCGCGCTTGAAGGGTTCAGCGCGGACGAACGGCGCGACGACGTTGCCGCTTTTCCGGAACTGGAGCGCTACATGCTCCACCTCACCGCCGCGCTCGACCAGAAGCTGCGCAGCGCGGTCGATGATTTCGATTTCAACGCCTACGTCCGCTCGCTCACCGATTTCTGCAATGAGGATTTAAGCGCCTTTTACTTCGATATCCGCAAGGACAGCCTCTATTGCGACGCACCTTCGGACCCGAACCGCCGGGCGTACCGCACCGTGCTCGACACCTTATTTCACGCGCTGGTGCGCTGGCTCGCCCCGGTGCTGGTATTCACCGCCGAGGAAGTGTGGGGCACCCGCTACCCCGACTCAGGCTCGGTCCATTTGCTCGAATGGCCGGCGATTCCGGCCGCGCAAGCCGATCAAGACCGCTGGTCCGCCTTGCGCGCCCTTCGCGCCACGGTCACCGAAGCGATTGAGCCGCTGCGCCGCGACAAGGTACTGGGATCGAGCCTCGAAGCCGAAGTGACGGTTCCCGGCAGCGAACACCCGCTGCTCCTGCAGGAGCTGTTCATCAGTTCGACAGTCCACAGCGGCGATGCAATCACCGTGACCAATACCGCGAACCACAAATGCGGCCGCTGCTGGCGGCATCTGCCCGAGGTCAAGGAAAGCGGCGACCTGTGCAATCGCTGCGAAGGGGTCGTTCATGGCTGAGGAAATGCTGTCCTACAGCAAGCGGTCCGTGCAATGTCGCCCAATGACCGGCCCTGTCCCTTCCACGCTCATATTCCCCCCGCGCTCGGGCGGCCGCTTCGAAAACCTGCTCGTCAGTGCGAACATTGGGACCATTCGCGGCAGGATTGCGTCATGAAAACCCGCCAGTTCGGATTCCTCGTCGCGCTCATCGTGTTCGCGTTCGACCAGCTGGTGAAGTGGATGGTCACCGGCCCACTTGGCCTCAACCGCATCGGCGACCAGCTGGTGCTGCTGCCAATCTTCAACTTCACCTACACCGAGAATAACGGGATTTCGCTGGGGCTGTTCAACGCCCAGACCGCCGCCGGGCGCTGGATGCTGGTGGCGATGACTTCGGCAATTGCGGTCGCCGTCGGTTACTGGATCGGCAAGGAACGCCACCGCTTCGACCAGGCCGCGCTTGGCATGGTGCTCGGCGGAGCGCTCAGCAACATCCTCGACCGCGTTCGCCACGGCTATGTCGTCGACTTCGCCGACCTGCATTTCGGCACCGTCCGTCCGTTCCTGGTATTCAATGTCGGTGACGCCGCGATCAGCATCGGCGTGGCGATCCTGTTGCTGCGGGCGTTTCTCACTCGTAAGGAAAATGAAACGGGGCCTGACCCCGAGGAGACCATCGAACATGCGTAAAGCCCTGACCGCTCTTGTCCTCGTCGCGCTGGTCGGCACCAGCGGTTGCACTCTGTTCAAGAGCCGCCGGACCGCGGCGGAAGAATTTGCAGTGACTCGCAATGCCCCGCTGATCATTCCGCCTGACTTCAACCTGGCGCCGCCGGTCGCCGGGACCGCCGGCCTGTCCGCCGGCGATGCCCAGCAAAAGGCGGTCGATGCCTTGTTCGGTGGCCCGGCGCTGCGCAGCCCGGGCGAAACCAGCCTGCTCAAAGATGCCGGCCGCGATGTCGCCCAGGTCGGCATCCGCTCGACCGCCTGGGATCCCGACACCCGGGTCGTCGACAAGGGTCCGACGACCCTGACAATCATTGCTGCTCCGTCCGCCAACAGCAACGTCGCGACGGCGCAATAAGCCTCGCGAGCGGGGAAAACGGAACTCGAACAATGGCCGAACAGACCCTTTCAGCGCGGCTCGTCGAAGTTGAATCGATGCTCGATCGCTCGCGCCGCCGCTTCGAAGAAGGCACCCGCCTGGTCGAAGAAGCGCACGCGATTCTGGGCGACCTGCAGCAGCTGTTGATCGGCAGCCCAAGCACCATGTCGCCCGAAGACAGCGAGGAAGCCGCGTCGAAGCTGCTGGCCTCGATCAAGGCGGCGGGCGGTGAAATGCCCGAAAGCCTGTGCGGCGGCCGGCTGTCGGTCGACCAGGTCCAGCGGCTGACCCGCATCGACGGTCACCCGATCGGCATCACCGAAATGGAATATCGCGTGCTCGAACTGCTCGCTTTCGCGCGCAACAACGTCGTCACTCGGGCAATGCTGTTGAAGCATTTGTATCGCCGCTCCGACGACCAGCCGCAGCCCAAGATCATCGACGTCTTCATCTCCAAGCTGCGCAAAAAGCTGCGCAATGCCAGCGGCGGCGCTGAATTCATCGAGACGATCCCGCAGCGCGGCTGGATTTTGCGCGACGTCGACGCGACCAGCGGGGCTTAACAATTCATTAGCCCTGGCCCGCTTATGCGGAAGTCATGCTTCACCTTCGCCAAGACAGTGATTCGCCCCCTCGGCTTTATGCCGAGGCGGTGTCGCGCCTCGCCAGCATCCGCCACGCGCTGCGGCTGGTCGAACCCTCCGGTGGCGGTCCGGCTCCGGACGTCGACGATGATCCAGCCATCGCCGCCGCCTGGGACGACGCCGGCACTTCCCGCCAGCAATTGTTCGAACGGCGCTCACGCCGGCTGGTCGGAGCCGCCGCTGCCGGGCTCGATGCGTTGGTCGAAGAATGGCAGGCCGAGCGCCAGCCGCACCCCTTGGCAAGCGCGGCAATGGCCGATCAGATTCGCCGCGAGCTGAAGCAGATCGCCGGGATCGTCCTCGCTTAAGCGGGACCGACCGCCTTGGGCGTCGCCGGGTCGGCGCCCCATTGTGCCCAGCTTCCATCGTACAGCAGCGACTTGTCGCCGCCGAGCAGATGCGCCGCGAACAGCAATGACGCCGCCGTGATCCCCGATCCGCAGGTCGCGACGAACGGCTCGCTCGGATCAATCCCGGCGTCCGCGAACAGCCGACCGAGTTCGTCCGTGGACTTCAGCCGGCCATTGTCCGCGTAAAGCTTCGCGAACGGCAGATTGAGCGAGCCCGGTATCCGGCCCGGAGCAACGCCCGGACGAGGCTCGGCCTCCGCGCCTTCGAACCGCCGGCGACCCCGTGCATCGAGCACCGCGGGCACATCGCCCGCCAGCAACCGCGCCTTGGCCACGACGTCGTTGCGCTCGACCGCTTCGAACTGCGCTGGCCGAGGTGGCGGTTCGCCGCTTTCGACCGCTTTGCCCGCAGCAAGCCACGCCGCCAGCCCGCCGTCGAGCACGGCGACCTTGTCCGCTCCGAAGTGGCGCAGCGTGAACCATGCTCTGGTCGCGCTCCGCACGGGCGAATTGTCATAGACGACGATGCGGTCGCTGCGCGAAATCCCGAGCTTCTCCATCGCTCCACCGAACTGGGCCGCCGTGGGCAGCATGTGCGGCGCCGGATCGGCCGCGTCGCTGAGCTCGTCGATGTCGAAAAAGCGCGCTCCGGGAATATGTTTGTCGAGATATTCGGAATGGCCCCCGCGTCCGCTGGCCGGCATGTGCCAGCTCGCATCGACCGTCACCAGGTCGGGCTCGCCAAGGTGCGCCGCAAGCCATTGTGCAGAAACCAGCGAGTCCATCCGCCACGGATAGGCGTGGCTTGCGGCTGCTGCTAGTTGGGCGCGATGGAAACGCGGCATCTCGGTCAGCGCAGCGCTTTGCCCGCCTCCCCGCAAGAGGCGGTGCTCGACTATGTCGCCAACCCGCGGCCCGGAACGCTCTACCTGGTCCGCTTTGCAGCGCCCGAATTCACCTCGCTGTGCCCAGTGACCGGCCAGCCCGATTTCGCGCACCTCGTCATCGATTATGCGCCCGGCGAGACAATCGTCGAATCGAAGAGCCTCAAGCTGTTCCTCGGGTCGTTCCGCGACCATTGCGGCTTTCACGAAGATGTGACCGTTGGCATCGGCCAGCGGCTGACCGAGGAAATGAAGCCGCAGTGGCTGCGGATCGGCGGCTATTGGTATCCGCGCGGCGGAATGCCGATCGACGTCTTCTGGCAATCCGGCCCGCCGCCTGAAGGACTGTGGCTGCCCGATCAGAGCGTTCAGCCCTACCGCGGGCGCGGATAGGCTTGGCCCAAGGCCCGCGGGTGGCGGTGCTCGGCGCCGGATCGATTGGCTGCTTCATCGGCGCGGCCTGGTCGGCCGCCGGCATTCCGGTCAGCTTCATTGGCCGGGCACGGATCGCGCGCGACATTCGCGACCATGGCATAACCGCCACCGATTTCGCCGGGTGGGAGCATGCGATCGCGGCGAGCGACGTCGATTTCGCCTGCGTTCCCGACAGCTTGCACGATGCCGACATCGTCGCGCTGTGCGTGAAAGGCGGAGGAACCGGCGAGGCTGCCCGCGATATCGCCCGGCATGCCCGCGACGGCGCGCTGATCGTCAGTTTCCAGAACGGGGTCAGCAACTTCGACCTGCTCGCCAAGCTGCTTGGCAACCGCTTCCAGCTGGTTCGCGGGATGGTGCCGTTCAACGTCGCCTATCTCGGGGACGGCCGCTTTCACAAGGGTGTCGCTGGCGATCTGTGGGCCGAAGACCGGGGCGAAATGCGGGCCTTGGCCGAGCCCGTCGCGGGCGGTCCGGCGGCGCTTGCACTGTCCGGCAACATGATCGGGCTCGCCTGGGGCAAGCTGCTGATCAACCTCAACAATGCCGTGAATGCATTGTCCGGCCGAACGCTCATCGACGAACTTGGCGAGCGCGATTACCGGCTGGTCGTGTCGGCGTCGCAGCGGGAGGGGCTGAAGCTTCTGCGACGGGCCCGCATCCGGCCCGCGAAGGTCGGCCCGGCGCCGCCGTGGCTGGTGCCGGCAATCCTTGCATCGCCCGATTGGCTGTTCGCTCGCCTGTTTCTCAAGAGCTGGAAGATCGATGCGCATGCGCGATCGTCGATGGCCGACGATCTGGCTAACAGACGGCCGACCGAGATCGACTATCTCAACGGCGAGCTGGTGCGGCTTGCTGCGCGGCTTGGCCGCTCCGCGCCGGTCAACACGCGCATCGTCGAGCTCGTGGGCCGCGCTGAAGCCGGCGCGGCGCCGTGGCAAGCCGCGGCGCTGCGTACGGAAGTGCTAGGCCGCTAAGGCGGTGCTACCGGTAAGTCGCGCCGACGTCGGTGCCTGCTTCCACTGGCCCCGGAGCGTCCTTCGCCTGCGAACGAGTCCACAAGTAAATGGCGGCGACGATCGCGGCGAACAGCAGCACGCCGACGGGCATCTGCCAGCCACTGCCCGTGGTGACGGCCAGGACGTCGGGATTGTCGGATCCGGCGACCAGGCCCGCGTAAACGACGTTGAACAAGCTGTCCCCGACGATCAGTCCAGTGGCTGCAAGCACGCCCATCCGCTCGGCGAAACCGGGGTCCGACTGGCGCTTGGCCCAGCGGTTGTAGATATGGCCGAGCACTGCGCCGACAACGATCAGGCCGGTCACGCCGACCGGTAGATAGATGCCCATGCCGACGCCCAGTGCCGGCAGGCCCAGGCCGCGCTTTTGCCCGCGCAGCAATTCATCGACGACGACCGCGACGGCGCCAATTGCGGCGCCAAGACCGATCAGGTTCCAGTTCAAGGTGCCGCCAAGCACGCCCTGGGCAATTCCCGAAATGAGCGCTGCCTGCGGCGCGTCGAGCGCATTGGGACCGGCCCCCGGCGCACCGACGAAGCCGAAGCTGTGGTTGAGGACATCGAGCACCGGCGGGATCGCAACCGCGCCGAACAGCACGCCGAGGATCAGCGAGAATTGCTGCCGCCACGGGGTCGCGCCGACCAGCTGGCCAGTCTTGAGGTCCTGCAGATTGTCATTGGAGATGGTCGCCACGCCGAACACCACCGCGGTCACGAACAGCGCGAACGCTACCAGCGACTTGGTCGCATCGCCGGTGGAACCGGGGAACAGCAGGCCAAGGATGATCGAAATGCCGAGGACGGACAGGATGCCAACCCCCGATATCGGGCTGTTGGAAGCACCGATCAGTCCCGCCATATAGCCGCACACCGCGGCGATCACGACGCCCGCGACAAGCACGTAAACGATGCTCAGGACCAGCGTCGCGCCCGGTTGCGCAGCGATCGGATTGGTACTTGCGAAAGCGTTGAGAAGCAGCCCGATGGGGATCATCGACAGCAGGATGACCAGGCCGACGATGGTGATCGGAATATCCCGTTCGGTGATATCGACACTATCCTCGCCGCCACTGCGCCGCTTGCGGTTCGCCGCCAGCGCCGAGACGATTCCCCGGCCGATCGGGCCGATCACCTTCAACAAGGTCCAGATCGCCGCCACGCCAATTGCGCCGGCGCCGACATAACGGACCTGGCCCCGGAACACCGTGGTGACGAAGGCCCCCAGTTCGGTGCCCGGAGGCGGACCCGCCGCGGTGAAAATCGGCAGGAGGATGATGAACCCGATGATGATTCCGGTCAGCATCGCCAGCCCGACGGCAAGGCCGACGAGATGGCCGACGCCGATGAACGCGAGCGACAGGCCGGCCGACAGGTTGGTGGCGCCGCCGCCGATCCTGAAGGTGCCGGCGGCTTCCTCGGCAACCAGTTTCATCTTGGCCAGCAGCGGATAGCCCGCTGACACCAGCGAGCCGAACAGCATCGCCCGCAATCCCCGGCGATTTTCCTCCTCGCCGCCGACGCCCGCGCCGACTTTCAGCACTTCGGCGGCCGCGACCCCTTCCGGATATGGCAGGTCGCTGCCGGTCACCAGCGCGCGGCGGAGCGGGACCGAATACATCACCCCGAGAATGCCGCCGACGGCAATCACCGCCACCGACAGCCAATAGGGAAAGCCGGTCCACCAGCCGACCATCACCAGCCCGGGCAACACGAACACGATCGCCGACAGCGTGCCTGCCGATGATGCAATGGTCTGAACGATATTGTTTTCCTGGATCGTCGAATCGCGGAAGAATTTGAGCACTGCCATCGAAATGACGGCGGCGGGAATCGAGGTCGCGAAGGTCAGTCCGGCGCGGAGCCCGAGATAGACGTTCGCAGCGGTGAACAGGACCGTGATCAAGGCGCCGAGAATGACGCCCCGGATGGTCAGTTCCTTGACGTTTTCTCCAACCCGAAGTTGCGCTCCGCTCGCCATGGTCATTCCCCTAGTTTGAGATTGGGACATTCGCCCGCCGGTGCCGGGGTCGAGTGGCGGCGGATCGCCTGCCAACGCCCGTCTTCGCGCACCCAGACGTCGGTCAAAAGCACGCAATCTTCGATTTTCCGCCCCAGATAATTGATTTGCCAGCGGGCGTGGACGGTCCCGATCAGCACCTCATCGAGCACCGTCGCATCGTGAATGTGGAGCGCGATGGCGTCGACTTCACGCCGCTGGATGGCGTCGAGCCATTCATCGCGGTGCATCTGGAACGGGCCGCTGGACCGCGTTCCGATGAGCACGAAGTCGGGATGGACGAGCGACCGCAGCCGCGCCATGTCCCTGGTGCACAAGGCATCGCGCCATTCGTTTTCGAGCTGTTCGATCAATTGGCAGTCGTTGCCGGCCACGCGCACCCTCTTCGCTTAACTTGTCCCAACGCCGGGCGCGATTAAGCGGCACCGCGCCGCGCGACGCAAGCCCTCAAAGCGGGGCATCTGAATCGCCGAGGGCCGACTGGCCCCCGGACGCCGCGCAATCGCGCTTGCCGCGTCGCTGGTCGCCGGGTTAGGTTCGCGTCCGAAATCGCCGCGCAGAAATGTCCTGATGGGAGAAACCGACCATGTCCGATGACCAGCCGGCCGCACCGCACGACGTCACCAAGGAATGGCGCGCGACGCACGGCCAGAAGTCCGCCGCAACGCGCCTTCGCCTGTTCGCCGCGATCGCCTGGATCATTGCCATCGGGAGCGAGATCGCCGGCATCGTGCTGCTTCGCCAGCACCGGTTCGATCACGGCAACCTGCCGCTGCTGATCGGCATCTTGGTTGGAATCGCGGTGTTCGCGATTGCCGGAAGCCTGTTGTGGAAGGCGGCCAACACGCACGATCCCGCGCGCGCCGCCGACAAGGGCCGGTTCTTCTTCCAGAACCAGCTTGGCGCGATCATCACGGTGATCGCCTTCCTGCCGCTGCTTGTCCTGATTTTCATGGACAAGGACATGGATCCGAAAAACAAGAAGGTCGCGGGCGGCATCGGCGCCGTGCTGGCGGTTGCGGCCGCGCTGATCGGGGTTAGCTGGAACCCGCCTTCGGTCGAGAATTACACCCAGGACATGAACAAGTGCGCGGCCGAGATCAAAGCCAATCAGCCAACGACCGACTGTTCACCCGAAGTCGCCGACCAGGCCAAGGACATCGCCCGCGATTCCAGCGCGGTGGCGGAAGCGACCAAGGATGCTGCCCACCCCGCGGGCCAGGACGTCGTCTATTGGATATCGCCCGAGAACGGAGCCAAAAAGTCCTCCACTCCGCACGTCTTTCACATCTGCCAGGGCGTGAGCCCGCTGAATGGCAAGACCGTGAACCACGGGTCGGTGACCGAGGCTTATGCCGAAAATGCGACCCGCATCACCAAGCAGATTCCGATGGAGCAGCGGCAATGCGGATTCGCCAGTGCGACCCCGGATCCGGCCGCGACCCCGCAAGCCGGCTAAACCGGCTAAACCGGGGCCGTTCAACCCGCGTCAGCGGATGGCAACGCCCACGTAAATTTCCGGCTTGTCGGCGCGCTTGATCAGCAACAGCACGCTCGACCGACCGGCCTTGCGGGCGGCGTCGGCGGCAGCCACCACCTGGCCCGGGCTGGTCACCAGCTGGTTGTTGACCGAAACGATGAGGTCGCCGCGCTGGATGCCCTGGTCGGCCGCGTCGCCGTTCGGATCGACGACCGTGACGATCACGCCATGGGCCCCCGCCGGCAAATTGGCCGCGCGCGCAAGTTCCGCAGTCAGCGGAGTGAGCGACAGGCCAAGCGCGCGCTGCGGAGTCGCCGGAACCGCCTTGTCGGCGGGCGGGGTTCCGCCGCTGAGTTTCGCCAATTGTTCTTCGGTCGGTCGCTGACCGACCATGATATTGACCGTCGTTCGGCGCCCGCCACGGACGATTTCGAACGGGACTCGAGCGCCGACCGGAGTGTTGGCGACGAGGTAGGAAACGGTCTGGTCGGGGGTGACCGGCTGGCCATTGACCTTGACGATGACATCGCCCTGCTGGAGGCCGCCACGCGCCGCGGGCCCGTCGGCAACCACCGATCGAACGATTTCGCCGCTGTCCTTGGGCAGGCCGAGGCTGGGCGCCAGATTTTCATCGAGGGCCTGCAGGCCGACGCCGAGATAGCCGCGCATCGGCAGCTGGCCGCGCCGCAGCGATTCAATCACTGGCTGGGCTGCTTCCGCCGGGATGGCGAGGCCGATCCCGACCGATGCCCCGTTGGGTGAAATCAGGGCCGAATTGATGCCGATCACGTTGCCATTGAGGTCGAACATCGGGCCGCCGCTATTGCCCATGTTGATCGCGGCGTCGGTCTGAATGTAGCGGTCGTAGGCACCGACCCCGGTAATCCCGCGGTGAAGCGCGGAAATGATTCCGGCGGTCACGCTGCCGCCGAGGCCGTAGGGGTTGCCGATTGCAAGCACCCAGTCGCCAACGCGTGACTTGGTGCTGTCGCCCCACTGGACGAATGGCAGGTTGCGCCCGTCGATCTTGAGCAAGGCCAGATCGGACGTTTCGTCGCGACCGATGATGCGCGCCGAATATTCATGGCGGTCGGTGGTCGTGACCGTCACCGTATCCACCGTTCCGGTGCCGTTGGCGCCCTGGATCAAATGGTTGTTGGTGACGATGTAGCCGTCGGGCGAAATGATGAAGCCCGAACCGAGCGAGCCGGTTTCGCGAGTGCGCGGCTGCGCCTGGCTTGGACCTCGGCCCTGTGCCTGGCCGCTGCCGCCTTGGCCGGGATCGAAGCGGCGAAAGAATTCGTCGAACGGATCAGCCTGGGCTTTGACCGGCACGCGCTGCTTGGTCGAAATGTTGACCACCGCCGGCTGCAACCGCGCGGAAAGATCGGCGAACGACATCGGTGCGCCGGGCCGCGGGGCAAGTGCCGACGGCGCATTTTGCGCGACCTGGGCGCCGGCCTTGCCGGTGGCGAGCGAAAATGCGGTTCCTCCGAGCAGAAGGCCCATTGCGACCCCATAGGCGTAGCGCACTTTTCCGGACTCCTTCGGCTTCATCGATACTCCATCATTTGGCTGGCGAGGCAAGTTCATTCGGCGGTAATGCCACGGGCCGCTTGAGTGCCCGCCGCCTTAACGGCAATTGAACGGCATAAGTTCAGCGCTTTCGTCCAGTGAATTCCCGCAAATAGTCGTTTTGCGGCGACAGAACGATGGTGGTCGGCGCCGGCTTGTCCTGGCCGTCGCCGACAAAGGTGATCAGATAGCTCTGCATCGCGCGGTAGAAATCGTAGAAATCTTCGTCCTTGCCGAAGCTTGCGGCGTAGGTCTGGGCGGCTTCGGCATCGGCTTCGGCACGGACGATCTGCGCCTGCTTGGCGCCCTGGGCGCGGATCGAGCGCGCTTCCTGCTGGCGGGCGGTGCGCATGCTTTCATAGGCGGACTGTAGCGGAGCGCCGTCGGGGAGATCGGTTTTCTTGATCCGGACGT
>JBDSGQ010000053.1:0-14754 GCA_039918915.1 Sphingomicrobium sp.
CGTGGCCGTTGCGGCTTGACGTCGACGAACCGCAAAATGTCGGCGCCGACCGCGCGCTCAACGCCATCGCGGCGCACGCGAAACATGCCGGCGACCTGATCGTCATCGACTTCGGGACTGCAACCACCTTCGATG
Organism: Sphingomicrobium sp.; assembly: GCA_039918915.1. Lineage (GTDB taxonomy): Bacteria > Pseudomonadota > Alphaproteobacteria > Sphingomonadales > Sphingomonadaceae > Sphingomicrobium. The sequence goes on from JBDSGQ010000053.1 coordinate 136, forward strand.
TCGTCGATTCGTCGGGCGGTTATCAAGGCGGGATCATTGCGCCGGGGATCAACCTGTCGCTCGACGCGCTGGTCAATGCCGCGGCGAAGCTGCCGCGCATCGCGATCGAGGCGCCGACCGACAATCTGTCGGTGATTGGCCGAACGACGCAGAGCCAGATGACGATCGGCATCTACTGGGGCTATGTGGCGATGATCGAAGGCCTTACTGGCCGCATCAAGCGCGAGCTGGGACGCCCGGCCACGGTTATTGCCACCGGCGGTCTGGCCACCCTGTTCGACAAGCACACCGACGTGTTCGACGTGATCGAACCCGATCTCACCATACAGGGGCTCAGTCTGCTCTACGATATCGCACGGACCAAGTCGTGATCGTCCCGGGTGAGGAACTGCTGTTCGTCGCGCTTGGCGGATCGGGCGAAATTGGCATGAACGTCAATCTCTACGGCTGCCGCGGCCAATGGTTGATGGCCGACCTGGGGTTGACCTTCGCCGGGCCCGACCTGCCCGGTATCGACCTCATTCTTCCCGATCTCGAGTTCATCGAGAAGCAGCAGGACCGGCTGGCGGGCATCGTTCTGACGCATGGGCACGAAGACCATATCGGAGCGCTGCCGTACCTCGCCGAGGAATTGAAGGTGCCGCTGTTTGCGACTCCGTTCACCGCCGGGCTGATTGCCGGCAAGCTCGACGAAGAAGGGCTAACCGGCCACGTGAAGCTCAATATCGTCGAACGCGGCGGGTCGATGGAGCTGGGGCCGTTCCGAGTGACCTTTGTCGCGCTGTCGCATTCGATTCCGGAAGGCAACGGACTGCTGATTGAAACGCCGTTCGGCAATATCTTCCACACCGGCGACTGGAAAATCGACGAAACCCCGGTCCTCGGCGAAGCGCCCGACACCGACGTGCTGACCGCCATCGGCGATCGCGGGGTGCTCGCATTGGTGTGCGATTCGACCAACGTGTTCCAGCCGGAGCCCTCGGGATCGGAAGAAAGCGTCCATCCCGGAATGCTTGCCGCGGTGAAAAATGCCAGGGGCCGAGTGCTCGTCACGACCTTCGCGTCCAATGCCGCGCGGCTGCAGACGATTGGCCGGGTCGCGACCGAGGCGGGCCGGCGGGTGTGCGTTGCAGGCCGCTCGCTCGACCGCATTTTGCGCGTGGCGCAGGCCACCGGCTACCTCAAGGACTTCCCGCGGCCGATCAGCTTCGACGAAGCGATGCGGCTGCCGCGCGATCAGGTGCTGATCGTTGCTACCGGCGGGCAGGGCGAGCCCCGCGCGGCGCTTGGCCGAATCGCCAGCGGAACGCACGATCTCAAGCTCAGCCAGGGCGATACCGTGATCTTCTCGTCGCGGATCATTCCCGGCAATGAAGTTGCGATTGGGCGGATCATGAACCAGCTGTCCGGGATTGGCGCGCTGATCGTCACCGAGCGCCAGGCCCACGTCCACGTGTCTGGCCATCCTGGCCGCCCCGAGCTGGTCCAGATGTACAAATGGGTGCGTCCCGAAATTGTCGTCCCGGTTCACGGCGAGCCGCGCCACCTGGCCGAACATGCGCGCCTGGCGCTTGGCAATGGCGTCCCGCAGGCGGTGGTGCAGAAGAACGGCGACGTCATCCGGCTGGCCCCCGGCGATCCCAAAAAGATCGATGAAGTTCGCGTCGGGCAACTCGTCCTCGACGGCGATGTCATCCTTCCCGCCGGGGGCGCGACGCTCAACGAGCGCCGGCGGATCAGCCAGACCGGGCTGATCACCGTGACCGTGCCAGTCGATGCGCGGGGGCAGCTTGCCGGACCGGTGCTGGTGCGCGCTTTCGGAGTGCCGGTCGAAGAAGACCGCGACGATTTCCTCGCCGATGCCAGCGACGCTGGTGCAAAGGCCTTCAAGGTTGGCGCGGACGAGGAGAAACTGCGTGAGGCCGTCCGGCTGGCAGTGCGGCGTTGCGCCACGCTGTGGACCGGCAAGAAGCCGCTGGTCGAAGTGACGCTGCTTAAAGTGGGTGTTTAGCGCCGCCGATGGCATTCACTTCGATCATTGCGATCTACGTCCTGTTCTATGCTGCTTCGGTGTTCCTGCTGCTGCCGTTCGGAGTGAAGACCGATGAGGAAGCGGGCACGCCCAAGGTCGCTGGCCAGGCCGACAGCGCGCCGCATGTGTTCGACCTCAAGCGCCATTTGCTTCGGGCGGCGTTGCTCGCCCTGCTGCTGTTTGGCATTTACTATGTGAACTGGCAATTCGGCTGGATCACGCCGGACGACCTCGACTTCTATCACCGGCGCTAGCGTTTCTTCTCGATCGCCTGGGACAGCGCCGCATAGAGCTTACCGACATCCGATGACATCAAAGTCACTGCAAGGCTGCCGCCTTCGCGCTCGTTGAGCACGCGGTGGAGCATCTCCTCGAAGTCGTGGACGTAGCGATTGACCGAGCGCTGGAATTCGATGTCGCTGTCGTAATGGGCGCGCAGGGCGCGGGTTTCGCTGCCTCCGATCAGGCGCACCGCGCGGCTCGTGAAGACGCCGCGATTGCCCTTCAGGTATGCGCCCCACACCTTGTCGTCGATTTCGTCCGACATGATCTTGCCGACGTCGATCGCCGCCGAATTCATCGAATCGATCAGCAGCGAAACGCGCCGGGCAAAGGCTTCGCTGTCCTTTTCGCGCTGGTCCTCGCCGGCCTGCTCGATATGCGCTTCAAGCGCGGCGGCGCTGCGGCCAAGCGTCAGCATCTGCTGCGTTAGCCGGTCCGACGCGGCGCTGGCGCTGTCCACCGCCCGGGCAGCGATGGCCTCGACTCCGCGCAGGCGGTCTTCGACGCTTTCGCGAATGACCCGTTCCAGCGCATCGCGAGTCTGCTGGGATAGCTTGCCAGCGCTTTCCGGGATGACCTGCTCAATGGCTTCGCGGGCGCGCTGGGCGGCCTGCGCCGCGGCCTCCTTGACCTGGACCAGCGCGGTGACCAGTGCTGGGCCGGTTTCGGCCTGGAGGTTGGCGGCTTCCCGCTCGACTGCCGCAATCACCGACGTCAGATCGCCAAGCCGGTCGTGGGTGCCGTCCACACCGGCGTTCACGCTTGCCACCAGCGCCGCGATGCGGTGCTCAGTTTCGCCGATCTCCGCGCTGGTCAGCGACAGCTTGCCGCTGGCTTCAATCACGGCGGCGCGGATCGATTCGACGCCCGGCTGAAGCTCGGCGGCGGTTGCGACCAAGCGGTCGGCGTTGCCCTGCGCTTCACCAATGGCGATCCCGGCACCTTCGCGGATTTCGCTGGTGAGCCGCTCGATACTGTCGCGGAGCGCAGTGGTCCGCTCTGCCAGTGAACCCAGCGCATCGTCCTGCGAGCCGGTCTGCACCGCCAGCTGGTCGAGTTCGCCGCGCGCCCGCCCAAGCGATTCGAGGAAGCGCATCGCGCGCTCGTCGCCCTGGCTGGCGAGGTCGGTGAAGCGTTCGTCGATGAGCACGAGGCCGCGGTCGATTTCGGCAATCATATGTTGCGAAGCCCGCTCCTGCTCGGCGACTCGAGTCGACAGACCTTCAAGCGAGCTGTTGGCCTGGCCAAGATGGGAAGCGAGCGCTTCGGCCGCTTCCGCTCCGGCCGTGCCGATGCCGGCGGTGGCCTGGGCGACCAGTGCGGCAACCGCGGCCGCCTGGGCGTCGATGCCGCCGCGGATTTCTTCAAGCGAGGCCGACGACCGCTCAAGCAGCAAATCGAGCGTATCCTTGAAATTGGCATCGGCTTCGCCGACCCGCGCCGAGGCCGTCGCTCCGGCATTTTCAATCTCGACCAGCCGCGCGGCCAGGCGATCGACCGCTTCGCCGATCAACCATTCGGTGTCGCGCGTGCGCTGGGCGAGTTCGTTGACCTGCTTGCTAAGCTGCGCGGTGCGGCTGCCCGATTCGCTTCCCGCCGAGCGCAGTTGTTCGGCCAGCTGCCGGGCGGTTTGTTCGGCGCGCGGCAAGTCTTCGAGGAGCACGCCGATGTCGGTACGCGCGGCGAGCGCGGCGCGATCGAGCGCTTCGCCATGGCGTTTGAGGCGTTCGCTGCTGCCGTCGAATTCTTTGGTTATGCCGCCGAGCCGTTGCGTCGCGTCGTCGCCTAATTGCATCAGGCTCTGCGTGGTTGCGGTCAGTTCGGTGCGGCTGTCGACGATCCGCTGTGCAAGCACTTCGAGCAGCGCTTCGAGCGACTGCGCTTCGTGCCGCATCGCAATCACCGACCGCGTGAAGCGCTCGGCTTCCTTGCGGCGCGTGCGGCCGAACGTCAGCCATGCGAGCCCGAGCAAGGCCAATGGGCCCGCCGCGATCGACACCCATTGGGCGATTTGCGGGGCGGACAGCGGCTGGGCCGATAATGCGGCGCCTGCCGCCCACGCGGTGTAGGCCAGCCACGCCAGCGACAGCAGGATAAGCGTCGTGGCCAGCACTCGCCGCCCGCCGGCGCCACGTTCGCGAATCGGGTCCTCGTCCGCATCGGGCTGCGGGAAAAAGGGATCGACCGCCGTATACTCGTTGGTAAGTTCGAGCGGTTCGGCCGCATCCTTCATCGATGACAAGGGATCGGCGCGCTTGGGGCTGGGTGTCATGGTTCGTGCAGTTTACCACCTTTGACGAACCACGAAAGCGCTTAGAGAAGGTTGGCCAAAGGATGGGCCAAAGCACTGGGCCAATGGACCGGGCCAATGGACTGGGGAGGAACTGTTCCAAAATGGGCGTAGGCGCTCTCATCGGGGCTTATCAGGAAGACGACTCGGGAGGCCTTCGGGCGCTTCTTCCGCTCAGTGGCCGAACCCTGATCGAATATCAGGTGCGGTGCGCCGCCGCCGCCGGTGCCGCGCCGATCGTCGTTATCGTCGAACGGGTGCCGCAAGCCTTGCAGGACGCGCTCGAGCGGTTGCGCCTCGACGGGGTCAACGTAATCGCGGCAAGCGCGATTGACGAAGCCATCAGCCGGTTCGAGGCAGGCTCGTCGATCCTGCTGATCGGCGACGGCGTCGCTGCTCCCGCCGATCTCGTTGCCCAGCTTGCCGACGAACCGGAGCCGGCCGTGGCCACGGTCAGCGACGATGAAGCGCATCAGGCGTTCGAACGAATCGATGCGCAGTCGCGCTGGGCGGGCGTGGCGCTGGTCGACGTCAACATCCTTGGCTCGACCGCGGCCATGCTCGGCGACTGGGATCTGCAATCGACGCTGCTTCGCCGAAGCCTGCAGGAAGGCGCGCTTCGAATTCCGGTCCCCGAAGGCGGCGCCGAGCCCTTGCTGGTGGAACGTCCCGAACAGCTGGAGACTTTCCAGCGGACCCTGATCGCGGCTTCGCGCGGCGCGCGCAGCGACTGGGCCAGCCGCTTCCTGCTCCCCCCGGTCGAGGAATTCGCGACTCACCAGCTGATGGAAACCGCGGTTCGGCCGCGCTGGCTGATCTGGAGCGCGCTTGGACTGAGCGTCGGGGGCGCATTGTGCTTCGCTCGCGGCTGGCTTGCTGCGGGGCTGGTCCTGCTTGGCCTGTCAGCGCCGCTCGACCTGGTCGCAGCGCGCCTTGCCAGCCTGCGCCTGCGGCCGCTGCCGGTGCGGATGGCGAGCCGGCTGGCCTTGTGGCCGGCGGCGGGCATCGCGCTCCTTGCCCTCGGCTGGTGGGAAATGCGCAACGGGGGTTGGGGCACCCTGCTTGCCGCAGGAGTCGCAGCCGCCTTTGCCGAAGCCGCTCGAATCGAAAAAGCGGCGATGCCCTCGGGCGGCGAATTATGGCTGTTTTCTCGTCGAAATGCGATTTTTGCAGCGGTGCCGTTCGCCCTTGCCGGGGCCTGGACCACCTATCTCCTGGGGCTTCTCATTTATGCCGCGATCAGCTTCTTCATCGTTCAGCACGTCCGTCACTCCCACTCCAGTTGACGCGAAGTTAACCGGGAGCGGATAAGCCGGCGCCGATGATACCGGAGGAATGGCCGCTTGCTGCCTGGACAGCCGATCGTGCCGCGCCCGCCAGGCGCGCTGGCAGCGACCGGCTGGCCACGGTCCGCGCCGACTTTTTCCTTGATCCGGCACAACGGCTGACCGAGCAGGAACGGGCGTTGATGACCGCGATGCTGCATTGCCTCGTCGTTGATGCGGAAAGCGAAATCCGCGCGCGCCTGCCCGCCGGCTGGGCGGCCGCGAATGACGACGGCAATGCCGCGCGCGTCGATGCGCTCAGCGCGGCCGGGCTACTCGATCATCCGGCGCTCGTCGGGCTGTTGCTCCGCCGCGCCGACGAAGAACGGATTTCCGCCGGGGCCCGGGCGCGCACCGGGAAGCGCGATGCGCGGGCGCTGCAGGGGCTCGTCAGCCACGGCGACGGGACGGTTGCAGCCGCGGCGATGGCGCTGATCCTGGCCCGCGGCAAGCGCCGCGATCGCTTCGGCCAATGCCTGATCGATCTCGACGATTTGGGCGCGGGTGCCGCCGACGCTTTGATCCATGCCGTTGCCGCCGCGATTGCGCGCGAACGCTCCGGCGACCCGGCTGGCGCGGTCGATTCCGCGGTGTCGCGGGTCAGCCAGCAATTGCTTGCGGAGCGCGATCCGGCGCGATCGATCGATGCCCTGACGGCGGATGTGGTCCGGCTGCTCGATGAAGCTGGCGGCGTGGCCGGCGAACTGGTGCTGGCGGCCGCCAACGAAGGCGAGATTGCGTTCGTTGCTTATGCCTTGGCGCGCGGTGGCGGGTTGAACGGCGCCACGGCAATCGAAGAATTGCTAAGCGCCGACGGTGAACGGTTGATGCTGTTCCTGCGCGCATCGCGGACGTCGCGTGAGGTCGCCGCCGGATTGCTGGCGGCGATCGGCGATCTGCTTGGGCTGGACGATGTCGGTGCGGCGATTGATCGCTTCGACAGCATTACCGACGATCAGGCCGCAGCCGCCGTGGCGCGGCTGGCCAGCGCACCGGCCTATCGCCAGGCGCTTGCGGACCTCGAAAGAAGCCATGGCCAGCGTTCCCTCTGAACCGCCGCCAGTCCTTGGCCGGCTCGATGCGCACGGGCGCTTGATCGCGGCCGACGCGCCGCTCGAAGCGCTTCAGCGCGAGGCTGGTTCGTCGCTCGGCGAAACGCTTGCGCTGCCGCAGATTGCTGCCGTTGCCCAGCTTGCCCGCAAGCTCGGCATCGCCGTGTCGCGCGCGGCGCTCGCCGGGGCGGCCGATCACGATATCGAATTGTCAGTGGTCGCCAGGCCCGAAGGCGATGAAGTGGCGCTTTCGCTCGAAGGCTGGACGGTGCGCCCGGCGGCCGCGCCGCGCCTCGCCATGCTGCTCGGTGGCGAAAGCGAGGTCGACAGCGCTTCGGCCCTGCTGGAATGGACCACTGATGAGGAACTTCGCATCATCTCGCTATCCGCCGCGCTGGCGGCGCTGATCGGGGTGGAAGTTGCCGAAGCCGCCGGCCAGCCGCTCACCCGCCTGCTTGCGCTGGACGAAGACGACAAGGGTGAAATGCCGCTGATTGCGGGACTTGCCGCACGCCGCGCCTTTTCGGCCCAGCCGGCCCGCGGCCGCCACGCCGACGCACGCGGCCTGACCCTGTCGGGCGAGGTGGTTTCCAGCGCGGACGGCGCCTTTGCGGGCTTTCGTGGCACCGCGCAGGCCGGCGCCGGTATTGATCAAGCCGGCGGAGCCGGGGCGGGGGCCATCTTCGACGACGCCCTCGACGAAGTGCTCCGTGCTCCGCTCGACCGAATCATCGACAGCGCCGAACGGATCGTCGAGCGCTCCGACGGCCCGCTGCGCAGCGATTACGCCAGCTATGGCGGCGATATCGCCTCCGCCGCGCGCCACCTGGTGGCCGTCATCCAGGGAATGACCGAGGATTCGGCTCAGGACCATTCCAGCCTCGACCTTGCCGCGCTGACCGCCGAAGCCGTGGTGATGCTGGAAGCATCGGCCGAGGAACATGGCGTTGAGCTCGACCTGCAATCGATCGAGCGGCTGCCGGCGCGGGGCGAGGAACGCGGCATCATCCAGATCCTGGTCAATCTGGCCGCCAACGCCATTCACCATTCGCCGCCCGGGGCAACGGTGCGGATGACCTTCGCGAAAACGCCCGGCGCCGCTTCGGTGACCATCGCCGACGAAGGGCCGGGGATTGCGCTCGCCGACCAGCAACGCATCTTCGAACGGTTTGAGCGCGCGCACCACCGGGCTGGCGGCACGGGCCTCGGCCTCGCGATTTCGCGGCGCCTCGCGCGGTCGATGGGCGGCGATGTCACTCTCGACAGCGCTCCAGGAGTGGGCGCGCGGTTTACGCTGACCCTGCCGACGGCCTGACCGGCGGCTAGCGCTTGTCGACGGGCACGTATTCGCGCTGCGTCGCGCCGACATAAAGCTGGCGCGGTCGGCCGATTTTCTGTCCCGGATCGGCAATCATCTCGTTCCACTGCGCCACCCAGCCCACGGTTCGCGCAAGCGCGAACAAAGCCGTGAACATATCGGTCGGAAAGCCAATCGCGTTGAGGATCACGCCCGAATAGAAATCGACGTTGGGATACAGCTTCTTTTCGATGAAATAATCGTCGTTGAGCGCGATATGCTCGAGCTCCTTGGCGACATCGAGCACCGGGTCGGAAATGTTGAGCTCCTTCAGCACTTCGTCGGCGGTGGCCTTCATCACCTTCGCCCGCGGGTCGAAATTCTTATAGACTCGGTGGCCGAAGCCCATCAGCCGGAAGGGGTCGTTCTTGTCCTTGGCGCGGGCGATGTATTTCGGGATGTTGGCGGTGGTCCCGATTTCCCGCAGCATGTTGAGCGCGGCTTCGTTGGCGCCGCCATGCGCGGGGCCCCACAGGCAGGCGATTCCCGCCGCGATACAGGCGAACGGGTTGGCCCCTGACGATCCCGCCAGCCGCACCGTCGAAGTCGAGGCATTCTGTTCGTGATCGGCATGAAGGATGAAGATCCGCCGCATCGCCCGCTCGATGATCGGGTTCACTTCATACGGCTCGGCCGGAACGCCGAACGTCATGCGCAGGAAATTGCCGGTGTAGCTGAGGTCGTTCTGCGGATAGAGAAACGGCTGGCCGATCGAATATTTGAACGCCATCGCGGCGATCGTCGGCATCTTGGCGATCAGCCGGTGCGACGCGATCATGCGCTGCTCGGGATCGGTGATGTCGGTGCTGTCGTGGTAAAAGGCGGACAGCGCGCCGACCACGCCGCACATGATCGCCATCGGGTGCGCATCGCGCCGGAATCCGCGGTAAAATACGTTCAGCTGCTCGTGCAGCATGGTGTGGCGGCTGATGGTGTAGGTGAACTGGTCGAGGTTGGCCTGGTCGGGAAGTTCGCCGTGGAGCAGCAGGTAGGCGACCTCCATGAAGGTCGAATTCTCCGCCAGCTGATCGATCGGATAACCGCGGTGAAGCAATATCCCCTGTTCGCCGTCGATATAGGTGATCGCGCTTTCGCAGCTGGCCGTCGAGGTGAAGCCGGGATCGAACGTGAACATCCCGCTTTCGCCATACAGCTTGCGGATGTCGACCACCGCCGGGCCGACCGATCCGTCGAGCACTGGAAAGTCGAACTTTCCGGCCGGTGTATCCATGCTTGCCATCTTGTCGGTCATTCGTTCGGCTCCACCATCTGGTCGGCAATGCGGGCGAGGCTTTCCTCTTGCCCAAGCAACGCAAGCACATCGAAAATACCCGGCGACGTTGTCCGTCCCGTAAGCGCAACGCGGAGCGGTTGCGCCAGTTTCCCAAGCTTGACGCCGCCCGTTTCCGCAACTGCGCGGATAGCCGCCTCTACCGACGGCGAGTCCCACTCGGCAAGGGCGCCCAGCGCATGGTGCGCGGCACTCAGCAACGCCCGCGCTTCGCCGGTCAGCAATTCGCCCGCGGCCGAGTCCAGGTCGAGGGGACGTTGCGCAAACAGGAAACGCGCGCCGTCCGCGAGATCGTCGAGGCTGTGCGCCCGCGCCTTCAGCTCCGGCATGGCCCGGACCAGCAGCGGCAGTTCGTCGCTCGACAGCCCGATCCGCGGCGCCGCCAGCTCCGCCAGCCGGGCATCTTCGGCTTCGCGGATGTAATGGCCGTTGAGGTTTTCCAGCTTCTTGAAGTCGAATCGCGACGGCGACTTGCCGACATGGGCCAGGTCGAACCATTCGGTCGCCTGGTCGCGGCTGATGATCTCGTCGTCGCCATGGCCCCAGCCGAGCCGCAACAGGTAATTGCTGACCGCTTCGGGCAGCAGCCCAAGCTCGTCGCGATAGGCATCGACCCCCAGCGCGCCGTGGCGCTTGCTCAGCTTGGCGCCGTCGGCGCCGTGGATCAGCGGGACATGGGCGTAGATCGGCTCGGGCCAGCCCATCGCGCGAATGATCGCCAGCTGGCGGAAGGCGTTGTTGAGATGGTCGTCGCCGCGGATCACGTGGGTGATCCCCATGTCATGGTCGTCAACCACCACCGCCAGCATGTAGGTCGGCGACCCGTCCGACCGAAGCAGCACGAAATCGTCGATTTCGGCGTTCTGCACCGTCACTTGGCCCTGGACCTGGTCGTCGATCACCGTTTCGCCTTCGCTCGGCGCCTTGAGGCGGATGACGAACGGCTTGCCGTCCGGCGCCGCGCCGGCTTCGCGCCACGGGCTGACAATTCGGAACGGGCGGCGTTCTTTCGCCGCAAGCTCGCGCTGCGCCGCCAGTTCCTCCTGGGTCATGTAACAGCGGTATGCCGCGCCACGCTCCAGCAGCCGGTGCGCGACTTCGGCGTGGCGCGCCCAGAATTGCGACTGATAATATTCGTGCCCGTCCCAATCGAGCCCGAGCCAGCGCATCCCGTCGAGGATGGCGTCGATCGCTTCGGTGGTTGAGCGCGCCTTGTCGGTATCTTCGATCCGAAGCAGGAACTTGCCGCCGTGATGGCGGGCGAACAGCCAGTTGAACAGCGCCGTCCGGGCGCCCCCGATATGCAGGAACCCGGTCGGGGACGGAGCGAACCGGGTGACGACCGGCCGCGGTGACGAACTGCTTGCGCTATTCACGGTTCATTCTCGCTTGCGCGCTTGCGCGCTTTCCTCTCAAACTCATGCTGCAATGCAATGGATGAGCGCCCCTAACATAGGGGAAGCGCCTCTTCCACAGCGTGCTCGGAGCTATTGGAAGACGTGGTTTTCCGCGTTTGGAGAGGAGCTGGAACGGCTCCTCGAGCACGAACGCGCCCAGCTTCCGCCATGGGTCGTAGTCGGGTTCGGGACCGGTATTGCCGCGTGGTTCGCGCTTTGGGGGCCCGTTCAGTGGCAGGCGTTCCTGTGCATCGCGGCGGCGCTTGCAATCCTTGGCCTGGGGTTCGGGCGCGGCCGTGCCGGTCGAGCGATCGGCTGGTTCGCGCTTGCGGCGACGCTCGGCTGCGGCCTGGTGTGGGCGCGGTCGGCGTGGGTGGCCCAACCACGCCTCGCCCGCCCGGTGATCGCCAGCTTTACTGGGACGGTGGAAACGGTCGATCATCTTTCCGCACGGCAGACGGTGCGCGTGCTGCTGCGTCCCGCCGATCCCACGCTGCCGCCGCTGGTCCGGGTTTCGGCGGATGAGGATAAGGTGCCCGACGGCATTGTCCCGGGCGCCGCGATTCAGGTGCGTGCCCGGCTTGCGCCGCCGCCGCCGATGGCGCTCCCCGGCACTTATGACTTCGCCCGCGATGCGTGGTTCAAGGGCATCGGCGCGGTCGGCAAGGCGCTTGGCCCAGTGACGGTCGTTCGTCCCGCGCGGGAAACCGGCCTGTCCGCCGTCCGCGAGCAGCTTCGCCGCCACATTCGCCGGCGCTTGGGCGAAGGCGCTGGCGGAATTGCCGTCGCGCTTGCCACCGGCGACCAGAATGCCGTCGGCCAGGACGACGCCGACGCCATGCGCCGAAGCGGGCTGACGCACCTGTTGTCGGTTAGCGGGCTGCACATTGCCGCCGCCGTCGGCTTCGCGATGTTCCTGACGCTGCGGCTGCTGGCGCTTAGTGAAACGCTCGCGTTGCGCTTCAACCTGGTGCTGGTTGCGGCGGGGGCAGGGGCGGCGGCGGGAATCGGTTACACGCTCCTGACCGGCGCCCAGGTGCCGACCGTGCGGAGCTGCGTCGCAGCCCTGCTGATCCTCGCCGGAATTGCGCTTGGGCGCGACGCGATGAGCATGCGCCTGATCGCCGTTGGCGCGCTGATGGTCATGCTGTTCCGCCCCGAAGCGCTCGCCGGCGCCAGCTTCCAGATGAGCTTTGCGGCGGTCACTGCAATCGTCGCCATTCATTCGACCGCCTGGTCGCGCCGCTGGTTTACCCGGCGGGAGGAAGGCGTGGTGGCAAGAACTGCCCGGGCCGGGCTGGCGATGGTCGTAACCGGCCTCGCCGTGGAAATCGCGCTGACGCCTCTGGCGCTCTATCATTTCCATCGATCGGGCCTTTACGGGGTCGCCGCCAACATCATTGCCATTCCGCTCACGACCTTCGTGATCATGCCGCTGGAAGCCGGCGCGCTGCTCCTCGACGCGGGCGGATTGGGCCGGCCGCTGTGGTTCCTTGCTGGCGCAGCGATCGACGCCCTGTTGCACCTCGCTCATGTCGTTGCTTCGGCCAGCGGCGCGGTTGCACTGATGCCGTCGATGCCGCGCTGGGCCTTTGGCCTGATCGTTGGCGGGGGCGTGTGGCTGTGCCTGTGGTCCAGCCGCGTCCGACTGCTGGGTTTGGTGCCGCTGGTGGCAGGCGCCGGCGTCGCGGCGCTCGCCCCCGCGCCGGATTTGCTGGTAACCGGCGATGGCGTGCATCTGGCGCTGGTCGAAAATGGCCGGCCGCGGGTATTGCGCGACCGGGCCGGGGATTATGTCCGTCAGCTGTTTGCCGAAGCTTCGGGCTTTGCCGGCGATCCGGCCGATTTCGAACTGCGCGGGTTCAGCGCCTGTTCGCGCGATGCCTGCGTGGCGCGAATTGCGCGGCCGTCCGGCGACTGGCGGCTGCTTGCGACGCGTTCGGCAACGCCGATCGACTGGGCGACGATTACCAGCGCCTGCGCCCAGGCCGACATCGTGGTTTCGGATCGCTGGTTGCCGCGCGGCTGCACGCCGCATTGGCTCAAGCTCGACCGGTCGACGCTGCAACGTACCGGCGGCGTTGCGGTATATCTCTCGGGTGAACCGCACGTCGTGACCGTGGCCAGCCAAATCGGCGATCATCCCTGGGCTCAGACCCGGCTAGGTTTCGCTCCACACCGCAAGTTCGCTGCCCGACGGGTCGATAAACTGGAACCGACGCCCGCCGGGGAAGCTGAAGATCGGCTTGGCGATCACGCCGCCGGCCTTGGTCACCGCAGCGAACGCGGCTTCAAGGTCGCCGACCCGGATCACAGGCAGCGGCGCCGACAATGAATCGCCCGGATCGCCTTGGAGCCCGACGTCGGTGGTGCCGTTGGTGGTCGCGGCATAGGCCGGTCCGTAATCGGTAAACGACCAGCCAAATGCCTTGCCGTAAAAGGCGCGCGTCAGTTCATGCGCCGTCGCGGTCGGCAGCTCGACATAGTCGATGCGGGCTTCGGCCATCCGCTCAGTACCGCCTGATCAGGCCGGCCAGGCGGCCCTGGATCTGCACTCGGCGCGGGTCGTAGCGCTGGGCTTCATATTGGCGGTTGGCGGGGTCGAGGCGGATCATCGTGCCTTCGCGGCGAAAAGTCTTCAACGTCGCTTCCTCATCGTCGATCAAAGCGACCACGATTTCGCCATCGCGCGCGGTATCGGCCTTGCGGATCAGTGCGAAGTCGCCGTCCAGAATCCCTTCCTCGACCATCGAATCGCCCGACACTTCGAGCGCATAATGCTCGCCCGGGCCCAGCAAAGCGGACGGCACCGAGAAGCGCTCCGTCCCCTGCAGCGCCTCGACCGGCGTACCCGCCGCGATCCGGCCGTGCAGCGGAATGTCGATCGTGTCGTTGGCGGGAGCGCGCTGCATGTCGCCGGCGGAGGCGGACGCGGATTGCGCCGGGCGCAGCGGGATAACCGCCGCCGACGGCCGCATTTCCGGCAATTTGACCACTTCCAGAGCGCGGGCGCGATTGGCCAGCCGGCGGATGAAGCCGCGTTCCTCAAGCGCTGAAATCAGGCGGTGCACACCAGACTTGGATTTGAGGTCCAGGGCTTCGCGCATCTCGTCGAAACTGGGTGAGATGCCGCTGTCATTGAGACGCGCATCGATGAACAGCAGCAGTTCACGCTGTTTGGCGGTCAGCATAGCAGTCTCTCCCCTTCAGGAACGAACGGGGAACGTGTAGGCAACAAAGCCGCGCCGGTCAAGCGTCGGTCAATTGCTTCCCGAAGCGAGCCGCGCCTTGAGCGCGTTGACCGCCGGATCGTTGCGCTTGACCTTCAGCTGGGTGCGCATCGCGGCAACGAACTGCTGCGCATATTCCTGGGTCACCGAATCGCGCAGCTGGGTCTGCGTCTGCGTGATCAGCGACGGTTCGAGCAGCGCATTGCCGGGAATGATCTTGTCGAGCTTGACGATGAAATAGCCGGCGCCCTTGGGATCGGCGAGCATCCGGCTTTTGCCCTCGGTCATGGTGAACAGCATTTGCAGCGGCGGCGGCACCGGCTCCTTGCTGGTCGCGATCTGCAACCGGCGGAACGACAGCGC
>JBDSGQ010000054.1:0-17853 GCA_039918915.1 Sphingomicrobium sp.
GTTTCACTCAGTGAAAGTCACAGTGACGACGACGAAGTGATCGACCAGTCCGACCGCTGCTGGAAGGATGAGGTCGACAATATGTGGCTGACCGACTTCCCGCCGCCGGCCGGCTTCGACGGTTATGAAAGCAGCCCGTGGGGCAGCAGCACCAGCTACGAACGCGCCTGCACGCCCGACGAAGTGCGCCTGCTCGAAGCCAATCAGGCCGCCATTGCCGCCGACGAACGCACCGAAGAAGAGGAGCTTCGCGACACCTGGTTCGCCTTGCTCGCCGACGAAGCAGCGGATGACGCGGTGGATGACGCGCCAGATGAAGCGGTGGAGGACGCGCGGCACAAGCGAGCGGCACTTTAAGCGAAGGCGCGCCGGTTTTGCTCCACGCTCAGAACCAGCGGCACGATTGCAACATGCCACCCAACGTCGGCGAACCGCCCGGGTAAAATTACAAAAGCGCGTGGCCAAACGCCGTCAGCTTATGCATGCTCCAACCATGACAGCGGGGGGTTAGCATGCAGCGACGGACGTTCTTGGGCTCGACTGGTGCCGCGGCGGCCGCCGCGCTTATCACGCCGCCGCTCGCTCTCTCCAAAACCGCCGCCCCCCGCTGGGACGCGCTGCGCCGCAAGGTCGGCGACCGGCTGATCGATACCCCCTCGCCGCTGGTCGCTTTGGCGCGCAACGGCGGGCGCGATGCCGATGCCGTGCTCGCCCGGATGAAGAACCCTTATTATCTGTCCGCCACGCCCGGCCTGACCCAGACCCTCGGCTGGACCGATGCCTGGACCACCCAGCCAAGCCTGAAGGGCGTTGCCGCCACCTCCGCCGCCGACGTCGCCGCGGCAATCGATTTCTGCCGCGCGTCGGGCATTGCGCCCGTGATCAAGGGCGGCGGCCACAGCTACTTCGGCAATTCCAACCGCGCCAATTCGCTGCTGATCTGGTCTCACGCGATGCGGTCGATCGACCTCCACGACGGGTTCGTGCCCAAAGGGGCGCCCGCCGCCACCACGGCCCTGCCGGCGGTCTCGGTCGGCGCGGGCTGCCTGTGGGGCGAAGTCTATCGCCAGGTCGCGGTCGAAGGCGGGCGCTACGTTCAGGGCGGCGGCTGCCTGACGGTCGGCGTCGGCGGCTTCGTCCAGGGCGGCGGCTTCGGCTCCTTTTCCAAGCAGTTCGGAACCGGCGCGGCAAACCTTCTCGAAGCCGAAATCGTCACTGCCGACGGATTGGTCAGAACCGTCAACCGCTGGCGTGAACCCGACCTCTTCTATGCGCTTCGCGGCGGCGGCGGCGGGACGTTTGGAGTGGTCACCCGGCTGACCATGCGAACGCACCCCCTGCCCTCGATGATCGGCGCTACCTTATTCGAAATCACCGCCAGCAACGACTCTGCGTGGCGCGGACTCGTGGCCGAAATAATGCGATTTTACAGTTCGACGCTGTTCAATCCCACGTGGGGCGAACAGATCCGCTTCTCCCCCGGCCGCCGGTTGAGCGTCAGCATGCTGTGCCACGGCTTGACGAAGGCGGCGATCGCGGCGGTCTGGGCCCCGTTCCTGGACTGGGTCAATGGCCGGCCAGGCGACTTCGCATTTGCTTCGGAACCCTTGCTGATCGCGCTTCCCGCTCGCGGTTTCTGGGACCCCAAGGTGCTGCTGGCGATGCCCGGAATCGTCCTGCGCGACGATCGCCCCGGTGCACCGGCGGACAATGTCTATTGGGCAAGCAATCGCGGCGAGGCTGGCCAGACCCTCCATGCTTATCAGTCGGCATGGCTGTCCCGCGACCTGCTGACCCCGGCCCGGCAGCCTGAACTGGTCGAAGCACTGATCCGGGCCGCAAACCAGTGGACGATCGCACTCCACACCAACAAGGGCCTTGGCGGTGGCTCGGCGGAAGCGATTGCGGCAACGCGCGACACCGCCACCAATCCCGAAGTGCTCGATGCCTTCGCACTGCTGATTTGCGCGGCCGAGGAACAGGCTCCGGCCTATCCCGGCATCCCCGGCCATGCCCCCAACCTCGCCGAGGGCCGCCGCGACGCCGCCGGAGTTACTCGGGCGATGGCCGAAATCTACCGGATTGCGCCGAACGCCGGCGCTTACATGTCCGAATGCGACTATTTCCTCAACGACTGGAAGCAGGCGCATTGGGGTCCGAACTACCCGCGGCTGGCCCGCGCCAAGCGCCGCTACGATCCGCATTCGCTGTTCAACGGTCACCATTGCGTCGAGCCGGCGTGACGCCCCCGGCCGTCGGGCAAGGCGCCGTCCTGCCGCGCAAGTCGATGGCGGTGGCGGCTTTTTCGACCGTCGTCGAATGGTACGACTTCACGCTCTATCTGTATTTCGCGACCGTGCTGTCGCGGGTGTTTTTCGGCGGTGGCGCGCGGTCCTTGCTGCTGACGCTGGGCGGCTTTGCGATCGCTTATTTGATGCGCCCGCTGGGGGCCTTGTTCTTCGGCCATCTCGGCGACCGCCGGGGGCGCCGCCACATGCTCCTGATCTCGGTCGCGCTGATGACTGCGGCGATGCTTGCAACCGCGCTCCTGCCGACCCGCTCGGCGATCGGCCCGGCGGCGGGCTGGCTGCTGCTGTTGCTGCGCTGCGTCATGGGCTTCTCGGTCGGCGGGGAATATACCGGGGTCGTCGCTTATCTGCTCGAGGGCGCACCGCCGCACCGCCGCGGGCTGATCGCCTCCTCCGCCTCCGCCGCAAGCGAAGTCGGAGCACTGCTGGCGGTGGGCGTGTCGGCGTTGACCGTCACCCTCCTCAGCACCGCAGCGCTTGAAGCGTGGGGCTGGCGCATTCCCTTCTTCGTCGGCGCAGCACTTGCCGGAAGCGTGTGGATCGCGCGTTCGACCATGGAGGAATCGCCCGAATTCCTGCGCCAGCAGGAACAGGGCACCGTGCCGCAAGCGCCGCTGGCCCATGCCCTTGCCAATCATCGCGTCGGAATTGCCCGCGCCTTCGCCATCTCGGCGCTTGGTTCGATCACTTATTACGTCGGGATTACTTACGTCCCGGCGTTCCTGACTTCGGCGGGCAAGCTTGGCGAACAGGATTCGCTGTGGCTCTCGACCGCGGCGGCCGTGGTCGTGATCGCGGTGACGCCGCTGATCGGCCTGTTGTCGGATCGCGTCGGGCGCCGGCCGGTGCTGATCGCGCTCAGCCTGGGCAGCGCCGTGCTGCCGATCAGCCTGTTCGCGCTGATGGCCAGCGGCCATCGCGGGCAGGCCCTGGCCGGCGCGGTAATCCTTGCCGGGCTGGCCGGCGCGGTCAGCGCGGTTGGCGCAGTCGCCACCGCCGAGCAGTTCCCGGGCGAAGGACGCGTGACCGGGCTCGCGCTTGGCGCCACCATGGCAACGGCGATTTTCGGCGGCCTGACGCCATGGCTTGCCCAGCTGCTGGTCGAACGCACCGGCTGGACGATGGCGCCCGGAGCGATGATTGCGGCGGTCGGTCTGGGCGTCCTGCCCATGATGATCGCGCTGCGCGAAACCGCGCCGCTCCGCCGGTCCGCGCCCTAGCGCGAACCGAACCCGGTCAGCATCACCTTGATCGTCCGGAACAGGATCAGGATGTCGAACCAGGGCGAAAAATATTTGATGTAATAGAAGTCGTATTGCAGCTTGCGGTGAACCTCGTCGACTTCGGCGACATGGCCCTGATTGACCTGCGCCCAGCCCGAAATCCCCGGCTTCACGACGTGGCGATAGCGATAGAAGGGAATTTCGCTGGTGTACCACACCGACAGGATTTCCGCTTCGGGCCGGGGCCCGATCCAGCTCATCTGCCATTTCAGAATGTTAAAAATCTGCGGCAGTTCATCGAGCCGCAAAGTGCGCAGTATCTGGCCGACCCGAGTGATCCGGTCGTCGTCCTCGCGGGTCATTGCGGCGCTGCGGTCATCGTCGGCGCGGACGTCGTGCATCGTCCGGAACTTGTACACCGTGATCGACTGGCCGGCGTGTCCGACCCGCTTCTGGCGGAACAGCGCGGGCCCCGGACTGTCCATCCGCACCGCGGCGGCAATGATCAGCATGAACGGTAGCGCGAACGGCAGGATCAAAAGCGCGAAGCAGAAGTCGGCCAGTCCCTTCAAATAGAAGTAGCCGCGCGCCGGAAGCAGCGACCCGAAGCTGTTCTCCGACAATTGTTCAAGCTGGACTCGACCGGTCAGGGATTCGGCCAGCTGCTTGACCTGGTAGACGATGCGCCCCGCCAGCGCCGCGTCGGCGAGGAAGGCCTCCCATTCATCGGGCAGGTCCGCGCCGAAATCGGCGACGATCGAATGGCAGCCACGGGTGTCGCCAAGATGCGGCCGCTTGATCGGCAGCCAGTCGATCCCGTCGATCTGGTCCAATTGCCCGATGCTTCCGAACGGGACCACGGCAATGCGCCGCCGAACGTTGCGATCGGCGTACATGTAGCAGGCGTAAAGCCAGATGACGTGAAGCACGAAACCAACCGCCAGCCCGAGACGGTCGTAGGGGAAGCGGGTCAGCACGAACCACAGGATGACGGTGCCGTGGCCGGTCAGCGCTGACGGCGGGATGACCGAGCTGCGGCGGATTCCCGGATAGGTTTCGATCGACAGCCGCAGCCAGAAGGCGATCACCACTGCCACCGCATTGCCGATCAGCCCGTTGATGCTGGCGGCTTCGAACATCCGGCCTGGAAGCAACGGTCCGCGGGCCAGCCAGGGCAGCAGCGCGCCGATGATCAGCCCGCCCGCGAACTGCACGCGCTTGCGGGTCATCCACGATTGGCGTTGTATCCCCGGAAGCCGGTCGTGGCGCATCGGTCAGCAGCCGTCCGCGGCGCGGCCGAGCAGCGCCGCCGGCATTGCTTCAACAGTCAGCGGATCGTCACCCATCACTGGAACATAGCAGGTTCGAAGCCGGAGGCGACCGGCTGCTATCCTTGCTGGAAACGGCCACGGCCGATGCCGAAATAGGCGAGTCCCGCTTCTTCCGCATCTTCGCGGTCGTAGACGTTGCGAAGGTCGACCAGCACTTTGCCGCGCATCATTTCGGCGACCCGGCGCAGGTCGAGCGCCCGAAATTCGTCCCACTCGGTCACGATCACGACGGCATCGGCGCCCTCGGCCGCGGCATAAGCGTCCGGGGCGAACGCGATTCCGCTCAGCACCTGCTCGGCCTGCTCGCGGGCGACCGGGTCGAACGCACTGACCTCGGCCCCGCGCTTGATCAGGCCATTGATCAGCGGGATCGACGGGGCATCGCGCATATCGTCGGTGTTCGGCTTGAAGGCGAGGCCAAGCACGCCCACGCGTTTGCCGGCCAGCGAGCTGCCCACCGCTTGCTCGACCCGTTCGGCCATCTGTTCCTTGCGCTGGTCGTTGACCGCGACCGTGGTCCTGACGATGCGCTGGTCAACTCCGGCCAGCTCGGCCGTCTGAAGCAAGGCCAGCGTGTCCTTGGGGAAGCAGCTTCCGCCATATCCTGGACCGGGATGCAGGAACTTGGGACCGATGCGATTGTCGAGGCCGATCCCGCGAGCGACGTCCTGAACGTCGGCGTCCACGGCTTCGCACAGATCGGCAATCTCGTTGATGAAGCTGATCTTGACCGCCAGGAACGCATTGGCGGCATATTTGGTAAGCTCCGCCGTGCGGCGGCCAGTGAACAGGATCGGCGCGCGATTGAGGAACAGTGGACGATAGATTTCGCGCAGCGTCTCGCGCGCTCGCTCGTCCTCGGCGCCGACGACGATCCGGTCGGGATGCTTGAAGTCCGCGATCGCCGCGCCTTCGCGCAGGAATTCGGGATTGGAAGCGACCGACACGTCACTCATCCCGCCTTCCCGCAAAAGCTCCTCAATGCGGTCGCCAGTGCCGACCGGGACGGTGGATTTGGTGACGACCACGGTCCCCGGCTTGATCACTTTGGCCAGTTCGCGCACCGCTTCGAAAACGAACGTCAGGTCGGCATGGCCGTCGCCGCGGCGCGCCGGCGTGCCGACCGCGATGAACACCGCGTCCGCCTGGTCGACACCCGCCGCCAGGTCGGTTGTGAACGACAATCGTCCCTGCGCGGCATTGGCGCCGACGATCGATTCCAGCCCCGGCTCCCAAATCGGCATCCGGCCCGCGTTAAGGCCGTCGATCTTGGCCGTGTCCTTGTCGACGCAGCACACACGGTGGCCGAAGTCGGCAAAGCAGGCGCCCGACACAAGCCCGACATAACCGGTGCCAATCATCGCAATGCGCATGCCGAGCCACTCTCCTGGAACGTTTCGGCCTCTTAGTCGCGGCTGATGGTGATGCAAGCCGTAGCCGACTTGCTGTATTGACGCGATAACACAGTGAGCGTACCACGCCCGGGAAAGGGGAACCACACGATGTATAGCCAGCAAGAGCTCGACGACGCCGTCGCTGCAGGCGCACTGAGCGCCGAAGCGGCCAATGGCCTGCGAACGCATGTCGCGCGCCGGCGTTCGACGATCCCGGATGAGGAGCAGTTCAGGCTGCTGACCGGGTTCAACGACATTTTCGTTTCGATCGCCGCCGCGATCCTGCTGTTTGCGCTTGGCTGGATCGGCCAGTCGATCGGCCGGGCGAGCGGCCTCGTCGTCGATGTTGACGGCCCCTCGCCGCTGGCGCCGATGCTCGTTGCCGCGGCCTCCTGGGGCCTCGCTCTATTCTTCACTGCCAAACGACGCATGGCCCTGCCGTCGATCCTGCTTCTACTTGGCTTCGTCGGTGGCGTGTTCGTGATGTCGGGCTTTGCCCTGACCGAAGCGATGGGCGCGGATGCGCTCAACAACAATAACGTGCTGGGCGGGATCGTCGCCGCGGTTGCGGGCGCGATTGCGGCCGCTGCCGCATGGCTTCACTGGCGCCGGTTCCACGTGCCGATTACGATTGCCGCTGGGGCAGCCGCAGTTGCCGGACTGTTCGCCGGCCTGTTGGTCGCCGTCCTCGGCCCCGCCGCCAGCGATTCGCCCAACGTCATGCTGGGAATGGTCCTGGTGCTCGGCATCGGCGTCTTCCTGTTCGCCATGTGGTGGGATGCGTCCGACCGTTCGCGGCTGACCCGCCGGTCCGACGTCGCCTTTTGGCTGCACCTGCTGGCGGCACCGATGATCGTGCATCCGATCTTCACCCTGCTTGGGCTGAATTCGGGCAACGTCGGGCTTGGCGGCGGACTTGCCGCGGTGGCCCTGTACATCGGCCTTGGCGTGACCGCACTGGCGATCGACCGCCGGGCGCTGCTGGTTTCGGCGCTTGCCTATGTGCTGTGGGCGCTTGCCGACCTGTTCAAGAAGTTCGGCGCGGTCGAGCTCAACATGGCGCTCACGGCGCTGGTCATCGGCTCCGCGCTGCTGCTGCTTTCGGCCTTCTGGCACCAGGCCCGCGAAGCGATCGTTCGGCCACTTCCCGAAGGCCTGAAGGACCGGCTGCCAATCCTTGGGCGGACGGTCGCCCCGGAAGCAATCGCCTAGTCGATCAGCCGCATCAATCGGCGCTCAAGCGGGGCCAGCACCGGCGCAAGCTCGTGGCCCCGCTTGAGCACCGCGCCATGTTCACCGACCAATGCGAACGCCCCCTGCTTCAGCCGCAGCGCGGGGCGCTTTTCGATTCTCACCTCGGGCCGTTCGGAATGGCGGCGGTAAGCGGCGAACATCGCCACTTCCGGATCCAGGCGAAGCGCATAATCCTTCCAGTGGCCGGCCGCGACCATGCGTCCGTAAAGGTCGAGAATGCGCATCAGCTCGCGGCGCTCGAAACCGGCAATCGCGCGCCGCTCCCCAGGCCGCGGGAACGGCGCGACAACGCTCAAGCGCTCTTGGCCCTGGGCCTGGGCGACCGCTGCGCGCGAAGCGCCCCGACCTCGCTGCGAAGCTCCTCAATTTCCCGCTGGAGTTCGCCGATGCGCGTGCGCACGGGGTCGGAATCCTCACCGCACGGCGTGCCGTAAGGGACAAAGCCGGGGCTGTAGTGAACGGCGTCGACGGGCACCGCCTTGGCCGGAATGCCGACGACCGTCGATCCGGCCACGACGTCCCTGGTGACGACCGAATTGGCGCCGATCTTGGCGCCTTCGCCAACCT
This sequence comes from Sphingomicrobium sp., assembly GCA_039918915.1. Classification (GTDB taxonomy): domain Bacteria; phylum Pseudomonadota; class Alphaproteobacteria; order Sphingomonadales; family Sphingomonadaceae; genus Sphingomicrobium. Next base: position 8,079 of record JBDSGQ010000054.1, read on the forward strand.
CGATCGGTCCCAGCACCTGCGCTCCCGAACCAATCACCACGCCCGAATGGATCGTCGGGTGGCGCTTGCCGCCGACGCCGGTTGACGGGTTGGTGCCGCCAAGCGTGACGTGCTGGTAAATGGTGACGTCGTCGCCGATCACCGCGCTTTCGCCGATGACGCTGAATCCATGGTCGAGGAAGAAGCGCTGGCCGATCTTCGCCCCCGGGTGAATGTCGATCCCGGTGATAAAGCGGGCGAAATGGTTCACCAGCCGCGCGATGAAGAACAGCTTGCCTTCCCACAGCCAGTGGGCGAGCCGGTGCAGCGCGACGGCGTGCACGCCGGGATAGAACAGAATGTCCCAGCGCGACCGGGCGGCGGGGTCCCGGGCCTTGATCGAATCGAGATAAGCGATGATTCCGGACTGCACGTGCGACACCTTTAAGCGAACCGGGACAATCTAGGTGCGGGCTGAGGCAAATAAAAGCCGGGTCGGCGCGTTCAACGATCCGTGGCACTTGCCCCCGCGCCTGCGCTTGGGCAAAGCGGCGCGCCGGACGGGGGATCGCGATGATCGCCGGATGATCGTATAACCAGGGGGCAACGATCTTTTCCTCTTACAATCCGCTTTATTCACTGGCCGGCCTGCTGGTCGGGATGCTGGTCGGCCTGACTGGCGTCGGTGGCGGGTCGTTGATGACGCCGCTGCTGGTGCTGATGTTCGGCTTTCATCCGGCAACCGCGGTGGGCACCGATCTGCTGTACGCATCGATTACCAAGACCGTTGGCACCGCCGTTCACCACAAGGGCCAAACCGTCGACTGGAAGATCGTCGGGGGCCTGGCCAGCGGCAGTATTCCAGCAGCGATCGTCACTCTGCTCGCCATGTATTTTTTCGGCATGACGAGCACGAAGATGCCCCTGCTTCTCAATCTGCTGCTGGGCAGTGCGTTATTGCTGACCAGCATCGCGGTGTTCTTCCGCCCGCTGATCCTGCGCTGGGCGGGGGATCATATCGATGCGATGGCGGTCAGCCGGGTGACCGGCTGGACAATTGCGCTCGGCGTCACGCTTGGCGTGCTGGTGTCGCTGACGTCGGTCGGCGCCGGGGCGCTTGGCACCACCGCGCTGCTGATCCTCTATCCCAAATTGCCCGTGGCGAGGATCGCGGGCAGCGATATCGCCCATGCCGTGCCGCTGACCCTGATCGCGGGCATTGGCCACTGGCTGATGGGCTCGGTCGATTTCACGCTGATGTTCGCACTGCTTGCCGGGTCCATTCCCGGAATCATCATCGGCAGCCTGCTCAGCACGCGAACTTCCGATTCGGTGCTTCGGCCGATCCTGGCGGTGACATTGCTGGTCGTTTCGGTGCGGCTGCTCGTCAGCGCGTGACCGGCCGAACGGCTGGCTTCAATCGTTCTGGTGCATTAGAATGCGCGAACTGATTGGAAACGTCGATTACCATGGCCGTCCACCTTCCCACCATCAAGCAGCTCCAATATCTCGTCGCGCTGCGCGAACATGGCCATTTCGGCCGCGCCGCGGACGCTTGCTACGTCACTCAATCGACCCTGTCCGCCGGTCTCCGCGAACTTGAATCCTCGCTTGGCGTGATGCTGGTCGAGCGCACTCGGCGGGTCGTTCGCTTCACCGCGCTTGGTGACAAGGTCGCCGACCGCGCGGTCCGCGTGTTGCGCGAAGCCGAAGGCCTGGCCGAAATCGCCCGCGCCGAAGGCCGCCCGTTGCATGGTGAGCTGCGGCTGGGGGTCATTCCAACCATCGCCCCGTTCCTGCTTCCGGCGATGCTGCCCCGGCTGCGCGAGGAATGGCCGAGCCTGAAGCTATACCTGCGCGAAGAAGCGAGCCAGGCGGCGTGCGAAGCGCTGCATCGGGGCCAGCTCGACTGCGTCCTGCTGGCGCTGCCGTTCGCCTGCGGCGAAGTCGAAGCGGCGCCGTTGTTCGACGACCCCCTGTTCGTCGCCTTTCCGCGCGGGGAGGCGCCCGCGGGAGCGACGGTCGATGTGGCAACAATCGACGAAAAGCGGCTGTTACTGCTGGAAGACGGTCATTGCCTCAAGGATCACGCATTATCGGCCTGCAACCGCCCGGAGCTGCGTGCTCATGCGGCGATGATGGGGACGTCGCTGCACACGCTGGTGCAGATGGTCGATAACGGCCTGGGCCTGACCTTCGTGCCTGGGATGGCGATCGATTCGGGGATTCTCGACGGCACGCGCGTCGACGCGCGCCCGCTCGCCTCGGACCTCGGCCATCGCCAGATTGCGCTCATCTGGCGGCGCTCGACCCCGCGCGAAAGCGAGTTCCGGCTGCTTGCGGCGGCGCTTGGGCGCATTGCTTCGGCGATCGTGCACAAGCCGCCGCCCGCCGATGACGGCGAGCGGCCGGCCCTTCGCCAGCTGGCGACGACGGCTTAAGCCGGCTCGGCGATTCCGATCGGCGCTGTGCCGTGCGCTTGCTGCGGCACGTCGAAGCGATCGGCGTTCATCACCTTGGTCCACACCGCCACGAAGTCGCGCACGAATTTCTCCTCGCTCCCGCGCTCGGCATAAACCTCCGCGATTGCCCGCAGCTCGCTGTTCGATCCGAAGATGAGGTCGGTTCGAGTGGCGCGCCACTTCTCCTGGTTGCCGCCGCGGTCGTAGCCGATGAACTCCTCGTCGCCGCTCGTTTCGACGACCTTCCAGAACGTGTCATTGTCGAGCAGATTGACGAAGAAGTCGTTGGTCAGTTGGCCCTTGCGCTTGGTGAACACGCCGTGCGGAGCGTCCTGGTGGTTGGCGCCGAGCACCCGCAGCCCGGCGAGCAGGACGCTCATTTCCGGGCCCGACAGGCCAAGCAGCGAGGCACGGTCGATCAGCAGTTCTTCGGTCTTCACGCTGTGCTTGGTTTTCAGATAGTTGCGGAAGCCATCGGCGACCGGCTCCATCACCGCGAAACTCTCGGCATCGGTCCCGTCCTGAGTCGCGTCGCCGCGCCCGCCAGTGAACGGTACCTCGACCGCAAAGCCGGCGTCCTTCGCCGCTTTTTCGACCGCCGCCGTGCCCGCAAGCACAATCGCATCGGCCATCGACAAAGCGCCGCGCAGCGCGTCGATCTTCGCCAGCACCTTGGCCAGCTCATCGGGTTCGTTGACCGCCCAGCCGCGCTGCGGATCAAGCCGGATGCGCGCGCCATTGGCGCCACCGCGATGATCCGATCGACGGTAAGTCGACGCCGACGCCCAGGCGGTCTTGACCAGCTGGCCGATGCCGAAGCCCGCATCCAGGATCTTCGCCTTGAACGATGAAACGTCAGCGCCCGAAACATCCTGCCCGGCGGGGACAGGATCCTGCCAGATCAGGTCTTCCTTCGGCACTTCCGGCCCGAGGTAGCGGACCTTGGGCCCCATGTCGCGATGGGTGAGCTTGAACCACGCCCGCGCAAAGGCGTCCTTGAACGCTTCATGGTCGTTGCGGAATTTTTCCGAAATCTGGCGCAGTTCGGGGTCCATCTTCAGCGCCATGTCGGCGGTCGTCATCATCGTCGGGACACGCTTCGACGGATCGTGCGCGGCGGGCGCCATATCCTCTTCGCGCTGATTGATCGGCTGCCACTGCTGGGCACCGGCCGGGCTCCGAACGAGTTCATATTCATAGTCGAGAAGCAGCCGGAAATAGTTTTCCGACCACGTCGTCGGGGTGTTTACCCATGCCCCTTCGATGCCGCTGGTGATCGTATGTTCGCCAAAGCCGCTTTCGTGAGCGCTTGCCCAGCCCATGCCCTGGAGCGCGATGTCGGCCGCTGCCGGAGCAGCGTCGATCAGGCTTGGGTCGCCAGCGCCATGGGCCTTGCCGAACGTGTGGCCGCCAGCCGTCAGTGCGACCGTCTCCTCATGGTTCATCGCCATGCGCTCAAACGTGATCTTGATGTCGCGCGCGGACTGCAGCGGGTCCGGGACGCCGCCCGGACCTTCCGGATTAACATAGATCAGGCCCATCTGGATCGCGGCCAGCGGATGCTCGAGCTCGAGTTCTTCCTCGGGCAGAATCCGCGTCTTGTTATCGGCATGGCCAACGAACTGTTCTTCCGAGCCCCAGTAAATGTCGCGCTCGGCCTCGAACACGTCCTTGCGGCCGCCGCCGAACCCGAACACCGGCCCGCCCATCGATTCAATCGCGACGTTGCCGGCCAGGATGAACAGGTCGGCCCAGCTGATGTTCTTCCCGTACTTGCGCTTGATCGGCCACAGCAGGCGCCGCGCCTTGTCGAGGTTGCCGTTGTCCGGCCAGCTGTTGAGCGGAGCGAACCGCTGTTGCCCGCTATTCGCGCCACCGCGCCCATCGGCCGTGCGATAGGTGCCGGCGGCATGCCACGCCATGCGGATGAAGAACGGGCCGTAGTGGCCGTAGTCGGCCGGCCACCACGGCTGGCTGTCAGTCATCAGCGCGGTGAGATCATTCTTAAGCGCCTGATAGTCGAGCGCCTTGAAAGCCGTGGCGTAATCAAACCCGGGGCCCATCGGATCGGGCGAGGTGCCGCCCTGCTGGAGGATGTCGACCGGCAGCGCTTCGGGCCACCAGTCGCGGTTGGTGCGGCCAAGCAGGGAGCGAACACTGCTTGGCCGTTCCACTGGGCAGCCCATCGATTCGCCGGTCTTCGCGTCCATTGCAGATTCCTCCAGATTCAAGTTTGACGGTGACGCTAGGCGCACCGGCGGTTTCACGGAAACGAGATTAGTTGGTCAGTGAGAACTGCAGAATCGATTAGCGCGGCACCAATCGCGCTTAGCCACCGATTTTCAGTCCATGTGCTTGAGCCCGGTCCGAAGGTAATCGTAGCCGGTGATGAGCGTCAGTGCCGCCGCCGCCCACAAGCTGGCCAGGCCCACGGTCTTCACCCACACATAAGCCGGAACGGCGCCCGCCAGGATCAGTGCGCCGAGTGAGAGAAGCTGGAAGGTGGTCTTCCATTTCGCCAGCCTGCTGACCGGCATAGACACGTTGAGCGGCGCCAGAAACTCGCGCAGTCCGGAAACGATTATCTCGCGCAGCAGGATGACGAGCGCGGCGAGGATGTGGAAGCTGTGGATCATCGGAGTCCCGCTATTGTTGCGCGTGGAAACCAGCATGATGATCACTGCGGCGACCATGATCTTGTCGGCAATGGGATCAAGGAATTGGCCAAGCCGGGAGGTCAGGCCCTGAGCGCGGGCCAGATATCCGTCCAGATAATCGGTGACTCCGACGATGCTGTAGAGGACGAACGTAATCGCATAATCGAGCGGTGCCGGCCGCCACAGAAGGAAGACCAGGATCGGCACCGCGAAGATTCGCGACAAAGTGAGGATGTTCGGCAGGGAGAGCATCGGGTGAGGCCGCAGTTATAGGGTTTGGCGCGGTTGAGAAAGCTGGCTATGCCCTCGGCCAATTCCATGAACATCGCAACCGCCCACGCGTGATCCAGAACGTCACTCACCTGCTGCGTGCGCGGCGCTTTCTTCCCTTGTTCGCAACCCAGTTCCTGGGCGCGTTCAACGACAGCCTGTTCAAGCAGGCGGTGGTACTGTTCGTCACATTCCAGCTCTATTCGAACGCCGCCAAGGAATTTCAGTTCAGCGCGATCGCGCAGGGCCTGTTCATCCTTCCGTTCTTCCTGTTTTCCGCACTGGCGGGGCAGCTGGCCGACGATCATGACAAGGCGCGGCTGATCCGGCTGGTCAAGCTGGCGGAAATCGGAATCATGACCCTGGGCGGTGCCGGGATCATGCTTGCCAACGTGCCCCTGATGCTTGCGGCGGTGTTCCTGATGGGCATCCACTCGACCTTTTTCGGGCCAATCAAATACGCCATTTTGCCGCAGCACCTGCGGCGCGACGAAGTGCTTGGCGGCACTGGGCTGGTCGAAGCCGGCACCTATATCGCGATCTTGCTGGGCACGATCCTGGCCGGAATGCTGTCGGCCAGTCCGCCAACGGCGGCGGCGGCAGTGATGGGCTTTGCGCTCCTCGGTTATCTCGCCGGCCGGCAAGTACCGCCGGCACCGCCCGCGGCGGAACGCATCGCGTTCGACCGGAACCTCTTCCGAGCCTCGATCCGCCTGGTCAGCGCGACGCTTCACATTCCGCGGCTGTTTCTGGCGATTTGCTCGATCAGCTTCTTCTGGACCATCGGCGCGGTGATGATCATCATCTTCCCACCGCTGGTGAAGAACGTGCTTGGCGCCGACGAACAGGTCGCCAGCCTGTTCATCGCAATCTTTTCGATCGGCATCGCGATCGGGTCGGTGCTCATCAACCGCCTGCTGAAAAGCGAAGTGTCAGCGCGCTTCGCGCCCGCCTCGGTGATCGCGATGGGCGGGTTCGTGCTGATGCTTCACTTCGTCGCGCTGGCCTGGGGCAAGCACGATCCCGGAGTCACGACGCTTGGCAATTTCCTGGTTCATCCGCTGGCCGGGCTGATGATCGTCGCACTGCTTGGAGTGGCGATTACCGGCGGCATGTTCGTGGTTCCGCTTTACGCCTTTCTCACCACGACGGTGCCCCAGGCGGAAACGGCGCGGACGGTCGCCGCCAACAATATCGTCAATTCGGGAGCGATGGTGATCGGGTCGCTGGTTGCCTACGCGCTCAGCAGCCTTGGCATTGGCCCGGTTGGGCAGCTGCTGCTGGTTGCGGCCATGTGCCTGGTATCAGCCTGGCTGGGCTGGAAGCTTCACCTCGCCTGCGACTAAGCGAGGAATATCGAAACGAACACGAAGCCGGCGAGGAAAGTCGTCGCAAACAGCTTCACATCGTCGCTGAGCAGAGGGGCGGCCGGCGCCGTGGCCGCAATCTCCAGGCTCCGGCCGCGGCCAAAGGCGCGGGGATCGGGAGCAAAGAGGGGACGGGCGAGCTGCATGGAAAATCCTTAACGCGGGTTTTACCATGTTCCAACGCTGTTTGCGGGAATTGCGCTCCACCCGTCCCGTCATGGGACGAACGCGCTGAACTGTCGTGGCGGTGAGGGCTAAGCGCCGAGCGCGCTTGGAAGCTGCAATTGCTCGGTTTCGGGCGAGATCCGCCGGGCAAGCAGGTCGCGGGCTTGGTCGGCCGGCATCGGCTTGCCGAAATACCATCCCTGGCCGATCTGGCAGCCAAGCCGAACGACCGCTTCATAAGCGGCTTCGTTCTCGATTCCCTCGATACAGACCGGGACCGACAGCGCGCCCGCCAAAGTGGTCACGGCGCGGACGATCGCAACGCTTTCGCGCTTGACGCTGATGTTGCTGACGAAGCTGCGATCGATCTTGATGATGTCGAACGGCAGCGACCGCAGATGCGCAAGCGACGAGAAACCGCTTCCGAAATCGTCCAGCGCCAGTCGAATGCCCTGGTTCTTCAGGCTGGTAACGATGGTGCGCGCGAGGTCGATGTCGGCGAACAGCGAACTTTCCGTCACTTCGACCACCAGCCGGTCGGCCGGGAACCGCGTTTCCGCGAGAATCCGGACGATGCGCTGGGCAAACCAGCCGTCCGCCAGCTGCGACGGCGAGATATTGACCGAAATTTTGATTGCCGGGTCCCACGCTTCGGCCTCGCGCAGCGCGTCGCCGATGATCTGCTCCGACAGCCGGCCGATCAGGCCCGCCTCCTCCGCCACCGGAATGAAGACGTCAGGCATGATGATGCCCGACAGCGCGTGGTTCCAGCGCGCCAGCACTTCGAAGCCGACGATCGCTCCAGTGCTGAGATCGACCTGCGGTTCGAAATAAGGGACGAATTGTCCGTGATCGAGCGCGAAGCGGATGCCCTGTTCGATTTCGCCCTGCGCAATGAGCGCCCGTTCCATCCCGGCATCGAACCAGATCGGCCGGCCGACGCGGCCGTTGCGGGCATGGTCCATGGCAATATCCGCGCGCCGAAGCAGGTCCGGAATCCGCGTTTCCGATGCCGGCGCCGAAGCGATTCCGGCAAATCCGCCGGCCTGAATGATCCGTTCTTCGAACATGAACGGCCGAGTGCCGGTGCGGAGCATGGCTTCGGCGATCGCCTCGGCCTGCTCGAGTGTGGCCGGATCAAGTTCGAACGCGGCGGCGAACTCATCGCCGCTCAGTCGGGCGAGAATCGTCTGTTCGCCGACTTCCTCCGTCAGCCCCTCGGCAATGCATTTCAACAAGCGGTCGCCGGTTTCATAGCCGTGCTGGTCGTTGATCGCCTTGAAGCGCTGGATTTGAAAGGAAATGATGCACAGGTGATGGCCCTTGGCGGCAGCAGCCGCGCTGAGGACGGCGGCACGGTCGGCAAAACCCTTGCGGTTGGACAGCCCGGTGACGAAGTCGGTGCTTGCGAGCACGACCGCGCGGTGCTCCTGCTCGGCGCGCATTTCCGCTTCATGTTGAAGATCGACGTAGCGGCGCCAGCCGAACAGGATCAGCGCGACGTTCAGCGTCAGCGCGGTACTGGCGGCCCTGACCTGCGGTCCGAAATCGCCGGCGATCTGGACGTGGCCGAAAAAGGCACTGCCGTTCCAGATCAGGAGCATCACCGCCGTAATGACGACGGTGAGGACCACCGCGTCCCGGTGCGCGCTGGCAAGCCGATCGTGGCTGGCAGCCGTCTTCGCCTCCATGGAATACCCCGTACCAACCACAAAGTCGGGGATTACCGTTGAAACGATTAATAAATTACACTCCATTGTGGAGGCAATTGCTCAGCCGCGACGTCGCTGCGCCGGCAGGTTTTCGAGCACCGTGCCAGCCATTCGTGGAGAAAGCCGGCACGTGGTGCTGGTGCGGACGGCGGGATTTGAACCCGCACTCCCTATGGGGAAGAGGATTTTAAGTCCCCAGCGTCTACCGTTCCGCCACGTCCGCTGACGCTTCGCCGGCCGGCAACAGGCGGGCCCGTGCCGCTATTCGGCCGTGACTTCCTGAAGGTTCAGCCGTTCGCGCATTTCCTTGCCGGGCTTGAAATAGGGCACGCGCTTGGCGTCCACCGAAACCGATTCCCCGGTGCGCGGATTGCGGCCTAATCGGGCATCGCGCTGGCGGGTCGAAAAAGCGCCGAAGCCGCGCAGCTCGACGCGGCCGCCGTGCGCCAGCTGCTCGGTGATCGAATCAAAGACCGCGCTGACCACGCTCTCGACCTCGCGTTGCGTAAGGTCGGGAAAGTCAGTGCACAGCTTCTGCACGAGTTCGGAACGGATCATAATTATCCCCGGGTAGGACGGCCCATACGCCAACGCACGCAAACGGGGCCGGCAATATGTTCAGGCTGTCAGGAAAGTGACCGCCGCGCAAGCGGGTTTGAAGGCGGCGCCCGGTTAAGAAACGCCGCCTTTCCCGTTACTTCTTCTTGGCAGGCTTGGCGGCTTTCTTCGCCGGCTTGTCGTCGGCGGTCGAGGCCGCGGCCTTTTCCTTGAGCGCGGCGCCCAGGATGTCGCCAAGGGATGCTCCCGAGTCCGACGAACCATATTGCGCAACCGCCTGCTTCTCTTCGGAGATCTGACGCGCCTTGACCGAGAAATTGGGCTTCTTGGAACGATCGAAGCCAACCACCATCGCGTCGAGCGACTGGCCGACCTGGAAGCGTTCGGGGCGCTGCTCGTCGCGATCGCGGCCAAGGTCGTTGCGCTTGATGAAGCCGCTGGCGCCATCTTCGCCGACCTGGACGTCGAGGCCGCCATCACGCGCTTCGAGCACCGTGACCGTTACCGTCTCGCCCTTGTTGGCGCCGCCGCTGACTGAGCCACCCTTGGCGACACCGCCACGCTCGAGCTGCTTCATGCCAAGGCTGATACGCTCCTTCTCGACA
>JBDSGQ010000055.1:0-13591 GCA_039918915.1 Sphingomicrobium sp.
AAGCCGTCGACCAGCGGCTGGAGGTCGGTGCCGTGGACCTTCCCGAGCAGCAAATGGTGATTGATCTCCTTGAGCCGTGCGCGGTCGATCAGTTTAAGCGCGTAGCCAAGCACGGAGCCCGCCGCGACCGGCAGCAGCAGCAACCGCCATGGCGCTCGCCGGACCGCGCAATGCAGCAGGAACGCAAGATAGGTCGGCCGCTTGGTCACCGTCCGGTCCATGTCGTAGATTGCGAGATCGCTCATTGCCCGGACCACGGGCGAACCGGCGCCCCCCGCGCGGCCTGGTCGCCGGCCTGGGCCAGCCGCACCGCATGGACGAGCGCCGTCGCCATCGCCCACCAACCGACCAAGACCAGCCCGGCTGCGGGACGCTCGACGAGCAGCCCGGCAGCAAGCAGCCCAAGATTGACGGTTGTGCTGGCGGCGACGGCACTAAACCGTCGGTCAAAGGGTCTCCACTGGTCCAGCACCACCCCCTTGAAGCGCCGGGCGAACAGCAAGGCAATCGCGCGGTCGGCAATAGTCCCGCCAATCGCCGCCCACAGCACCATGATGCCGTACACCGGCGCGAGCGGCTGGCCATATGCGGTCAAGCCATGCGCCCACGACCACCACCAGCCGAGAGCAACTGCGAGCGCCGCGGTTTCGCTCCACATCGGCCGGCGCGACTGGGGGCCGTGCATGACGCCGGCTGCTGCGCAGACCAGGATCGCGGCCGCCGCGGCGATCAGGCCGAGCCAGTAATGCGCCGTCCAGAACAGCATGAAGGCCGCCGCCGCCGGCACCAAATGGGTGGCCATCAGCTGCGCCGCCGACAGTCCGGCCGCCCCGGCTCGCCGGGCCAGCGCCGCTGCAGCCATCGGCAGGATTTCGCCGCTTCGCGCCAGCTTGCGCAGCGGCGCCTGGGCGGACCGGTCGTCACTTTCCATCGGCTCGGGCATAATCCGGCGTCCGCGGGCAGGGAAGGCCAGTATAAGGGGCCGCTTGCCCCACCGGTTGAATTCGCGCACTAATCCGCCCGATGAGTGAACGGGGGGATATCGATCGGCATTCGGGCGACGGCGCGGTTTATCGCGTCGCCGGAACGCTGAACATCACCCGCGCCGCAACGACCCAGCGCGAAATCGATGCGCTGCCCGATCCGCTGACCATCGACCTGTCTGCGATCGAACGCATGGACACCGTCGGTGCGTGGATCGTCTATCGCACGGTTCGCGATCGCCACGCCAAGGTGATCGGCGCCAGCCGCGACGAAGTGAGCCTGCTCAAGGAAGTGGCCGACTTCGACCATCCCTCGCAAGTGCGCCCGGATCAGAGCCCCGGCCTCGTCAGGACCGTGTCCGAGCTCGGGCAGTGGGTCGCGGAAACCGGCCGCACGCTGCTTGGCCTGCTTGGCTTTTTCGGAGCGACTCTGATCGGCTTTGCCGCCGTGATCCGCCGGCCGCGCAAGTTCCGCTTCAATGCGGTGGTGACGCGGTTCGACGTCGTCGGAGTCCGCGCGCTCGGCATCATCGGGCTGATGAGCTTTCTCATCGGTATCGTCATCGCGCAGCAGGGCGCGGTCCAGCTCGCCCAGTTCGGCGCCGAAGTTTATACCATCAACCTCATCGGCCGCATCACCGTTCGCGAACTCGGCGTGCTGATGACCGCGATCATGGTCGCCGGCCGGTCGGGCTCGGCCTTCGCGGCCCAGCTCGGAACGATGAAGATCACCGAGGAAATCGATGCGATGCGCACCATCGGGGTGTCTCCGATCGAGGCGCTGGTGCTGCCCCGCATGGCGGCGGCGATCCTGATGATGCCGTTGCTTGGGTTCTGGGCGATCATCACCGCGCTGCTTGGCGGCGGCATCTTCGTCTGGCTCAACCTCAGCATTCCGCCGCTGACCTACGTTTCACGGCTTCAGGAAGTCGTGCCGATGACCGACCTGTGGATTGCCCTCATCAAGGCGCCGGTGTTCGGCTTCATCATCGCGCTCGCCGGCTGCTTCCAGGGCATGCAGGTCGAAGGCGACAGCGAACAGGTCGGGTCCCGCACCACGACCGCGGTCGTCCAGTCGATCTTCCTGGTGATCGTCCTCGATTCGGTGTTTGCGGTATTCTTTAGCTCGATCGGGTGGAAATGACCGAACCGAAGGGCTGCGATCCCGTCATTACCGTGCGCGGCCTGCGCAATGCCTTTGGCGAGCAGGTCATCCACCACGACCTCGACCTGACCGTGTGCCGCGGCGAAATCCTCGGCGTGGTTGGCGGATCGGGCACAGGCAAGTCCGTGCTGCTGCGATCGATCATCGGCCTGCAAACCCCGCAGGAAGGCGAAATCGAGGTGCTGGGCGAGAATATGGTCGACCGCACCGAAGCGGAAGCCAAGAACATCCGCCGCCGCTGGGGCATCCTGTTCCAGAACGGCGCCTTGTTCTCGACCCTGACGGTCGCGGAAAACGTCGAAGTCCCGATCCGCGAATATTTTCCGTTCATCACGCCCCCGCTGCTCGACGAGATTGCGTCGTACAAGATTGCGATGGGCGGGCTTCCGGCCGACGCAGGCCCGAAATTCCCGGCGGAGCTGTCGGGCGGAATGGTCAAGCGCGCCGGTCTTGCCCGGGCCCTCGCGCTCGATCCGGAACTGCTGTTTCTTGACGAGCCCACCGCCGGGCTCGATCCGATTGCGGCCGCCGCCTTCGACGAACTGATCCTGTCGCTGCAAAAGCGGCTCGGCCTGACGGTGTTCCTAATCACGCACGATCTCGACACGCTTCATTCGATCTGCGACCGCATCGCCGTGATTGCCGACCAGCAAGTAATTGCGGTCGGCACGATTCCGGAACTCTTGGCTTTGGACCATCCTTGGATACAAGAGTATTTTAACGGGCCGCGCGGACGTGCCGCCGCTGCCAGCTATGAACACGAGGTCACCGCCTGATGGAGACACGGTCGAACTATATCATGGTCGGAGCCGTGACCGTCGCGCTGCTTGCCGGCGTCCTGCTGTTCATCGTCTGGCTGGCGGGGCTGTCGAACAAGGAAACCAAGTGTTTCGACGTCTATTTCGGCCACGGGGTTGGCGGGCTGAACAAGGGCTCGAACGTCAGCTTTTCCGGCGTTCCGGTCGGGCAGGTAGACAAAATCTCGCTGCTTCCGAACCGGCCTGAATTCGTCTGGGTGCGAATCGATGTCGATGAGCAAACGCCGGTCCTGCAGGGCACGACGGCGCAAATCCACGGCGTCGGCTTCACCGGGGTCAGCGAAATCCAGCTTACCGGCGCCGTTCGCGGAAGCCGCGCCATCAGCCAGGCGGGGCCGCAGGGTTGCCCCGTCGTCCCGTCGAGCGAGGGCGGGCTGGGCGCTCTGCTGCAGAGCGCGCCTGAACTTATCGACCGGATTCAGCGGCTGACCGAGCGGCTGACCGAGATGATGAGCGACAAGAATCAGAATGCCATCGCCGATATCCTCGAAAACATCGACACGACCAGCAAGGTGTTCGCCGCGCGCGCTCCGGAAATGGCGGAGACGCTCGCTGAAGCGCGCATCGCGGCGCACAATGCCGCTCTTGCCGCTCAGCATGTCGCTGCGCTGACCGACAACACCAATCGCCTGATTACCGAGGAAGGCCGTCCGGCAGCGGCAGACCTGCGCAAGTCGATTGCTTCGGTGCAGCAGGCGACCGACAACCTCAACGCCATGATCAGCGATGCTCGCCCGGGCATCCAGAACTTCAGCAAGTCGACATTGCCGCAGGCCAACCGGCTGGTTCACGACATGCGCGACCTCACCCAATCGCTCCAGTCGGTTTCCGACCGGGTCAATCAGCAGGGCATCGGCGGCGCTCTCGGGCCCGAGAAGCTGCCCGACTACAACCCAGGGAAACGCAAATGACGATGTTGTGGAGAGCGTTTGGTTCGATCGCATTGGCCGGCGCGTTGGGCGGCTGCTCGCTCGGCGGCCTCCTCGGCGGCGGTAAGCCGCCGACGACGCTGCAGACGCTGACTCCCGAAGCGCCCGATCCCGGCGCGATCACTCGCGCCGCGAACGCCGGCCAGACGGTGACGATCTCGACGCCGAGCACTGCCAAGGAACTGCGCACCGTCCGCGTACCGGTGCAGATCACCCCGACCGATATCCAGTACGTCACCGGGCTGCAGTGGATCGACACGCCCGATCGCCTGTTCCAGGAACTGGTCGCCGAGACGGTTCGCCGGACGACCGGGCGAGTCGTGCTCGATCCCCGCCAGTCGACGCTCGACCCCGGCCTTCAGGTGACGGGGGCGCTGCAGGAATTCGGGTATAACGCGTCCAGCCGCCAGGTCATGGTCCGCTACGATGCATCGCTGTCGACGGAGGGCGGCACCCGCGTCGAAACGCGTCGCTTCACCGCCACCGCGCCAGCCGACGGGACCGGGCCAAGCGTGGGCGCAGCGCTGAACCGCGCCGCCAACCAGGTGGCGCTGGACGTTGCCCGCTGGATAGGCGGCTGACGGTCAGGCGAGGCTTTTGCTGACCTGTTCGAACACGTCTTTCGACAATCCCGGAGTCGCCACGATCCGTTCCAGCGCGGCGCGCATCAGCGCCGACCGCTTGGGTTCGAACCGGCGCCACCGACCGAACGCCGGAGTCATCCGCGCTGCAATCTGCGGGTTGAGCTTGTCGGCAGCGACGATCATGTCGGCGAGGAATTCGTAGCCGCGACCGTCGGCCGAATGGAACGCCCACTGATTGCCGGAAAACACCCCGACCAGCGACCGCAGGCGGTTGGGGTTGGTCATCGTGAAGTCCGGATGGGAAGCGAGCTTGTGGACCGAGTCGACGGTATCGTCGCGCTGCGCCGAGGCCTGCAGCGCAAACCATTTGTCGAGCACCAGCGCATCGTCGTGGAAGCGGTCGTAGAACGCATCAAGCGCGGCTTGCCGTTCGGGCGTGTCGAGCGACACCAGTACGCCAATTGCGCCTTGCCGGTCGGTCATGTTGTCGGCGCGGTCGAATTGCGCCTTGGCCAGCGCCGAGGCCTGCTGCGGATCCACTGCGCCAAGCAGGCTCAGCGCCACCGTCCGAAGCCGTCGAACGCCCTTTGCCGCGGGCGACAGGTCGCTTCCAGCAGCACCGTCCAGACGGTGGGCGGCGAGCAGGTCGCCCGACAGCGCGGTGGCAATCGCGCGCCGAAGCGCTTCGCGCGACTGGTGAATCGCGTCAGGATCGACAATCTCCATCCGGTCCGCGATCAGGCTCTCGCTCGGCAGCACGATGGCCTCGGCCTTGAACGCGGCGTCGAGCGAGTTCGAACGCAGCGTTGCGCCGATGGCGCGAATCACCGGCTCGGAATCGACCGTTTCGCCGCGCGCTCCGGCGGTCAGCGCCTGCATCATCATGTCCTGCATCGCCTCATAGCGGGCGAACGGATCGGTATCCGCCTGGGCGAGGCGCTCGAGTTCGTGCGGGCGGCGCTCCGCGTCGATCATCACCGGCGCGGAAAAGTTGCGGTTGATCGACAGCAGCGGAAGTTCGGTGACCTCGTCGAACTCCACGCTCTGGCTCGGCGTGTCGAGGATTACCAACTGCTCGGGCGCGATTTGTTCGCCGCTGTCCTCGCCGATCAAAGCGATCCGCAGCGGAATCGGCATCGGCTGCTTGGTCGGCTGGCCCGGCGTCGGATCGACATGTTGTTCAAGCTGTAAGGTGGCAGTCCGGGCATCGGCGTTGTGGACCAGCCGTGCCTTGACCTTGGGGGTGCCCGCCTGGCCGTACCAAATCTTGAATGCCGACAAATCGACTCCGCTGCCGTCTTCGAGGGCCTTGACGAAGTCGTCGCAGGTCGCCGCTTCGCCATCGTGGCGATCGAAATACAGGTCGGTCCCGGCGCGGAACTTGTCGGGGCCAAGCACGGTGTGGAACATGCGGATCAGTTCCGCGCCCTTGTTGTAGATCGTCGATGTGTAGAAGTTGGAAATCTCGATAAAGCTATCGGGCCGGACCGGGTGGGCGAGTGGGCCCTGATCTTCGGGAAACTGAACGGCGCGAAGCACACGGACGTCTTCGATTCGCTTGACCGCGGGGCTACCCATGTCAGCGCCGAAACCCTGGTCGCGGAACACGGTGAAGCCTTCCTTCAGGCTCAGCTGGAACCAATCGCGGCAGGTGACCCGATCGCCCGACCAATTGTGGAAATATTCATGCGCGACGACCCGCGCGATATTGTCGAAATCGGCGTCGGTGGCGGTTTCCTGGTCAGCCAGGACATACGCCGAATTGAAGATGTTGAGGCTTTTGTTCTCCATCGCGCCCATGTTGAAATCGCTGACGGCAACGATGTTGAACTGGTCGAGATCATATTCGCGCCCGTAGACGTCCTCGTCCCACTTCATCGACAGCTTTAGGCTGGCCATGGCGTGCGCGGTTTTCGGCAGATCGGCTTCGCGGACCCAGATCGCCAGGTCGACCTTGCGGCCGCTCATGGTGGTGAAGCTGTCGCGATTGGGTTCAAGATCGCCCGCGACAAGGGCGAACAAATAGCAGGGTTTGGGGAAGGGATCGTCCCACTGCGCCCAATGGCGACCGCCCTCGCCGTCGCCCGACCCCGATTTGTTGCCGTTGGACAGCAGCACTGGAAAAGCCGCCGCATCGCCTGCCATGCGCACGCGATATTTGCTCAGCACATCGGGCCGGTCGGGGAAGTAGGTAATCCGCCGGAAGCCCTCGGCTTCGCACTGAGTGCAAAGCATCCCGCCCGACGCATACAGGCCCATCAGCCGGGTGTTGGCGGCCGGCGCAATGACGACTTCGGTCGCGACCGTGGCGCGATCGCCGGCAATCTCGACGACCAGCTGCTTACCTTCGATCCGATAGTTCGCGGCGGCCCCGTCGACGGTCACCGAAACCAGTTCGAGCTGGTCGCCGTCGAGCCGCAATGGCCGCTGGTGATCGCCGTTGCGCACCACCTCCAGCATTGCGCGGACCGTGGTGCGGTCGGCACCGAGATCGAAGTCGAGGCCGATGCGCGGCACCAGCCAGTCGGGCGGGCGATAATCTTCGCGCCGGATGGCGACGTGGGTGGGGGAGTGCGGGGCTTCGGCCGCGGGAACGGCGTCGGTGGTTGTGGATTGAATATCTGCCATGGCACGGCGACTTAGGCGTGGCTGCCGGCACCGACAAGGAGCGGCGCGCCGGCGCGGGGCATGACAGCGCCGATGAACCGGAATAGTGCGCCAAATGGAGCGCGGCAGCGGATCGGACGTTAAGGCAACGGCAAATCAGGAGATCACAGTCATGAGCGGCATCGAAGATATTCGCGAACATATGGAAGTCATCGGCGCCGACGGCGCTCACCTCGGCACCGTCGATCATGTCGATGGCGACCGCATCAAGCTGACCCGCGCCGACAGCGGCGTCGGCCACGACGATCATCACCATTATATTCCCCGCGGCCTGGTCGCGACGGTCGAGGGCGACAAGGTTCGCCTGAGCGCCAACGCCGATGTCGTCGCCGGCCTGTTCGAGGAAGAGCAAGGCGGCGAGGCGATCGACGAATAATCGCCTGATGCTGAAGCCAATGATGCTTGCCGGCGTGGCGCTTGGCCTCGCCGGCTGCGGGCAGAATGGCGGCGGCCAGCCGGCGAACGATCTGGCCGCTGCCAATTCGACTGCGGCCGCGGCCACGGCCAAGCGCCCCGCTTACTGCTTCTTCAAGGACGATGAGACCAAGGGCTGGACGGCCACGGCCGACGCCGCCGGCAATGTTGTCGTCAAGGGCAAGGCGTATCGCGAGGATTCGCGTTACAAAACCGTGCTTGGCGAGCCCGTGGTGAACGGCACCAGTGCCGAAGTGCGGCCGACGATCGGAGTCAATGACACCGGTTACGCGACCAGCGACAATTGGTGGGACATGACCGCGACCATCCCGGGCAGCGGTGCCGTCCAGACGGTTGCAGTGCGGTGCGGAGCCAAGACCATCGCCGAGCTGACCGTCAGGCGGAAACGCTGAACCCGACTGTGGCCCGAAGCCACGTCGCCGTTCATCGGCATGCAAGCTCCGCCGCGACACAGTGAAGCCATGCCAGCCGGCGCGATCGCCCTTCTTGCACTGCTTGCCCAGTCCGCGGTGGCGGCGGCGCCTGCTCCGCCAGCTACGGCGGGTTACGGACCCGATGCGCCGAAAGTGGCCGACAAGCCGCCAGCCGTGGCCGCAGCGGGGGTCGCGACGAAGGACGGCTGCACCAATCAGCGGGCGCGCAACGACCGCGAAATCGTGGTCTGCGCGGCGCGTCCGCAGGGGTATCGGCTAAACCCCGACGTGCTCGAGGCGAAGCGGGAAATGCGGTCCGGCGGCGGGCCGCGACCACCCGAATCGTACAAATACAATGCCTGCAGCGTAGTCGGCCCGATGGGCTGCATGGGGCAAGGCATGGCCGGCATCAACCTGGTCGGCGCGGCGCTGGTGCTTGGCCAGATGGCGGCTCGGGTCGCCCAGGGGAAGGAGATTGGAAGCATGTTCGTGACCGATCCGCACCCGACCGAATATCAGCTGTACCAGGCCGCCAAGAAGCGCCGCGAAGCGAGGGAAGCGCAGGCCGTTGCCGAGGCGATCAAGGCCAAGGCCCAAGCCGCGCTTGCCGCTAAGACCGCAGCGGCTTCAGCAGCAGTAGTAGGCGATCCGCCGGCCGGCCATTAGCGCCACAATTGCATGCCGCGGATCGCGGGCGGAACTTCGGCGCGGTCTTCGGGCCGGCTGATCACGCGTTCGACCAGCCGCCAGCGGCGCCGCACCTTGCCTTTGCGCCACAGGTCGGTGATCCACACCGGGCCCGACCAATCGGTGCGGTCGAACCGCGCTTCGAGGTCGGCCTGCGCGGCGAACAAGGTGAAGCTGCCATGGGCGCGGACGTAAACCGTTCCGAAGCGGTAGGATGAACAGGCCCAGCGCTGGTCGGCGGCGTCGATGAAACTGAGATAATCGAGCATCACCGGCGGTTTGGAGCCGACCACCAGCGTGAAATCGCGCGCGGTGACGGCTTTCAGCGCCGTGATGTCGCGATTGATCCAGGCGCGCATGAAGCGATGCTCCATGGTTTCGATTTCGGAAGCGCGGTCACCCATTGGCGTCAAGTAGCGCGCCGCCGCCCCGGTGCAAGGGACTCCGGCCGGAGTTCCTTGCACCGGGGCGGGCCCGGCCGGAGCGAAAGTCAGGCGGTGATCGCGCCGCGGTTGGCGTCGGTCCGGCTGAGCAGGAAGCCAAGCACGATCGCGACCACCAGCAAAATCGGCACGTCGCCCATCAAATGCCCTTTCATCATCGGATTGCGCATCGCTTCCCACGCCATGATCGCGGCGTGGACGACGCTGGACCAGACGACGAACCAGATCAGCGAGCGGCTGGCCAAAGGCGCCTTTGCAGCGACGATCATGCAAACGCCGAGAGTCGCATAAATGCCGACGATCATCAGGAAGTAATCGTTCGATGCGGGCGCGCCCTCGTGCCACGCCCAGCCCGACGGCCACACCATCGACAGCGGATAGATCAGGCAGAATGCGGCGCCGAACGCGACCAGCGCGGCGGACAGCAATTTGTTGTTGTCGGTCATGGATGTTTTCCCCCTCCGTTTCCGTGCCGAAGCGCAACCCGCAAGCGGCGGCCAAGCGTAACATTGGGGAACCGTCATGTCGCGTTTGAAACTGGCGCCGGGCGCTAACCGATCGGTAAGCGGTCGCGGGTAAGGTGCGCGCGTGACCAAGCAATGGATCCCACGCAAGGCGACCGTCGAGCTGGCACCGTCGCGAATTCGCCGCGCGCCGGTGCGGATCGACAGCCCGGTCGCGCGCAAAGTGCGGCGCGCATCGCCCGAACGCGAAGTTCGCGGAGTCGTCGCCGGAGTGATCCTGTTCACCGCCGCGTGGGGCGCACTGGCCTTTGGAGTCGGCGTGATTGCCAACAACCATGCAAGTAACGCCGGCAGCGCCGACGACGCCACCGCCAGCGCGGCGTTCGGCCAATGTTACAACCATGGCGGCCCGGACTGCGTGATGGATGGCGACACGGTGTATATCGGCGGCGACAAGGTCGAGATCGCGGGCCTCGACGCGCCCGAAATCCAGGCCGCGCAGTGCGGCGCCGAGCGCGACCGCGGAATCGAATCGGCGCTGGCGCTGGCGGCGCTGCTCAACCGGGGCGCGGTCGTCGCGGGCCCCGGCGAGCGATCCGCCGACGGCCAGGTGCGCCGTCATGTCACCGCCGGCGGAACCGATGTCGGCGCGGCAATGGTCAGCGCCGGGAACGCGCGCGAGCCCGCCGACGGCGAAAACAGCTGGTGCTGAGCCGGCGCTGACGGTGGCGGCGACGGTCGTTTCCGCCTGAATGTTCCCAATGTTCCCAATGTTCCCAATGTTCGCAGTCGTGAGGGCGTTTCGCGGATCAGGCGGGAACGTCGGTCAGTGCGTCGAGCCGGCCTTCGAAGCCGGCCACGGCATCGGCCTGGGGGTCGGAGTCGCCGCGCTGTTCCCACGGCAAAGCGAAGCGCTGGGGATCGAGGCGGGCGAGGAGCCAGGTGAGGAGCCGATCGTTGGGCACGCGCCGTTCACCGACCAGCGACCCTTCGTGATAGATTTGTTCGACCCGGCCATGAATGGCGCGGTCGAAGGCGATCGCCGACAGCCGGCCGACCGCAAGCTGAAGCGCGGAATCCCAGGCGCGGGCGAAGGCGGGGGAGCGAGTGCGCAGGCGATAGGCACCGCGCGCACTGAGCCGCGCCCCGTTGGCGGCGATATGGACCGAGCCGGTTTCCGCCAGATGGCCGAGGAACACGCGCTGGCGATCGGCGCTCCAGCCAGCCAGCCGGTTGCGGCTGTCGGGAAGGGCGACGCCGTCGAACGGCCGGGCGGCTAGCGGAGCCGCGCCGTCAGTGGGTTCGCCGGCGCTTTCGTCGCCGGCACTTGCTGCGTCGGCACCCGGTGGGGTGGCATCGTGTTCGGGGGCATCCGGTTCGCCGGCCTGTTCGGCGGGCGCAAGCAGATCGGTGGGCCAGGCGTCGTTCTGTTCGGGCACGGGCACCAGCGACAGTGTCGGCCCGCCATCCTCGCCGGTGAGCTCACCCACCTGTTCGATGCGATCGCTTGCCGCCATCCAGGCTCCGAACTCCTCGATCTCCATTTCTTTCGCTTTGAACCCACGCCTGCTCATGAACCGCTCCCATGGTTATTGAGTCGCGGTCATGAACCAAATAGGCGTGTGTAGGAAAGCAGAAATCACCGAGCGCAAGTGAGCGAACGCGCCCGCGTTCGCGAGGCAACGTGAAGAGATGATTTCTGCTCGGCCGACACCCGAGCGCTAGCGAGAGGTGATCGACGTCATGGATTCATTCCGTGACGGCCATCTGGAACCGACGAATCAGATAGAAACTTGAGAGTTCCAGTCGCGGATCAGCGAACCGAGCCTTGCCATGTCGCGATCAGAAAGCACCCCGCTGTGCATAATCACGTTTCTTGATCTTTCTACAACTTCGAATACGCTTTTTACCCATTCGATATCAGGGAGATAAGCTTCAAACTTATCGATGTTATTGGCAATGATGTTTGCGAGGTTGGGTAACATGGTGAACTTGATGGGACTGCCGCCGCGCTGAACGTGCCAACGAACTTGCTGTTCCGCTTCCATTCGCTTTTTAGCATCCGTCCTAATTCGCTCTGAAACGCAATTATCCCACCAGTCTTCTCCTTCCGCTTCTAAGAGCACTCTCGTCACTAATTCGCGCGCTGAGTTTTCGAATGCGGCCACTGTCACATAAACCAGTGACATTCTCTCGGCGGAGGCAACAAATTCCGTATCAAGGATGTCCACCCCCAAGGTCTTTCGAAGCGCCTCGGCGTCGAAACTTAGATCGTGACGGCGTTTTCGCCCGGCGCGGTCCAAAGCCGCATCAGTGAGTTGGCCCTTGAAGACGAACTTGTACGCGTCATCTACTACAGTCATCCGAGGTGCTCCCGAAGGCTACGAAAAAGCGCGTCGTAGACCGCAGGGTCGCGTGACTCCGGGAGAATGATCTGGATGTTATAATGCAAGCCGTTGACGTTCAGACGGGGTAGTCGAGCTTTCCGAATTCGCTCGCCGCTTCGATCCGACTCCTCAGGGATAACTTCGTCTCCCGAGTCATCTAACTCGTCGGATTCTTCTTCTTCACCTTCGGTCCTTTGTGGCCTGGCTGCTTCAAAATCTGCCAATTTGGCTAAGCTCGTGAAGGTCGTGGACATCTTGTCGATGACCGCTTCGCCATACTGGCCTTGTGTGAGCGTTTTGAGCTTATTCGCGAGCTCGGCTTTACTCAGCTTCTGAGCGTTTATGTTCACATCGAACAGATCTTTGTATGCGAGTCGTATCCCCTCGGCCATGACCGCTTTAGCCTGATCTTTGTCGAGGTAAGCAAAGTAGCGGGAAGTGGGCTTCCCTTGATCATCGAGAAAGCCAAGTGCTTTCAGGACACCGATGACGAGTCGATCAGATGAAGCTTTGAACTCGAGCGATTGTAGAAATCTTACGGTAAACCGTTCCGGCGCTTTCGCCTGCTGAATGGCATCGAGAATTGCAGGGAGATTTTTGCTACTCGTTAGGTAAGCCGCCGGAAGCGCCATCGTCCATTTCCTTCATTCAGGAATTCAAATTCGGCATCAACCATCCTGTTGAATTATCGTTAGCCGTCAAGCGGCCCGGCACTCCGCTTCGCGGCAGGCATCATCCACTTGCGACCTTTTCAGTTGATCAATTCGTGACTGCAAGCGTGCGTAGCGCACGTCATCGCTTGAGAATTGCGACTGCGCTTCTTCGAGCAAAGCAATCGAATGATCGAGGTTGCCAATCGTTTTGGACCGATCGGCGAGGGAAATGTATTCGTCGATGGTGAGCGCTGGGGACCGGCCACCTGGCAAACTCGTCACTCCGTAAAAGAAAACGAGCAGGACCAGTAGAATTGTTCCGCCCAAGCTGATCACATATGTTTCGGCGCGATGGTCGGCGTCCGTCTGGTATCGGGCGCTTACAATCAGAAAGGCCGTGATCAACGCCACGGCACCAATGAGCAGCTGCATCGGTGTAAGGGGAGCGGAAAGGGCAATTTGGACCCCGGTGAGCATTGATAGCAGCGAACCAAAAAACAGGCCGCTTACAAATAGTAACAGCTCATTCCTGAATCGGGCGAATTTTGGAAAAAGGTCGAAGACCTGGATCGCAAATCCAACAAGGCTTGCGACACCAGTGATGATTGTGAACGCGAACAAGTTCAGCTCGTGCGCACCTTCACTCCGCAGCCACCCCCGCAGCCTCGAACATATCCGGACCCTCGCCGGCCGCGCTGGCGCCGTCGTTGGCGGCGGGCTCGCCCTTGGCTTTTTGGCGGCGGTCGAAGCTGTCCCACACTTCGTTCCAATTGCCGCGGGTTGCGGCCTTTGAATATTCGGTGGCGCGGGTTTCGAAGAAGTTGGCGTGTTCGACACCGTTGAGCAGCGGCGCGAGCCACGGCAGCGGGTGTTCCTTGACCTTGTAAATCGGCGGCAGATGCAGCTGGCCCAGGCGCCAGTCGGCGATGTAGCGGATGTACATCTTGATATCGTCGGCGCTCA
>JBDSGQ010000056.1:0-66043 GCA_039918915.1 Sphingomicrobium sp.
TAGCTTGGTGGCCATAGCGTCCGTGACCCACCCGATCCCATCCCGAACTCGGCCGTGAAACCGGACAGCGCCGATGGTACTATTGCTTAAGCAATGGAAGAGTAGGTCGCCGCCAGGCTTTGAAGCCAGCGCCAAAGGAACCCATTCACGATGTTTTCAAGGCCGCTGCCGGGTTTCCGCGCGGCGGCCTTTTTATTTCCGGGCAACGGTCCCCGAAGCCTTAGGCTTCGCAAGGCCGAACGGCCGCCCGGACCGGCGTAAGCCGGGAGGACAGCCAGGCTGGCGGGTGCCAGTGCCGGCGCCTGAGGCCTATAATAGGTGACGCGGGGTGGAGCAGCCCGGTAGCTCGTCAGGCTCATAACCTGAAGGTCGCAGGTTCAAATCCTGCCCCCGCAACCAACCAATCAGCCGCCCTTCGGGGCGGCTTTTTTGTTGCCCGGCACCCGGGGCTGCGTCCGCGTGTTCTTAGTGGGTCTGCGACACAGAGAAGGGCGAGAGAATGGCCACGACCGATCAGCAACGCTGGAAAACGCTGCGACAGCTCGACGAATGGGTGCAAATCCCAATGGCGATCCTGGCACTGGTGTGGCTGGTGCTGGTCCTGGTCGAGCTCACCGCCGGATCGAGCATCTTGCTTGAAACGATAGGCACCGCGATCTGGATCATATTCATCGTCGAGTTCGCCGTGCGTTTCACGTTGGCGCCCCGCAAAGTGCCATTTCTAAAGGTTAACTGGCTGACCGCCGTCGCTTTGTTCGCGCCGGCGCTGCGGCTGGTCCGAGCACTGAGCTTCTTGCGAGCGGCACGGGCGTTGCGCGGCTTTCGGTTGGTTCGCATCGTCGGAACGGCCAATCGGAGCATGAACGCACTTCGCCGGGCATTGGCGCGGCGCGGCTTTGGCTACGTCGCCGGCCTGACTGTGCTGGTCACCGGCCTCGGCGCTGCGGGCATGTTGAGCTTTGAATCGGCAAGGGACGTCCCTGGCGGCTTCTCGTCCTATGGCGATGCGCTGTGGTGGACGGCGATGTTGATGACCAGCATCGGCAGCCAATATTGGCCGGCGACGAGTGAGGGACGCGTGCTAACCGTGCTCCTGTCGCTCTACGGCTTCGCCACCTTCGGGTACATCACGGCAACCTTCGCCAGCTTTTTCGTCGGCCGTGACGCGCAAGCGAAGGACGGCCCGGTCGCTGGCAGTTCGGAAGTCCAGATGTTGATCAAGGAAGTTCAAGCGATGCGGGCCGCGCTTCAGGAAAAGGGCCTCATCGCTGCCCGTCATCAATAATTATACGCGCGCTCGCCGTGGTCGGCGATGTCGAGGCCTTCGCGCTCGGCATCGCGTCCGTGGCGCAATGGCATGATGAGCCGGACGACGCCGAAGCACAGTGCCGACCCAGCCGCCGACCAGGCGATGGCAACCCCAACCGCGGCCAGCTGCGCCACCAGTTGGTGGCCGAGCCGGTAGCCATCGCCACCGTGCCCGCCGAGCGCGGGCAAAGCGACCAGCGCGGTGCCAATCGAACCGGTGATCCCGCCGAGGCCGTGGATCCCGAAGACGTCGAGGCTATCATCGAGCCGGAGGCGGTTTTTGAGCGAGCCGACGAAGCCATAACAAGCAATACTGGCCGCACCGCCGAGGAGGATGGCGCCGATCGGACCGCTTGCTCCCGCAGCCGGAG
This sequence comes from Sphingomicrobium sp., assembly GCA_039918915.1. GTDB lineage: Bacteria > Pseudomonadota > Alphaproteobacteria > Sphingomonadales > Sphingomonadaceae > Sphingomicrobium. Next base: position 1,680 of record JBDSGQ010000056.1, read on the forward strand.
TAATTGCGACCAGGCCGGCAACGATGCCCGAAGCCCCACCAAGCATCGATGCCTTGCCCGACACGATCCGCTCAAGTGCCAGCCAGGCGAGCGCGCCAGCCGCCGGCGCCACCAAAGTGTTGATCAAGGCCACCGCGGCGAGACCGTTCGCTTCCAGTGCGGAGCCGGCGTTGAATCCGAACCATCCTACCCACAGCAGCCCGGCGCCGACCATCGTCAACGCGAGCGAGTGCGGCGGCATGGCTTCCTTTAAATGCCCGATGCGGGACCCGGCGAAGGCGACCCCCACCAGACCGGCGATCCCCGAATTGATGTGGACCACGGTGCCGCCGGCGAAATCGATCGACCCGAACTTGAACAGCAATCCGTCGGGCGCCCACACCATATGTGCGATCGGAGCATAGACGAGGGTCAGCCACAGCGCTGAAAACAGCATGATCGCGACAAATCGGACGCGTTCGGCAAGGGCGCCGATGATCAGTGCCGCAGTGATCGCCGCGAACGTCATCTGGAACGCCACGAACACCAGTTCGGGGATCGCTTTCCCGGCCGTTCCGACGGCCCACGCGCTGTCGCCGTCGATCCCACGCAATCCCGCCTTGGCGAAGTTGCCGGTGATGCCGTTGCCCGCGCTGAATGCCAGGCTGTAGTTCCATAGCACCCAGGTGAGGATCGCGATGGCTGCGATGCCGAGCACCTGGCTCATCACGGACAGCAAGTTCTTGGCCCGCACCAACCCGCCGTAGAAAAGCGCGAGGCCGGGGAGGATCATCAGCACCACAAGCACCGTCGACGTCAGCATCCACGCCGTATCGCCGCTGTCGATCACGAGCTGCCCCGCCATGCCCACTCCACATTTGCGCAGCAGCCAAGCTAACCCCCTAGCAGCAGCGGGCTATGTGAAAGCTTCACCTAGGGCGTTGGCGGTTCCGGATGCGCGGCTTTCCAGTTCATCGCCTGGCGGACCCGGGCTTCGACCGAGGGATGATCGTAGAACAGCAGTTCCTCGATCGCGCCCGGCCGGGGATAGCGATATTCCGCCGTCTTCACGAGTGCGGTTGACAGCGCATCGGGCCGGTTTTCGGTTTGTAGCGAGTATCGGTCCGCCTGCGTTTCCATCGTTCGGGAGAAGGTATTGAGCAGCGGCGATGCGACCAGCCCGAACAGCGTTACCATGAAGGCGAGGACGGGCAAACCGCGCGGGTCAACCAACGGCGCGCTGGTGCCGAACCATCCCGCGAAACGCGGATAAAGCCGGTCGGCGATCCAGAACAGGACCATCGCCATCACCGAAAACAACAATACGCCCCACCACGTATGCTTGAGCACATAATGGCCGATTTCGTGCCCGGTCACTGCGCGCACTTCGTCGATCGAGGCATTCTTCAAGGCAACGTCGGAAATCGCCACTCGCGCAGTGCTGCCGATGCCGCCGGCGTTGGCGGTGAAATTGTTCGACTGGCGCGAGCCATTATACATGAACACCCGTTCGGGCGGGATTCCGGCGCGCTGCGCCATGCCGACCACGGCGTCGCGGACCTGGCCCGCCGGAACCGCCTCATATTTGTTGAACAGCGGCTCGACGACGACCGGCGCAAGCAGCATCAGAAAGGCCAGCGTCGCCGCCGTCAGACCCCCGGCCCACACCCACCACTGCTTTCCCGACCGCCGGATGAGCCAGTAAACGCCGGTCAGGAACACCGCCATAACGACCGAGCTGATGGCCGTCGCAAGCGCGGCCTGGCCAAGGTAATCGCCAAGCGGCTGAGCGGTTCGGCCATAAGCCTTTTCACGCCACCAGCCGGCGTAAAGCGCCCACGGCAAGGACAGCAATTCCGAAATGATCAGATAAGCGAATGCCACCACGAGGACGCGCAGGTTGCGCCGCCGTTCGGGAAGCAAGGCGGCAACGCGGTCGAGCACGCCAGAACGCACGATCAGCCAGGTGACGAGTGCCGCGACCACCAGGTTCCACAGCAGCATCCATTCTTTGCCGACGGTATAATCGTGCGCCTTTTGAAGCGCCGCCGGACCGAGTGAATCGATGTAGCGCGCGGTCGCTGCGACCGGGTCGAATATATTCACTTTGGCTTCCCCCCTTGTACGTCGCCGAAGTTAGCAGGCATCATTACCGACGCAACGGAACGACTGCGAGGTGCAGGCCATTGTCTGCAAATGACCGAAGCGACACTGGCATTTGCGCCGATGGAGGCGCTGCTTGCAGCCGACCTGCCCGATGGCGAAGGCTGGCAGTTCGAGCCCAAGTGGGACGGTTTCCGCTGCCTTGCACAACGCGACGGCGACGCGGTCACGCTCACGTCCAAGTCAGGCAAGCCGCTGGGGCGTTATTTCCCCGAAGTGGTCGCGATGCTGGCGACGCTGAATCAACGGCGCTTCCTGCTGGATGGCGAATTGATCATCCCGGCCGGCGACGCCTGGTCGTTCGATGCGCTGCAAATGCGCCTGCATCCGGCCGAGAGCCGAGTGCGCAAGCTGGCGGCGCAAACCCCGGCCGAACTGATGGCGTTCGACCTGATCGCGCGCGACGGTAATTCGCTTGCCGATCAGCCGCTGGGCGAGCGCCGGAAGCAGCTTGAAACGTTCATGGCGCTGAACGGCGGTCCGGGCCTGCACTTGTCGCCGATGACCCGCGACCGCGACATCGCACTGGGCTGGCTTGAACGCAGTGGCGGCGCTCTGGACGGGGTTATCGCCAAGCGCGTGGACCTTGAATATCGCCCCGGCGAGCGGGCGATGATCAAGGTCAAGCAGCACCGCACCGCGGACTGTGTCGTCGGCGGGTTTCGCTATGCCGCCAAGGTCCGGCTGGTGGGCTCGATGCTGCTCGGACTGTACGACGCCGACGGCCTGCTCAACCACGTCGGCTTTACCTCCGCGATCCCCGCCAGCGAACGCGAAGCCCTCACCGCCAAACTCGAAGCGCTGGTGAAGCCGCCGGGGTTTACCGGCAGCGCGCCGGGAGGGCCGAGCCGCTGGAGCACCGACCGATCGGTGGAATGGGAGCCGCTGCAGCCCGTGCTCGTCGCCGAAGTCCGCTACGACCAGGTGACCAAGCGGCGCTTCCGCCATGGCACGGCGTTCCTCCGCTGGCGGCCCGACAAAGATCCTGCGCAATGTACTTACGACCAACTCGCGCCCGAGCTTCGACCATCCGAGTTGAAGGAGCTGTTCGGGTCCGGCTAGGCGGCCGGGCGCTGCTCGAAACCGGCGAGGCACTCGGCCAGCCAGCGGCCGGCGGTCAGCGCGCTGAGGTCGCTGGGATCGAGCGGCGGATCCCATTCGGTCAGGTCGATCAGCCGCACTCGCGGGTCGCTTGCAAGCTGCCGGGTCGCGGCGAAGAAATCGCGCGCATCCATGCCGCCCGGGCGCGCTCCCGGGGCGGCCGGAAATTGGGCGCGGTCGATGACGTCGATGTCGCAATCGACCGCCAGCGCTTCGCAATGGCCGACATGGTTGAGCGCGCGCTTAACCGCCGCGGCGATTCCAGCCGTACGGACTTCGCCCGCGGTGATCACCAGATTGCCCGCCGCAAGCGCATCGGCATGCATGGCGCTGCTGTTGGCGAAGCCGGCAAGCCCGACTTGCGCGATATTCGCACCCGGCAGACCGTCGGCGATAAGTGCGCGCACGGGATTGCCGTTGCTCAGTCCGGAAGCGACGTCGCGCATGTCGAAATGGGCGTCGAGCGTGATCAGCCCGACGCGATCGAGCGGGAGTCCAAGTCCAAGCACTCCGGGGCGAGTGACGGCATTGTTGCCCCCGATCAGCAGGGTCAGCGCGTGTGCCGCCGCGCTGGCGGAAATCGCCTCACGGATAATTGGCGTGGCCTGTTCGATGGTCCGGCCCGTCACATCGAGATTTCCACGGTCGAGGACGCGTGTATCGAGTTCGCGGCTGGTTTCGACGTCGTAGCGGCCGATGCGGCGCAGAATCGAACGGAGCCGTTCGGGTGCCAGGTCGCAAGCGCCGGGCGTGACCGATCCGGCGCCAAGTGGCGCTCCGACCAGGCCGACCGAAGCCGATTGGTGAGCGTTCGACACCAGTTCGGAAAGATTGGGCCAAGGGGATAGAGCGCCCGCCATGCTTTTGACGCTAGCAGCCCCGCTCGCCTAAGGCGACGGACATGTGGGACCGGCTGCTCGTCGATTGCAATATCGCAACCCTGGAGGAGAGCCCCGGCAATCCGCTGGGGCTGATCGAAAACGGCGCGATCGCGATTGCCGATGGCAAGATCGTGCGCGTCGGCAAGCGCACCGAACTTGCCGGATTCCGCTCGCGCAGCGTCGATGCGCTCGGCGGCGCGTGGGTGACGCCCGGCCTGGTCGATTGCCACACCCACCTCGTCTTCGGCGGCACGCGCGCCGACGAACATGCGATGCGCCGCGCCGGGGCGAGCTATGAAGACATCGCGCAGGCTGGCGGGGGAATCGCGTCCACCGTCAAGCGTACCGCCGCTGCTTCCGACGACGAACTGATCGTTCAAAGCCGGCAGCGACTGCACGCGTTGATGCGCGGCGGTTGCACCACCGTCGAAATCAAATCGGGCTATGGCCTCGATCCGGCAAGCGAGCTCCGCCTGCTCGGCATTGCGCATCGGCTCGGCGAGGGCGAAGCAGTGCGTGTCGTGCCGACCCTGCTGGCACTTCATGCCTTGCCCGCCGACCAGCGCGATCGCCGCGCCCATTATGTCGGGGAGATCGTCGACAAGCTGATTCCGGCGGCGGCCAAGCAGGGCTTTGCAACCAGCATCGACGCATATTGCGACACCATCGCGTTTACTCCGCAAGAGGTCGAACGGCTGTTCAAGGCCGCGGCGCACCACGGCCTTCGCGTGCGCCTGCACGCCGAACAATTGTCCAACCAGCACGGCGCGGCGCTGGCCGCCCGTTATCGCGCGCTGTCCGCCGACCACCTCGAACATCTCGACGAAGCGGGGGCCAAGGCGATGGCCGCGGCCGAGACCGTCGCGGTCCTGTTGCCCGGCGCATTTTATGCATTGCAGGAGGAGCGCAAGCCGCCGGTCGCCTTGCTCCGTAAGCATCACGTGCCGATGGCGGTCGCGACCGATTGCAACCCGGGCACGTCGCCGCTGTTGTCGCCGACCTTGGCGATCAACATGGCCTGCACCTTGTTCGGCCTGACGCCGGAAGAAGCGCTCGCTGGAATGACGATCAACGCCGCGCGCGCGCTCGGCCTGGCCCATAGCGTCGGCAGCATCGCGGCGGGCAAGCAGGCCGACCTTGCCGTGTGGGCCATCGAATCGATCGCCGAGCTGGGGTATTGGATTGGCCATCCGGGGCCGGAACGGAGGCTGTTTGCCGGCCTGGATGCCTAGAGCAGCGGCGGCGCTAACGGCGCTGATCTGCTGGGCGGCGCTCGGCATTCGCTTCGCCGTGACCAACGCCGGCACCCATGATCCCCTTGCCACGCTATGGATCCTCGCCCGCTTCTTCACCATCACGACCAATCTCGCCGTTGCCGTCGCGATGACCATCGTTGCGTTCGGCAAGCCGCTGTCGGATTTCGTGCTCGGCGGCCTTACGCTCGCGATCCTGTTGGTCGGGATCGTTTACGCGCTGCTGCTGGCCAAGCTCTACCACCTGACCGGCGGAGCACTCGTGGCCGACACGCTGATGCACAAGGTGTCACCGGTCGCGATGACGCTTTACTGGTTCGTCTTCGCTCCGCATAGCCGGTTGCGGTGGAGCGCACCGTGGTGGTGGGCGCTCTATCCGATCGGCTATTTTGCTTACGCGCTTGGGCGTGGCGCGAGCGACGGCCTCTATCCCTATCCGTTCATGGACGTTGGCAAGATCGGCCTTCAGTCCAGCTTGATCAACGCGGCGCTCATCGCCGCCGCATTCGTGGTGGTGGGCGAGGTGCTGGTGTGGCTCGACCGGCAAGTCTTGGGTCGGGCAGCGCTTATGTCTAAGGCGCCTTCGTGACCGACGACCGCCGTGACAACAGCCGCCATATTCGCGCCCGCCGAGGAAGCGAGATCGTTGCCAAAAGCTGGGCCACCGAAGCGGCGGTACGGATGCTGATGAACAACCTCGACGATGAAGTCGCCGAGGACCCGCAGAACCTGGTCGTCTATGGCGGCATCGGCCGCGCGGCACGAAACTGGCAATGCTACGACAAGATCGTGGAAACGCTGGAGCGGCTGGCGGCCGACGAGACGTTGCTGGTCCAGTCGGGCAAGCCGGTCGGCGTCTTCCGAACCCACGCCGATGCCCCGCGCGTGCTTATCGCCAATTCCAACCTGGTGCCCAAATGGGCCAATTGGGAAGTGTTCAACCAGCTCGATCGCGCTGGGCTGATGATGTACGGCCAGATGACCGCCGGCAGCTGGATTTACATCGGCACCCAGGGCATCGTTCAAGGGACGTTCGAAACCTTCGCCGAGATAGGCCGCCAGCATTACGGCGGTGACCTCAAGGGCAAATGGATTCTGACCGCCGGGCTTGGCGGCATGGGCGGCGCGCAGCCGCTCGCGGCGGCGATGGCCGGCGCGCATTGCATCGCCATTGAAGTGCAGGAAAGCCGGATCGAAAAGCGGCTCGAGACGCGCTACCTCGACCGCCGCGCGGCCAGTATCGACGAAGCCCTTGAGATTATTCGCAGCGCGACCGAACCGACCAGCGTCGGGCTGCTCGGCAATGCGGCGGAGATCGTGCCCGAAATGCTCGCCCGCGGAATCCGTCCCGATGCCCTGACCGATCAGACCAGCGCGCACGATCCGGCCAACGGTTATTGCCCGGCCGGGTGGAGCGTCGCCAAGTGGCAGGAGATGCGCGAACGCGACCCCGCCGGCGTTGCTCAGGCCGCACGAATATCAATCGCCCGCCACGTCGAAGCGATGCTGTCGTTCAAGGACATGGGCGTGCCGACGTTCGATTACGGCAACAACATTCGCCAGGAAGCACTCAACACCGGAGTGAAGCGGGCGTTCGACTTTCCCGGCTTCGTTCCCGCCTATGTCCGCCCGCTGTTCTGCCGCGGCGTCGGTCCGTTCCGGTGGGTCGCGCTGAGCGGTGATCCGGAGGACATCTACCGCACCGACCAGCGGGTGAAGGAACTGATCCCCGACGATCCGCACCTCCATCGCTGGCTCGACATGGCGCGCGAACGGATTGCGTTTCAGGGATTGCCCGCGCGGATTTGCTGGGTCGGCCTGGGTCAGCGCCATCGGCTCGGCCTCGCCTTCAACGAGATGGTGCGCAACGGCGAGGTTTCGGCGCCGATCGTCATCGGACGCGACCATCTCGACAGCGGCAGCGTCGCCTCGCCCAACCGCGAGACCGAAAGCATGAAGGACGGCAGTGATGCGGTGTCCGACTGGCCGCTGCTCAACGCTCTGCTCAACACGGCGAGCGGCGCGACCTGGGTGTCGCTTCACCACGGCGGCGGGGTCGGCATGGGCTATTCCCAGCACGCCGGCATGGTGATCGTCGCCGACGGCACCGACGATGCCGCGCGGCGGCTGGAACGGGTGCTGTGGAACGACCCCGCAACGGGGGTCATGCGCCACGCCGATGCCGGCTACGAAATTGCCATCGATTGCGCGCGCGAACAGGGGCTCGACCTGCCGATGCTCGCCGGACCGCCGAAAACCTCCTAGACGCGGTCGCAATGCCGCTTATCCTCGATCCTGAAGCAGTCGATCTCGCGACGCTGCGCAATGTCTGGCTTGGGCATTCCGCGCATCTCGACGACGCATCCCTGACGCGCATCGACAAGGCCGCCGAGGCGGTCGACCGGATCGTTGCCGACGGACGCACGGTCTATGGCGTCAACACCGGCTTCGGGCTGCTCGCGCAGACGCGCATTCCCGCTGAGAAGCTTGCCGATCTGCAGCGCAATCTGATTCTCAGCCACAGCGCCGGGATTGGCGACCCGTTGCCGCGCCACGTCGTGCGGCTGATGATTGTGCTCAAGCTGCTTGGCCTTGGGCGCGGTTATTCCGGGGTCAGGCGCGAAGTGATCGATGCACTTCAGTCATTGCTCGACCAGGATGCGATGCCGGTTATCCCGTCGCAGGGCAGCGTTGGCGCATCGGGCGACCTTGCGCCTCTCGCCCACCTGGTCGCCGCGCTGATGGGTCATGGCCGGATCGACGTTGCGGGCGAAACTCTGCCCGCCGCCGACGCGCTCCAGCGGCTTGGTCGCGATCCGCTCACGCTTGGGCCGAAGGAAGGCCTGGCGCTTATCAACGGGACGCAGGCGTCGACTGCAATTGCGCTCGACGCATTGTTCCTCGGCCAGCGGGTGTTCGACGCGGCAATTTTGGCCGGGGCTTTGTCGGTTGATGCGCTGATGGGCAGCATGGCGCCGTTCGATCCGCGAATTCACGCGGTTCGTGGCCAGCCAGGCCAGATCGAAGCGGCGCGCCGTCTCCGCGCGCTGCTTGACCACAGCGACATCAATTGCAGCCATCACGATTGCGACCGGGTGCAGGACCCCTACAGCTTCCGCTGCCAGCCGCAGGTGATGGGCGCCAGTCTCGACCTGCTCAATCATGCGGCGCGCACGCTCGAAATCGAAGCCGGGGCAGTGACCGACAATCCGATTCTGTTTCCCGATGATGGCGACGTGATCAGCGGCGGCAATTTCCACGCCCAGCCAATCGCCTTTGCCGCCGACATGATCGCGATGGCGCTGTGCGAAGTCGGTTCGCTTAGCGAACGACGTACTTCGGTGCTGGTCGATCCCAAGATGAGCCGGCTGCCAGCGTTCCTGACCGACGATGGCGGAGTCAATTCAGGTTTGATGATTCCCCAAGTGACGGCGGCCGCATTGGTGAGCGAAAACAAAACCCTCGCCTTCCCCGCCAGCGTCGATTCAATTCCGACTTCGGCGGGGCAGGAAGACCATGTGTCGATGGCCCCGATCGCGGCGCGCAAGGCGGTGCAGATCGCACGCAACGCCGCGGGCATCGTCGCCATCGAGCTGATCGCCGGTGCGCAGGGCATCGATTACCATGCCCCGCTGAAAACCAGTCCGGCGTTGCAGAAGGTCTATGCGGCCGTCCGGCTGCATTCGCCGCACCTCGACAAGGACCGTTACTGGTCGGACGAAATTGCCGCCCTTCAGGCGGCGGTGCTCGAAGGGCGCTTTGCTGGGCCCACGGCCTGAGGCGCTAGCCGGGCAGCCGCTGGACTCGAGTCCACACCTGGGACCGGCAGAAAAGCCCCATGACGGCGCAGCCAGTCAGCTTGAGCTGCTGGTGGTTGAGCAAGTGCAGCTTGGCCGACACGCGGATGTTGTCGTCGGGGATGTAGAGGCTGCCGTTGTAACCGCCGTCTCTTGGCCGCAGTCCGGTCAGCACTGTGTTGCCGACGACTTTCGGGGCGTTGCGGGCGACTTCCCGCTGGCCGCGTTCGGATGCCCAGGCGACGGTGCCGCACAATGCGTTGCCGCACGGCGCGACAGCGATGATCGCGGTTCCGCTGGGGTTGCGCCACAGCCCTTCGATCGGCGCGGCGGCGGCTGGGACCGCGATGGATACGGCGGTCAAAGCAAGGATCAAGCGTTTCATGATTGGCGTCATGCTGCTGGAATAAAGCCATTTTATGGCAAATATTAGTTCGCGGCGGGCGGCTGGCCTCAAGTCAGTGGAAATCGCGGCTTTTTGGAATGATCTTGACGTCGCGCGGGTGACGCGCTGCTGGCGGCCGCCAGCTGCCCGCTCCATCGCCCTGGGCAAGCGTCGAAGGCACGGCTTCGTCGCTGAGGTGGCGGAGCATGTCGGTATCGTCTTCGAGCCGCCGGGCAACGACATGGATCACGCCGCAATCCGAATCGCGCTGGATGATTCCGTGAACTGCGACCAGCCGCGCGCCCATCACGATCTTGCGCTGTTTTTCGAACACGTCCGGCCAGATGACGAGATTGGCCACTCCGGTTTCATCCTCGATGGTGATGAACACCACGCCCTTGGCGCTTCCCGGCCGCTGGCGAATCAACACCAGCCCGGCAATCGACAGGCGCTTACCGTCCCTGGCGGTGTGCAACTGTTCGGCAGTGACGAACTTCCGGCCCGCATAATGCGCCCGAAGGAAACGCATCGGATGCGCCTTCAGCGACAAGCGGATCGTCTGGTAATCGTTCACGACATGCTCCGACAGCGGCATTTCCGGAAGTTTCGCGGGCGCCGTTTCGGAGCCTTCGTCGCGTTCCTCGGCATAAGTGAACAGCGGCAGGTCGGGCGCCGTTTTGAGCGCGCGTGAATCCCACAGCGCGGAGCGGCGGTCGAGGCCTATCGACCGGTACGCGTCGGCGGCGGCAAGCCGCTGGATCGCATGCACCGGCACGCCGCCGCGGCTACGCAGTTCCTCCACCGCTGCATAAGGCCGGCCCGCGATCACGCGCTCCCCGGAGTCGCGCTGCAGCCCGTCGACCTGGCGCAAGCCAAGCCGGAGAATGGGGTCGTTATTGGGCTCCAGAGTGCAGTCCCAGTCGCTGCAATTGACGTCCACTTCGCGCACTTCAACGCCATGGTCGCGGGCGTCGCGGACGATCTGGGCCGGTGCGTAAAATCCCATCGGCTGCGAATTGAGCAAGCCGGCCGCGAACGCCGCCGGATATTTCCACTTGAGCCAGCTCGACACGTAGACGAGGTGCGCGAAGCTCGCCGCGTGGCTTTCGGGGAAGCCATATTCGCCAAACCCCTTGATCTGGTCAAAGCAGCGCTGGGCGAAATCGGGGTCGTAGCCGCGCTCCACCATTCGCCCGACCATCTTATCCTGAAGAGTTTCGATCGTTCCGCGCGAGCGAAACGTCGCCATGGCCTTGCGCAGCTGGTTGGCCTCCGCTGCGGTGAACCGGGCGGCGTCGAGCGCGATCTTCATCGCCTGCTCCTGGAAGATCGGCACGCCGAGCGTCCGGCCAAGGATCTTTTCCAGCTCGTCGGCCTCGCCATGCGCGGGATCGGGGCAGGGGAAGGTCACCGCTTCCTTGCCGCTTCGCCGCTTCAGAAAAGGGTGGACCATGTCGCCCTGGATCGGGCCCGGGCGGACGATCGCGACTTCGATGACGAGGTCGTAGAAGCAGCGCGGCCGAAGCCGTGGCAGCATGTTCATCTGCGCCCGGCTTTCGACCTGGAACACGCCCAACGAATCGCCCTTGCACAGCATGTCGTAAACTTGCGGCACTTCCTGCGGGACCGACGCCAGGTCCCAATCCTCGCCATGATGTTTCCGCACGAGGTCGAAACATTTGCGGATGCAGGTCAGCATGCCCAGCGCCAGCACGTCGATCTTGAGGATGCCAAGCTCGTCGATGTCGTCCTTGTCCCATTCGATGAAGGTGCGGTCGGCCATTGCGCCATTGCCGATCGGCACCGTCTCGGTCAGCGGCCGCTCGGTCAGGATGAAGCCGCCGACATGCTGCGACAAATGGCGCGGCATGCCGATCAATTGCTCGGCCAGCTTCATGGTTCGCCGAAGATGCGGGTCGTTAAGGTCGAGCCCGGCATCGTTGGCGCGCGAATCCTCCAGCTTGGGGTCCATGCTGCCCCAGATGGTCGAGGCCAGCGCCGCGCACACGTCTTCGGATAGGCCCATCACCTTGCCGACTTCGCGGATTGCCGAACGTGGGCGATAATGGATCACGGTGGCTGCGATCCCGGCGCGATTCCGGCCGTATTTATTGTAGATGTGCTGGATCACTTCCTCGCGCCGCTCATGCTCGAAATCGACGTCGATGTCGGGCGGCTCCTTGCGTTCCTCGGAAATGAACCGTTCGAACAACAGGTCGCTGGTCGCCGGGTCGACCGCGGTGATGCCCAGGCAATAACAGACCGCGCTGTTGGCCGCGCTGCCGCGCCCCTGGCACAGGATCGGCGGATCGAGGCTGCGCGCGAAGGCGACGATGTCGTGGACGGTCAGGAAATAACGCGCAAAATCGAGCTTATCGATCAGCGCCAGTTCGTGATTGAGCTGGGTCAGCACCTGGTACGGAATGCGTTCCCCCCAGCGGCCACGGGCGCCCTGCCAAGTCAGATGCTCCAAATGCTGCTGCGGCGAACGTTCGTCCGGCACCGTTTCGCGGGGATATTCGTAACGCAGTTCGTCAAGACTGAAGTTGAGCGCATCGGCGAAGGCGCGAGACGCTTCGATCGCGTGCGGCCAAGGCGCAAACAGCCGCGCCATCTCCGCCGGCGGCTTCAGATGTCGTTCGGCATTGGGATTGAGCAAATATCCCGCATTCGTAATCGTCACCTTTTCGCGAATGCAGGTAATGACGTCCTGCAACGGCCGGCGCTCGGGGGCGTGGTAATGGACGTCATTGGTCGCGAGGATGGAGCAGCCGTGCGCCCGCGCCAGCCGGTCGAGCCGCTCGATCCGCGCCGCATCGCCGCCGCGATACAGCCAGCTTGCGGCAATATGGCGAAGCGACGGCAAAGCCGCGCGAAGCCGTGGCAATGCGGCCGCGAAAGAGTCGAGATTGTCTTGCGGCCAGGCAATGCAGGCGATGCCCTCGGAATGCTTGGCAACGTCGCCCAACGACAGGTCGCATTCACCCTTCGGGCTTCGCATCTTGCCCAGGCTCAGCAATCGCGACAGACGGCCGTAACCGTCGCGGTCGAGGGGATAGGCAAGCAGGCTCGGCGCGTCGTTCAGGTCCAGCCTGCAACCGATCAGCGGCTTCAATCCAGCACCTTTGCACGCGCTGTGCAGGCGCACCACGCCGCTCAGCGTATTACGGTCGGCAATGCCGATTGCGTCATAGCCGTGACCAAGCGCGGCCAGCACCAGTTCGGTCGCATCCGACGCACCGCGCAGAAAAGAAAAGGGCGAAGCGACGCCAAGCTCGACATATTGCGACGGCTTGATCGGCGGTGGCGGCATGTCGTCCGTCCGCACGATTTTAAGCCGGGAGAAGATCGATTTTTCGGGCATCAGCCGAACAGCCCGTGGATGAACCAGGCGGGGACGCCGCCGCGCCCATCGCCGACTAGCCCTTCGCGATAAATCCAGTAGCGGCGCCCGGCGGTATCCTCGACGCGATAATAATCGCGCAGCCGCGCCGACGATTGTTGCCGCCACCATTCGGGGGCGATCCGTTCCGGCCCTTCGACCCGCGCAATGTCATGCGTTGCCCGGCGCCACATGAAACGGCGCGGCAGGCCTTCGGGCGTGGCATAGATGACGTCGATTGCTTCGGGCCGATCAAGCAGCCGTTGCGGCCTCGCGGTCATGGCGAGCGGAGCGCCGCAATCCAGTTCTGGATCGCCGCGTCGCTGCGCTGCTCGCGATGACGAAACAGCGGATTTCCACCCACTTGCGCGTTCCGGGAAATGGCTTTGCATCGGCTGCGGCTTCTGGACGCGCCGCGGGCCAAGCTTCACCGTCAGCCGGTCAATCAGCTGCGCGACCTCGCCTGATCCCGGCGGTTCCTCGACCAGGCTGTCCTGCGCCGCATCAAGCGGCTCGGTCCACCCCGCCTCCAGCGCAAATGCATCGAAGCCGAATTCGGGATCGAGCGCCGCGGCCTTGTCGGCCAGCAAGCGCTGCAAATGCGCGGGATCGCGGCTGGGGATGGTCGTGGCGACCGAGGCTTCGGCGATACTGCCGTCAACCCGATAACCAATCAGCGACAGCTGCCGGGCGCCAAGGTGGCGCTCCTGAAGCTGGCGGACGAGGCCGGGGATCAGGCGTTCGAGCGCCTGGACCGGCGCTTCGGCGTGGGTCGCCGGTTCTGCCATGCGCAGCGCGGCTCGCGGCATCGGCTTGTCCGGCGCGGTGGTCAGCGGTTCGGGCTTCCGTCCGAGCATCCGGTCGAGCTTGTCGATGACATTTTCGGCGTCACGGAAGCGCCGTGCCAGCGCCACTCGTGGCATGTTGAGAAGCGCACCGACGGTCTTCAGCCCCAGCCGCTCGAGCGTCCGCACGGTCCCCTCGTCGAGCCGCAATGCGGCGACAGGAAGCGGATCGAGCGTTGCCGCCGGATAACGCGCCAGCGCCCACGCCGCCGCGGCAGTCGGGGCAATCGCAACGCGCGCGCTCAGCCCCATTGCCGCGAACCGAGTGCGCACGTCGTTGGCCAACCCCTCTTCGCCGCCGAACAGATGCGCAACTCCGCTGATGTCGAGCCGAAGCCCGTCGGCGCCATCGGCTTCGACCAGCGGCGACCAGCGGCTTGCCCATTTCGCAAGCCGCTGCATCAGCGCTTCATCGCCAGCGGGATCGGCTGGCACTGCCACCAGCGCCGGGTCGAGTGCCCGGGCGTCGGTCAGACGGGTGCCGGGCCGCGCTCCGCGTTCGGCGGCGGCGCTGGTGGCGGCGTGGATGATCGGTCCGTGCGGCCCCTCGACGGTCAGGACGACCGGCGCCCTTCGACTTTGCTCAGGACAGGCGTCAGGCGCGCCGCCGGTGCGTTTGCTCCAGCGTTCGATCGCCAGTGCCGGCAACCAGATGGAAAGCACTCGATTCATGGGCGATTACCCATTGTCCCGGCGGTGAGCCGCGCGCCCGGAACAGCTCGGCATGCCAGGCCGGCGCGCCCGATGCGCGCGGATCGAATGGATGGCTGAGCGATGGCGCGCTGGCGATCCGCCACCGCATCCGGGCGCCGCTCAACGTCGCCTGTCCGCCCAGCCGCACCAGCCAGCACGGCACGCCCGACCGCTCCGCCGCGACTGCCAGCCGCCGCGACGCAGTGAAGTCGAGCGCCTGGGGGTCGCCCCAGATTTCGCCGATGACGCAGGACAAAGCGGCGCACCTTAGCCCTTCCTCCATCGCCCACAGCGCGTCGCGGGCATCGCGCGCCTCGACATGGATGAAGGGGGTTGGGGGGAGGCCCGGCGGATGAATTCGCCCGCTTTCCAGGATTGCCATGCGCTGCTGCACCCACAGCACCGGCCGCGCGGGATCGTATTGCCGCAACAAAAAACCGGCCCAACCCCCGTCACGCGGGCGCTCGGCAAAAATTTCGCACAGCGTCGGTGCCGGATATGCGGGCAAGGCCCAGTCCCCGCCCAGGTTGCTTCCTGAACGGATTTCAGCCGGGCCGGAGCGTTCGAAGACAGCTCCGCCGGCGACCAAGGATAATCCTCCTGCCACACGACTCACAACATTCAAGTTCTTGTTTTGTTCTTATCCGGCGAGTCCCGCCCAAGAGTCAATCGCGCGACTCGGCGCCTTCGATTTCATCGAGGAAAGCGCGGATTTCCGCGGCAACCCGGCGTGTTGGCTTGCGCGACACCGCAAGCCCCATGTGAGTCGAATGAACCTCGACAGCCTTATCGCGAGTCGCCTCGGTCCCGCGCGCGGAGGGTGCGGCGACAATACCGTCGCGGCTCGCCCAGATCGCCAGTGTCGGCACCGGCGGCTTTTCCGGCCGGTCGCTGATCGGCGGATCGTCGACCGGATGGCCGGCAACTCGCTCGTACAGTTTCCACACATTGGTGAAGCGCCGCCGGTCGCCCCACACCGGTGACCCCAGCGTTACCACCGCACGCACCCGCCGCGGCTCCGCCCGCGCAATCTCCCGCGCGTACAGGCCGCCAAGGCTCCATCCGACCAGCACCAGCGGCTCGCCATCGCTGCATTGCTCGACCGCATGCCGAAGCCGGTCGAGCGTGTCGGAACGCGCGCCCCAGTTCATCCCCTGCCGCCACGGATGGACTCGAAATCCGGCTTCCGCCAACGCCCGCCGAAGCTCCAGCGTCGTGCGATCGTCGGCGAGAAAACCGGGGATGACCATTATCGGCGGCCCGTCGTCCGGCCCGCGTGGCCGCTGGTGGCCAAAGCTGCGCCAGACGCGGGTGCCTTGGGCCGCAATTTCCCGCAGCCGGGCGAGGCCTGAAGGCGCCTCCCCGCTCAGAGGTACTCGCTGCCCATCAAGTCCTGCATCGCTTGGGGCAGCTTCACCCGCCCGTCTGCGGTCTGGTGGTTCTCCAGCAGCGGCACGAGGATTCGCGGACTTGCCAGCGCGGTATTGTTGAGCGTGTGCGCGAACCGCACCTTGCCGTCCTTGTCACGATAACGAATGTTGGCGCGCCGCGCCTGCCAGTCGTGAAGCGTCGAGCAGCTGTGGGTTTCGCGATACTTGCCGAGGCTCGGCACCCAGCTCTCGATATCGTTCATCCGATATTTGCCAAGCCCCATGTCGCCGGTCGAAGTCTCGATCACCTGATAGGGAATTTCGAGCTTGCGGAGCAGGGACTCCGCAAGTTCGAGCAGGCGCGCGTGCCAGCTGGCCGATTGTTCGTCATCGGCTTCGCACACTACATATTGCTCGACCTTGGCGAATTGGTGGACGCGCAGCAGTCCGCGCACGTCCTTGCCCGCGCTCCCCGCCTCGCGCCGGAAGCAGGGCGAATAGCCGGCGTAAAGGACCGGCAGCCGGTCGTTCTCGACGATCTCTCCCGAATGAAGTGAGGTCAGCACCACTTCGGCGGTGCCGGCCAGCCACAGATCGTCGTTGGGCAGCTCGTAAGTCTCATCCTTGTGCCCCGGGAACTGACCCTGGTTGAGAAACGCCTGTTCGCGCGCGATCGCCGGCACCGTGATCGACGTGAAGCCTTCATCCGCGATGGTTTCCATCGCCCACGCCATCAGCTTCATTTCAAGCAGCGCCAGCCGTCCCTTGAGGCAATAAGTGCGCGACCCGGCAATCTGCGTCACTCGCGACAGATCGGCCCAGTCGTTCTTTTCGATCAGCGCGACATGGTCGAGCGGGTTGAAATCGAACGCCGGCGGCGATCCCTCGGTGCGGATGATTTGGTTGGAGCTTTCGTCGGGTCCGACCGGAGCTCCTTCATAAGGAATGCCGGGCAGCTTGAGCATGAGCGCCTTGAGCTCGGCCTCGGCGCCCGCAAGCTCACCTTCGAGCGCCGAGGCCTTGGCTCCGGCGTCCTTCGCCTGCCGTCCCAGCTCGGCCTTTTCCTCGGGCGAAGCGTCCTTGAACCGGGCGCTGACCGCATTGCGTTCGGCCCGCAGGCCATCGATCCCGGTCTTAGCGGCGCGAACCTGCGTATCGAGCTCGATCAACCGCGCGAGGTCGAGATCGACGCCCTTGTCGCGGATTGCGCGTTCAACCGTCTCGCGGTTGGCCTTGATGAAATCGAGTGCAAGCATGGCCGGGTGACTAACCGTTGCCGCCGCCGACTGCTAGTCGAAGTGAAGCCGGCGATAGCTTCCGCGGAAGAACAGTAACGGATCGAGCCCGCCATCGAAGCTGGCCTTGATCACTTGCCCGACCAGGATGTGGTGGTCGCCGCCATCATAGACCGCGAAGCGCTCGCATTCGAACACGCCAAGCGATTCGGCGAGGATCGGCGCCCCCGTCTCGCCGCACGACCATTGGGTGTCGCCGAAACGGTCCTCGTCCCGCGCCGCGAAGCGGATCGACGCCGGCTGCTGGCCGGTCTGCAGCACGTTGATCGCGAACCGCTCGGCGCCGATCAGCGCCGCCGCGCTCGACGCGGCCTTGTGCAGGCATACCAGCAGCAGTGGCGGATCAAGCGATACCGAGGTGAAGCTGTTGACGGTTAGTCCGGCGGGCTGGCCATCGTCGCCCAGACACGTGACGACCGTCACCCCCGTCGCAAAGCAGCCGAGCGCGTCGCGCAACGTGCGCGGATCGTGCCCGCTGCGATATTCGCCGATGGTCGGCTGATCGGCCATGAGCCGGCTATAACGCACCGCGCCGTCATTGCGAGCGCAGCGAAGCCATCCAGTTCGTTCGTTCGAGCGCAGACTTCACAGCGACAGCAATTCCTGCGCGCTCGTCGCCGTCACTTCGTCGACGGTCTGCTGGAGCGACCTGGAAACCAGATAGCGGGGCTGGAAGGCGTCGTGCCGATAGGGCGTGTTGACCGCTTTGCCGACCGAGAATGGCAGCCGCTCGACCTCGCCGCTTTCGAGGCTGAAATGCGATTCGCCGAAGCTGGAAGCCAGGCCCGCGCCCAGAATCTTGAGCTCGCCCTGCTCCATCGCCAAACCGAATTCGACGCTATGCCAATAAATTCGGGCAACGCGCTCGCCCTCTCCCGCCGCGATCGCGGCCACGCCCAGTTTCCCGACATGGCACGCCATTTCCGCGAAATCGTGATCCGCGAACATCGGCACGTGGCCGAACAAATCGTGGAAGCAATCGGGTGCTTCGAGATAGTCGAGCTGTTCGCGCGTGCGGATGAAATTGCCGACGGGGAAAATGCGCTCGCTCAGCATTGCGAAGAAAATGTCGTCCGGGACCAGGCCCGGCACGGCAACGGTGCGCCAGCCGGTGCGCGGCACCAGGATCGCGTTGAGCTCGGCCAGCTCGGGAATGCCGGGGTGCGACAGGCGCAGCAGGTCGATCCCTTCCAGGAATGGCGAAACTACCCGCGACCCGAGCAATTCGACCTGGCGCGCGAACAGCAGGTCCCACACCGCATGGTCCTCGGCGGAAAACGCGGTCCAGCATTGCGGCACAACATAATTGCGCCATCTCGCTGGTGGCTGATCCGTGTTGATCGGGTCCCGGCGCATTGGTGTTCCTTGAACTCATAGGGGCAATAAAAAACCCGCCGAGCATGGCGCTGGCGGGTCGGAGGCTGGTCGTCTGTCGCTAGAGCGTCAGTCCGTTCCGGCCTCCGTCAGATAATAATAACTGGCCAGCGCCGCGAGGGCGGAGCGAGTCGGAATTTGCAAGGCGAACGAACGGTTCATGGACGCGCTTATTTCATCGGATCCCTGAACGATCAATGGCCAGCAATCGGCGCCGATCACAGATGATTGGAAACATTGTTGAACATGACGTCCATCTTGGTGCCGATGTTGCGCATGCCGACCATCGCCGCAATCGCAATCAGCGACGCGATCAGCGCATATTCGATTGCAGTCGCGCCATGCCGGCTCCGGATAATTAATCTTAACCCGTTCATCGCCCCACTCCAGGTTAACTTATCCGCTCGCCGATTTGCGAGCGTTGGATGGAGCTTGTCCGCCAGTCACGCTGCGAAAGGGTAAGCATATGTGGTTAACTCCGGGGTTGGGTGCCGCTGGTGGCAGCGTTCGCTCCATCGCGGAAAGCTGCGGGCTTTCGTTAATGTGGTTCGAGCGCCCTCTTCGCCATCGGCGTGGCGTCTTCACAGGCTTAGTAGCGGCGGTAAGTCGTCGTATTGCGCTCGACACGAAGGCTGGTGATCCGTCCGCTTGAATCGACATTGCAACGGAATGACAGGTCGTTCGCGCTTGGATAGCGGTTGGCATAGGGCTGACCGCCATTGCCAACGCCCTGATATGCCCGTGAGCCGAAGGCGTCCCGAGTCATGCCGCTGTCGATCAGTCCCTTCACGCGAAGTTCGCCGTTGCCGCGCTGTACTTCGGTGATTGACGTGACGCGCATTCGCGGGTTGACCGGGTAGCGGGCAGCGCCCGGGCGATTGGCCCCAAGATAGCCGGTGTATCCGCCACTGTAGCCGGAGTAGCCGTTTACTCGAAACTTCGCCGCCGCCTGGTTGAGCGCTGCGCTTGCGCAGACGGAGACCGCAGCGTGGTCGCTCGACGGATAGCGGTCACCTAGCAATTGATCGATGATGAGGCTGACTGGATTCTGGCTTCCGTAGCCCGGTTCGGAATGCCCGGGTTGGACGTATCCGGGCTGGACATATGGCGTGCCATCGACCGGCTGCTGGTTCGCATCGGCATAGGCGGCCTGAGTCAAAGGCGGAGCCGCAAGGCTGCCGATCGCGGAGGCCGCGGCGAACAGGGGATGGCGTTTCATCGAAGTTCCCTACTTTCCAGCCGGGATGCCGGGGATCAATAATCATAACGCCTCGCCAATGACGATGGGCCCGTCATTTCGGACGCGGAGGGTTGAGAAATTTCCGACTGCAGGAATTCGAACGTTTTTCGGCGCTCGGATGACACTAGTCCTTCGCTAATCGACCGATCGCTCCCGCCAGCTTCACATCGCGGTCGGTGACACCGCCCGCATCATGGCTGGTCAGGCGAAAGTCGACGCGATTCCAGCAACTGGTGAATTCGGGGTGGTGATCGACCTTCTCGGCGTGCAGCGCGACCCGCGTCAGGAAGGCGAACGCCTCGCTGAAATCCGCGAAGGCGAATGAGCGCGTCAGGGCCTTGCCGCTTTGGTCGAGCGTCCAGCCTTGAGGCGTGATCATCGTGGCGCTCCCTTGAAATGCCCGGTCCGCAGGAGCAGTTGAGCCGCAAAGGAGTCAAGCATGGCCACGACCGTGGAGGAAAATACCGTCACCGGATTCGCCAACCCGATGGGCACCGACGGGTTCGAGTTCGTCGAATATACCGCGCCGGATATCGAGCTTCTGCGCTCGCTGTTCACCAAGATGGGCTTTCCCGAGATCGCCCGGCACAAGTCGAAGAACGTCACTTTGCACAAGCACGGCGACTGCAACTTCATCATCAACGCCGAACCGGGCAGCTATGCCGAGGATTATGCCCGCGACCACGGCCCAAGCGCCTGCGCGATGGCGTTCCGGGTCAAGGATGCCAAGGCGGCCCATGCCCGCGCGCTCACGCTCGGCGCGACCGACGTTCAGATCGGCAAGGGCGATGGCGAACTCGACATTCCGGCGATCGAGGGGATTGGCGGATCGCGCCTGTTCTTCGTCGATCGCTATGCCGACAACGGTTCGATCTACGAAGTCGACTTCGATTATCATCCCGACTGGCGCGAACGGATGGCGCAGGCGGATTCGAAGCTGACGTACATCGACCATCTGACGCACAACGTGAATCGCGGGCGCATGGCGGTGTGGGCGGATTTTTACGAACGGCTCTTCAACTTTCGCCAGATCCGCTACTTCGATATCGAGGGCAAGCAGACCGGCCTGTTTTCCAAGGCGATGACCAGCCCATGCGGCAAGATCCGAATCCCGCTCAACGAAAGCCAGGACGACAAAAGCCAGATCGAAGAATTCCTGCGCGAATATAAGGGTGAGGGCATCCAGCATATCGCGCTTGGCACCAGCGATATTTACGAAGCGGTCGATGTCCTTCGGTCGCGCGGCATTCCGTTTCAGGATACGCCCGACACTTATTACGAGATGCTCCCGACGCGCATTGAAGGGCATGATGAGGACATCCCCGAACTCGAAAAGCGCCGCATCCTGATGGACGGCGCGCCGACCGAGGGGCAGGGCCTGCTGCTGCAGATTTTCACCCAGAATGTGATCGGGCCGATCTTCTTCGAAATCATCCAGCGCAAGGGCAACGAAGGCTTCGGCGAAGGCAATTTCAAAGCGCTGTTCGAAAGCATCGAGCTCGACCAGGTGCGGCGCGGGGTGCTTTGAACCCAATGACCGAAGCCTTTATCTGCGACGCCATTCGCACCCCGATCGGACGTTACGGCGGCGCGCTCAGCAGCGTTCGCGCCGACGACCTCGCCGCCATCCCGATCCGTGCACTGATCGAACGCAATCCCGGCGTCGATTGGGCCGAACTCGACGATGTCATCCTCGGCTGCGCTAACCAGGCGGGCGAAGACAATCGCAACCTGGCGCGGATGGCCGGGCTGCTGGCCGGCTTGCCCGACAGTGCGGGTGGCGTAACTCTCAACCGCCTGTGCGGGTCGGGGTTGGACGCAGTGGCGATGGCAGCGCGCGCGATCCGCGGCGGCGATGCCGATTTGATCATTGCCGGCGGCTCCGAAAGCATGAGCCGCGCCCCGTTCGTGATGGCCAAGGCGACCAGCGCCTTCGATCGCAATGCCGAGATTTACGACACGACGATCGGCTGGCGCTTCGTCAATCCCAAGCTGCGCGAGGCCTATGGCGACGACACCATGCCGAGCACCGCCGAGAATGTCGCCCAGGACTTCCAGATTTCGCGCGGAGACCAGGATTCGTTCGCGATGCGCTCGCAGCAAAAGACTGCAGCGGCGCAGGCCAATGGTCGGCTCGCGGCGGAGATCGTCGCGGTCGAGATTCCGCAGCGCAAAGGCGATCCCATCATCGTCGACACGGACGAGCATCCGCGCCTGACCAGCATCGACAAGCTTGCGGCACTCAAGCCGATCGTTCGCACGGACGGTACCGTCACCGCCGGCAATGCCTCGGGCGTCAACGACGGCGCCGCGGCCATCGTCATCGCCTCGGAAGCCGCTGCGAAGCGCAATGGCCTGACCCCACGGGCGCGGGTGCTTGGCGCTGCCGTGGCCGGGGTTTCGCCGCGCATCATGGGTATCGGCCCCGCCCCGGCTTCTGAAAAGCTGATGAAGCGACTTGGAGTGACGATATCCGACTTCGACGTGATCGAACTGAACGAAGCTTTCGCGGCGCAGGGGCTCGCGGTCCTTCGCCAGCTCGGCATCGCCGACGACGATCCGCGAGTGAACCCCAACGGCGGCGCGATCGCGCTTGGTCATCCGCTCGGCATGTCGGGTGCGCGTCTGGCGCTGACCGCCACCGAAGAATTGCAACGCACCGGCGGCAAACTCGCGCTCGCGCCCATGTGCATCGGCGTTGGCCAGGGAATCGCGCTGGCGCTGGAACGGGTGTAGAACCGGCCGATGGGCGGGGTGGCGACGATACTTGACGAAGCGGCGATCATGGCCGTGCTCGAAACCGTGCCCGATCCGGAAATTCCGGTTCTCACCATCACCGACCTTGGCATAGTGCGCGGCATACGCTCGGACCCGCCGCGCGTGCTGATCAGCCCGACCTATACCGGTTGCCCGGCGACGCAGGCGATTGAACAGAACATCCGCGATGCGCTCGACCAGGCCGGATTCCACGACGTCTTCGTCCAGCGGGTGCTGTTTCCACCGTGGACGACCGAATGGATCAGCCAGCGCGGGCGCGACCGGCTGCTCGCTTACGGCATCGCCCCGCCCGGCGCTTCGCCGACCGCGCAATGCCCGCAATGCGGCTCAATCGAGACCGAGGAAGTCAGCCGCTTCGGCTCCACTCCGTGCAAGGCGCAGTGGCGCTGCACCGCCTGCCTGGAACCGTTCGACCGCTTCAAATGCCATTAGTCTAGCGCGTCACCACTCGGCGAAGCCGCCATCTTGCGTGCGGAAAATCGGGTTGCGCCAGCGGTGGCGGTCCTTGTCGGCTTCGCGGACCGCCGCTTCATCGATTTCGACCCCGAGCCCGGGGCCTTCCGGAACCGGCAAATAGCCATCCACCGGGGTCAGCGCTTCGGGATTGGTGCAGAAGTTCAGCAAGTCGTGGCCGCCGGTGTTGTAATGGATGCCAAGGCTGATTTCCTGGATGGCGTGGTTGGGCGTGCACGTCGCGATTTGCAGGCAGGCGCCGAGCGCCAGCGGGCCAAGCGGGCAATGCGGGGCAACCGCCACATCATAGGCTTCGGCCATTGCCGCGATCTTGCGAACTTCCAGAATCCCGCCGGCGTGGCTCAGGTCCGGCTGGATGATATCGACCGCTCCGGCTTCGAAGAACGGCTTGAATTCCCAGCGGCTGTAGAGCCGTTCGCCAAGCGCGATCGGAGTCGAGGTCATCGCTGCAATCTGCGCCAGCCCTTCATGGTTCTCCGATAGCAGCGGCTCCTCCAGGAACAGCAGGCCGAGCGGCTCCAGCGCTTTGGCCAGCTGGCGCGCGAGTGGCCGGTGGACGCGACCGTGGAAGTCGAGCCCGACGTCGAGTCCGAGCGACTGCGCGGCTTCGACCCGCTTGACCACTTCGGCAAATGCCTTCGGGGTGCCGATCCAGTCGAGTTCGGCGGTGGCGTTCATCTTGACCGCGGTGAAGCCCTGGCTGCGCCGTACTTCGGCAGCCTCGGCGATCTCGTGCGGCCGGTCGCCGCCGATCCAGGCGTAGGACCGGACCTTGTTGCGCACCTTGCCGCCAAGCATCTGCCACGCCGGGAGGCCGAGCGCTCGGCCCTTGAGGTCCCACAGCGCCTGTTCCAGCCCGGCAAGCGCGCTCATCAGGACCGCGCCCCCGCGGTAGAAGCCGCCGCGATAACCGACCTGCCGGATATCCTCGATATTGTACGGATCGGCGCCGATAAACCGGTCGCGGAGTGCTTCGAAGGCGCCGTCGACGGCCTCTGCCCAACCCTCCAGGCTTGCTTCCCCCCAGCCAAAGGCGCCGTCTTCGCTTTCGACCCGGACGAACAGCCATCGCGGCGGTACGAAGAAGGTCTCGATGCGTCCGATCTTCCGCTCGGCCATCTTATTCGCCGGCCATTTGGGCGTCGTCGAATTCGCCCGCGAAGCCCTCAGTGTCGTCGCCGCCCAATTTCTTGATCGGGACCACCAGGCACACGCTTTGCGCCGGAAGGACATTGCGCCAGTCGGCGATCAGCTGCTTGTAGGCCTTGCCGACATTGCGAATCTTGCGGTCGAGATCGAACAGGCCAAGCGGATTGACGTTGCCGTTCTTTTCCCGAAGCGCGGTGTCCCAGTCGACTTGGTCGGTCAGGCTGTACCAGGTGAAGCCGACGGTGGGGATGCCGACGTTGCGCAGGCGCAGCACGTTGGCCCATTCTTTCCACAACCATTTGACGGCTTCGTCGCCGTGCTGGCCTTCCCACAAATTGGTTTCGGTATGCATCACCGGCAAGCGGTAGCGGTTGTAATATTGGCGCGTGATCTCGGCATAGCCAAAGGTCTCGCCGGCAGCGACGGTGTGCCCGTCGGCGAACACCCGGTGCTCGTTGAGCTGGTAGTAGTCGTTGCCGAAGATGCAGTGCTGCTTGAGCCGGTGGTTCAAGAACCACTCATACTCTTCGCGGCTCATGCCGTTGTCGAGCAAATACTGATACATGCCGCTGTCGACCCGCCGGCCGTAATTGAGGTCGAGCGACAGGAAGCGCATCTGGTTGAGCACTTCGGCGCGGCCGATCGCTCCGGGGCTGTCGGCATGATAATATTCGGAGCTTTCGCTCTGGATGAAAATCGCGTCGTGCCGGCGCTTGAGGATTTCGATCATCCCCATGACATTGGCTTTGACGATGTGCTTAAGCGCCGTGATGAACGATACGTCGTCCTTCTTCTGCTCGTTCCACCAGCCGTATTTCGCCGAGAAGACCGAGCAAATGAACATCTCGTTGATCGGGGTATAAAGCTGGACCCACGGATAGCGCTCGGCGAATTCCCCGCAATAAGCGGCGAACAGGCGCGGGAAATCCGGGTTCTGAAAATTGCCCATCCAGTCGGGCAGTCCGAAATGGCACAGATCGACGATCGGAGTGATTTCCCGCCGCTTCAAATCGGCGAAGGTAAGGTCGGTGAATTCCCAGTCGAACTTGTTGGGCCCAAGATACGTCCGGTAAATCGGCGGACCGTAACGCAGATAATTGATTCCGATTTCCTGGACGCAATCGAAGTCCTCGCGCCACCGCTCGTAATGGCCGCAGACCTCCATCTGATCGACGCGGGTCTTGCCGTGGTCGATTGTCGGGATGCTGTTTTCGATCCCGGTGGCGAACATGAAATTGGCGATTGTTCAGTCTCCTCCGCCTCGCCGGCCGCGTGGTCCAGGGCTAAGCGCGTATCCCGCGCAGCGATAGCGACACGGGCAAAAAAGAAAAACCTGCGGAGCGAAGTCGCCGCAACCAGGTTTTCGGCTATGGGTTGAAAAAGCATGCGCTGGCCAGATGGTTTCATTGCGGTCGATTGGGGAACCACCAATCGCCGCGCTTATCGCCTCGACTCGTCGGGCTCGTGCAGCGCCGAGTTCGAGGACGGTCGCGGCGTGCTGAGCGTGGCGGCGGGCGCCTTCCCCCAGGCGGTTGCGGAAATTCGTGACCGGCTCGGCGATTTGCCGTTGCTGATGGGTGGAATGATCGGGTCGAACCGCGGCTGGGCCGAAGCGCCCTACGTGCCGTGCCCGGCCGGGATCGACGAACTTGCCGCCAAGCTCGCCTGGGTTGGCGAACGCGAAGCGATCATTCCCGGCGTGTCCTATCTGGGCCACGGCCGCGCGGACGTCATGCGGGGTGAAGAGATCCAGTTGCTCGGCGCCGCGGCGAAAGGCGACGTCGATGCCGATGCTTACGTCTGCCATCCCGGCACGCATAACAAATGGTGCATCCTTCGGGGCGGCCGGATTCAATCGTTTCGAACGGTGATGACGGGCGAGTTATTCAGCCTGCTCAAGGACCACAGCATTCTCGCGGATCTGCTTGGCGGGCAGGTGGATGTTGGCGAAGCGTTCCGCAACGGCGGGCGGCAGGGCCTGTCCGATGGGGAATTGTCGGCCGATCTGTTCGCGATTCGCGCCGCTGTGCTGCTCGGCGTGGCCAAGCGCGAGGACGCGGCGTCGTTCGCGAGCGGCCTGCTGATTGGTAGCGATGTCCGCATCGGGTTGGCGATCCCGGCAGGCGCGCAAATTCACGTCATGGGCCGTCCCGAGCTCACGCGCCTATATGCGGCGGCGATCGAACTTTCCGGGCGCACGCCGATTGAACTGGACGGCGAGCAGGCGTTTCTTGCCGGAATTGCCGAGATTGCGAAAAGGATCTGATGTGAACGCCACGGCGCTGTTGCACCGCTATCTCGACCAATGCCCGCTGATTGCAATAATCCGCGGCGTTACTTCCGGCGAAGCCGAAGCGATCGGCGACGCGGTTTACCAGGCCGGCATCCGGATCATCGAAGTGCCGCTCAATTCGCCGGACCCGTTGAAAAGTATCGCACTGCTTGCCGACAAATTCGGGGACCAGGCGCTGGTCGGCGGCGGGACGGTATTCACGCCGGCCAACGTCGCCGACGTCCGCTCGGCCGGCGGCCGGATCATCGTGTCGCCGCATGGCAATCCGCACGTCATTCGCGCCGCGGCGGAGGCCGGGCTGGTCTGCTGTCCGGGTTATCTGACCCCCACCGAAGCGTTTGCGGCGCTCGATGCGGGAGCGACGGCGCTCAAGCTGTTTCCCGCCGACGCCGCTTCGCCCGCGGTCCTCGCCGCGCAAAAGGCGGTGATTCCGAAAAACGTGCCAGTCCTCCCGGTGGGCGGGATCAGGCCCGATAACATGCGTCCCTGGCTTGATGCCGGAGCGGCCGGCTTCGGGCTTGGCGGCGGCCTGTACAAGGCAGGACAGTCGGCCGACGAAACCTTCGCCAAGGCGCGCGCTTACGTCGCCGGACTGGGCCGCTGATGCGCCCACTCAAAATCGCCATCATCGGCTTCGGCAAGATCGCCCAGGACCAGCATTTGCCGGCAATCGCGAGCAATCCGCGGTTTGATCTGGTCGCCAGTTCAAGTCGGTCGGGGCAGGGCCAGGGCCGAAGTTTCACCGACTGGCGTGAGCTCATTCGCAGCGTCGACGGGCTGGATGCGGTGGCGATTACGACCCCGCCCGGGCCGCGTTACGAAATTGCGCGGGAATGCGTCCTGGCCGGACTTCATTGCCTGCTCGAAAAACCGCCGACCGCCGGATTGGCGGAGATCGCCGACCTCGACTGCCTCGCCCAGACACAGGGGGTCAGCCTCTACACCACGTGGCACGCCCGCCATCATTCGACGGTGGACGCCGCCGCCGCCGCACTCGCGGGCAAGCGCATCTCGGCAATGACCATAAAATGGCATGAAGATGTCCATAAATGGCACCCCGGCCAGAACTGGATTTGGGAACCGGCGGGCTTCGGCGTGTTCGATCCCGGCATCAACGCCTTTTCGATCGCGACCAAGATCTTCCCGGGACCATTGTTCGTCGCTTCGGCGGAGCTCAGCTTTCCAGAAAATGCGCATACGCCGATCGCTGCCGAGATCCAGTTCTCCAGTCCGGCCGCCGACGGTCCGCTGGCCGCAAGCCTCGACTGGCGCCGGAACGAGGGCGAGGAATGGACGATCGCGATCGAGACCACCGATGGCCTTACGCTGCGCCTGGAAGATGGCGGTTCGAAACTGATCGTTGGCGACGGCGAGCCGCAGGCCGACGACGGCCCTGGCGAATATCCCGACATGTACCGCGAATTCGTCGATCTTATCGACCAGCGGGCGAGCCTGGTCGATGTCGCTCCGCTGCGGCTGGTGGCCGACAGTCTGCTGGCCGGACGCCGCTGCACAGTCGCGCCCGTGCAGATGTGATGGAGCAACTTGCTTAGCCGAGCATTGAACGTACGTTGCACCCACCCGCAACGACTAAGCGGCGAAGCCCCGCAGGATCGATCAGACAGTGGCACCGACGATATCCGACGAACTCACGCGCGCCGACGAGGCATTCGCAGGAAACCGCCTGCTGTCGTCATTCGCGGCCGACGCGCGCGCGCTGATCGAGCCGCATGGCGAAATGGTGCAGCTTGCGGTCGGCGACATCGTCTTGCGCAAGGGCGACCAGGTTGCATTCAGCCTGTTTCCAATCGGGCTGACGACGATTTCGATGGGCGTGCAGCTCAGCGGTGGCCGGTCCGTGGAAGTCGCCTCGATCGGTCGCGAAGGTGCGGTCGGGGGAATCGTCAGCTGTGGTCAGGCTCCGGCTTTCGCCCATGCCGCGGTCCTGGTGCCGGGCCCCGCGTACAAGGTTGCGATGCGGGCGCTGGAAGACGCGAAACGCCAATCGACCTTCATCGGCAACATCTTCTGCCGCTTTTCCGACTATTTGCTGGCGCAGGTCATGCAGTCCGCGGCGTGCACGGCCTATCATTCGATTCCCGAACGGGCGGCGCGGTGGCTGCTCCATACGCAGGATCGGGCCGGCGACCGTATTGAACTCACCCAGGAAGCGTTCGCGGGACTGCTTGGCGTTCAGCGCACCACCGTCAACGCGGTCGTTCGCGAATTGTCGGTCGAAGGGCTGATCGTGACCGGTCGCGGCACCATTCGCGTGGTGGACCGGGCCGGGCTCAAGCGCCGCGCCTGTGAATGCTACCAGCGGCTGGAAGATCATTTCCACGCGGTGATCGGCCTCAGCGGCAGCGGGGGCAGCAGCGGCTGCTAAAGCTAGCCGCGGAGCTTCCACCCAAGCGTCGTGCCGCCAAGAAACGGGACCACGCCTGCAATCTCGTCGGGGACTTCGCTCGCTCCGCGCTCAAGCGTGATCGTGCCCTGGTTGAGCGGGAGGCCGTAGAAGCGCGCGCCGTTTTCGGCTGCGAACGCCTCCAACCGGTCGAGCGCGCCCTCCTCGTCGAACACGGTCGCATAGGTTTCGAGCGCGAACGCCGCGTTGAAGATGCCGGCGCAGCCGCAACTCGACTCCTTCGCGCCACGCGGGTGCGGGGCGCTGTCGGTGCCAAGGAAGAACCTGGGCAATCCGGACGTTGCCGCGCGGCGCACGGCAATGCGGTGCGATTCGCGCTTGGCGACCGGCAGGCAATAGGAATGGGGCCTCACACCCCCCGCAAACATCGCATTGCGGTTGATCACCAGATGGTGCGGGGTGACGGTCGCCGCGATCCGCTCCGACCCTTGCGCAACGAAGTTGGCGGCATCCGCCGTGGTGATATGCTCAAGGACGATTTTCAGACCTGGAAAGTCGGCCATCAGCCCGGTCAGTACGCGATCGATGAACACGGCTTCGCGGTCGAACACGTCGATGTCCGGATCGGTCACCTCGCCGTGGACGCACAGGATCATTCCGGCCCGCTCCATCGCCGCCAGCACCGGACGGATGGCGGCGATGTCGGTTACGCCCCACGCGGAATTGGTAGTGGCATTGGCAGGGTAGAGCTTGGCCGCGATCCACGTGCCCGCTTCGAAGCCGCGGACCAATTCCTGCGGGTCGGTGTGATCGGTCAAATAGCAGGTCATCAGCGGCGTGAAATCGGCGCCGGCGGCGGCCACGATACGGGCGCGATAGGCGTCCGCCAGTGCCGGAGAAGTCACGGGAGGGCTGAGGTTGGGCATGACGATCGCGCGCCCGAACTGCCGCGCGGTATAGGGCGCGACCTGTTCGAGCATCTCGCCGTCGCGCAGATGGACATGCCAATCGTCGGGGCGGCGGAGCGTCAATGTTTCAATTGTCACTCGGGCTCCTTAGCTAAGGGGAATGGCCCAGAACAGCCTTGGCACGACCCTCACCGACCGCGCCGTCGTCCGGCTGGCAGGCGATGACGTGCGTGGATTCCTGCAGGGCCTGGTTACCAGCGACGTCGCCGGCCCGCTTCCCGTCTGGGCGGGTTTGCTGACTCCGCAGGGCAAATGCCTGTTCGACTTCATGGTCTGGAACGACGGCGACGATCTGCTGATCGATTGTGAGGCAGCGGCAGCGGAAGCGTTGATCCAGCGGTTGTCCATCTATCGGTTGCGCCGTCCGATCCGAATCGAGCTGGACCCATCGCTCGCCGTCCACTGGTCGGCCGATGGCGCCGACGACGCGCGGCTTGGCCAATTGGGGCGGCGGTGGCTTGGCGCCCCGTCGGAACCCGCGCACGGCTGGCTCGAGCACCGGCTGCGCCTCGGGGTGTGCGAAGGCCGCGCCGAGCTGGGCGACCTGTTGTGGCTCGAATGCAATGCCGCCGAACTTGACGGAGTCAGCTTTTCCAAGGGCTGTTTCGTCGGGCAGGAGAACACCGCCCGGATGAACTGGCGGCAGAAGGTCAATCGCCGCCTGTTCGTCGTTGAGTGTGATGCACCCGGTCCGCGCACTCGAATCCATTATCCGCAGCTGGGCCTTGCAGTGGAGCATCGCCGGGTCGACGCCCTCGACGGAGCGATCGTTCCGCCGTGGCTGGGCGAATCGCTGGCTCAGCCGATGACGGCGTAGGCGCGCACGGGAAAAGTCCCCATGCCGCGAACCTTGGGCGGCACCGCGAAAAATCGAAAGCCCTCGTCGGGCAGGCTGCCAAGGTTGGTCATATGCTCGCAGATCGGGATGTTGGCCGCGAGCAGCCGAGTGTGAACCGGACGGGCGCGAACGCTCATATCGTCGATGTTGACGCTGTCGATCCCGACCAGGACTGCGCCATTCTGCGCCAGCCAGTCGGCTGCCCCGGCGGTGAGAAAAGGATGGTCGATCCCATAATTATCGGTTCGCCAGTGCCGGTCCCAACCGGTGTGGACGAGCACCGCCTTGCCGCGCACATTGCGTCCCGCCAAGTGCGAGGCCTCGGTCGCCAACCCATTTTCACAAAGTCGGTGGACCACGATTCCGGCAACGTTGGCAATCGATTGCAGCGGCAGGGCGGCAAGGTCGGCCCCGTCGGCGAAGCGATGGAACGGGGTGTCGAGGTAGGTGCCGGTATTGGCGACCAGATCGATCCGGCCGATCTGGAAACTCGACCCGTCATCATAGTTTTTGGCCGATTCCTCGCGCGTCCAGAAATCGCAGATGTGCGGCGCTGGCAGCCCCGGATAGGTCGTCATTCCGTCCTCGATCACGTGGCTGAGATCGACGATCCTGAGCGGTTCAAGGTCGGTCATGCTGCGACACCTCAGGCCACGGCAAGCTTGCGCAACACGTAGTGGAGGATTCCGCCCGAGCGGAAATATTCAAGCTCGTTGAACGTATCGATGCGGCACCGCGCAGTGATGGTCAGCTTGCTGCCGTCGGCCTTGGTCACCTGAACCTCGACGTCCTGGCGCGGCTGGATGTCGCCGACCGCGGCAATCGAGAAGCTTTCGCTGCCGTCGAGGCCGAAGCTTGCGGCGCTTTTACCATCGCGGAATTGCAGCGGCAGGACGCCCATGCCGACGAGGTTGGAGCGGTGAATGCGCTCGAAGCTCTCGGCCACCACGGCGCGCACGCCGAGCAGCACCGTTCCCTTGGCGGCCCAGTCGCGCGAACTGCCGGTGCCATATTCCTTGCCGGCGAGGATCACGAGCGGCGTCTTGTCGTGGGCGTAGGCCATCGCCGCGTCATAAATCGGAAGCACTTCGCCAGTGGGCGCATAGCGCGTGAACCCGCCTTCGACATTGTCGAGCATGCGGTTGCGAATGCGGATGTTGGCGAAGGTGCCGCGCATCATCACCTGATGGTTGCCCCGGCGCGCGCCATAGCTGTTGAATTCGGCGCGGCTGACGCCGCTTTCGAGTAGGTAGCGGCCGGCCGGGCTGTCGGGCTTGATCGCTCCGGCAGGTGAAATGTGATCGGTGGTGATCGAATCGCCGAACACCGCCAGCGCCCGCGCCTCGACAATGTCGCCGGGTGGCGTCGCAGTCATGGTGATGCCGGTGAAATAGGGCGGGTTTTGGATGTAGGTCGACGTTGCCGGCCAGCTGTAGGTCGGAGTGCCGCTAATCGCGATCGCGCGCCAGCGCTCGTCGCCGTGATAAACGTCGGCGTAGCGGTTGCGGAACATGTCGGAATGGACATGCGCGTCGATCAGGTTCCGGATTTCCTGGTTGGTCGGCCAGATATCCTTGAGGAACACTGGTTCGCCATTGCTGCCGGTGCCGATCGGTTCGCTGACCAGGTCGGAACGGACCGTCCCCTTGATCGCGAAGGCGACCACCAGCGGTGGCGAAGCGAGATAATTGGCGCGGCAGTCGGGCGACACCCGGCCTTCGAAATTGCGGTTGCCCGACAGCACGCTGACCGCGACCAGGTCGCGTTCGGTGATCGCCTTGCTGATCGCCTCCGGAAGCGGGCCGGAATTGCCGATGCAGGTCGTGCAGCCATAGCCGACGAGGTCGAAGCCAAGAGCGTCGAGGTCCTCGTCGAGGCCGCTTTCCTTGAGGTAGTCGGTGACCACCTGGCTGCCGGGCGCAAGGCTGGTCTTCACCCACGGCTTGCTGGTCAGGCCCTTGGCCCGCGCCTTGCGCGCCACCAAACCGGCGGCGATCAGCACCGACGGGTTCGACGTGTTGGTGCAGCTGGTGATGGCGGCAATCGCGACATCGCCATTGCCGAAATCATAATCCTCGCCCTCGACCGGCACGCGGGGGTCATGTTGTTTGCGATAGGTGTGCTCAAGTTCATGGTTGAACTGGTCGTCGACGTCGCTCAGCAGCACTCGGTCCTGCGGCCGCTTGGGGCCGGCCAGCGACGGCTCGATGGTGCTCATGTCGAGCTCCAGAGTGTCGGTGAATACCGGCTCCTGCGCTCCCGCATCGCGCCACAGGCCTTGCGCCTGCGCATAGGCCTTGACCAATGCGATGCGGTCGG
This sequence comes from Sphingomicrobium sp., assembly GCA_039918915.1. Taxonomy (GTDB): domain Bacteria; phylum Pseudomonadota; class Alphaproteobacteria; order Sphingomonadales; family Sphingomonadaceae; genus Sphingomicrobium. The sequence continues at coordinate 34,622 of JBDSGQ010000056.1, forward strand.
CGTCGCGCCCGGTCAATTCGAGATATTCGAGCGTCCGCTCGTCGATCGGGAAGAAGCCGCAGGTCGCGCCATATTCGGGCGCCATGTTGGCGATCGTCGCCCGGTCGGCGACCGTCATGCTGTCGAGTCCCGGCCCGAAAAATTCGACGAACCGGCCGACAACGCCCTTCTGGCGAAGCATCTGGGTGACGGTGAGGACGAGATCGGTTGCAGTAATGCCTTCCTTCAGGCTGCCGTCGAGGCGGAAACCGACGACTTCGGGGATCAGCATGCTGATCGGCTGGCCAAGCATGGCAGCTTCGGCTTCGATTCCGCCGACGCCCCAGCCGAGCACGCCGAGGCCGTTGACCATCGTCGTGTGGCTGTCGGTACCGACAAGAGTGTCGGGATAGACAATGGTTTCGCCGGACTGGTCGTCGCCGGTCCAGGCGCATTGCGAGATATGCTCAAGATTGACCTGGTGGCAGATGCCGGTGCCGGGCGGCACCACCTGGAAATTGTCGAACGCCTCGCTGCCCCATTTGAGGAATTCGTAGCGCTCGCCGTTGCGCTGATATTCAAGTTCGACGTTCTTGCCGAACGCTTGCGGCGTGCCGAATTCGTCGACCATCACGCTATGGTCGATGACCAGGTGAACCGGGACCAGCGGATTGATTTTCTGGGCGTCGGATCCAAGCTCGGTCATTGCATCGCGCATCGCGGCAAGATCGACCACTGCCGGAACGCCGGTGAAGTCCTGCATCAACACCCGTGCCGGCCGGTATTGGATCTCGCGCGCGATGCGCCGCTCCTTTTGCCAGTCGACCATCGCCTGCAGGTCGGCGTTCGTGACTGTCTGGCCGTCTTCGAAGCGGAGGAGGTTTTCCAGCAGGACTTTCATCGAAAAGGGCAGCCGGCTGATGTCGCCAAGCGTCTCGGCGGCCTTGGCCAGCGAGTAATAAGCGAAACGCTGGCCAGCGACCTCGAGCGTGGAGCGGGTATTGAGGCTGTCGTGGCCAGTCGGGATCATTGCCGTCCTTCGGGTTTGCCGATCGTCGATCGGGGTGCTGGTTGGAGCAAGGGTGCCTTAGCAATCGGCCCCGCAGGCGGCAAATGCGCCGATCCGTAACGATCATGCGGCAGGGCGCCCGCCGGTGCGTGGCGTGGGTCCGCGCAGTTCAATAAAAGGGATGCTCCGGTCCGCCGGGCAAGAACAGGGGTGTTGCATGGTCCACGACCGCGACTATTTCGACCGCCGCGCGGCGGAAGCCCGCGCCGCCGCGTCGTCCAAGAGTGCAGGATATAGCGCGGAAGTCGCCGGTGACCTGGCGCTCGCTTATGCTGCGCTTGCCCGCCGAATCGCGCTGGTGTCGCCCACCGAACCCGACGAGCCGGCGATTCCGCTGAACAGTGCTTAAATCCAGCCCCGGCGCTTGAGGTACCAGATTGGCAGCACTGCGCTGGCGACGATCGCTGCCAGTGAAGCTGGATAGCCCCACCACCAGTCCAATTCCGGCATGTGGTGGAAGTTCATGCCGAAAATGCCCGCGATCAGGGTCGGTGGCAGGAACACTAGCGCCGCCCAGGAAAACAGCTTCATCGCGGCATTCTGTTCAACGCTGATTAGCCCGAGCGAGGCGTCGAGCAGGAACATCAAATTGTCCGACAGGAAATTGGCGTGCTCGTTGAGCGATGTGACGTCGGTGATCAGGCTTCCCAAATGGTGCCGCCGCTCCTCCTGCTCGGGCGGCAGAAGGAGCGGCGATCCAATTAGGAAGTTGAGCATCCGGCTCATGCTGACCGCCGAGTAACGGCTGGTCGTAAGCAAGGTCTGGGCGCGGCCGATTCGGGTCAGCAGGGCGGTCAGGCGCGCTGCCGGAATCCGCCGTTCCTCGATCTTGCGCTGGAAAATGTGATTGGAAATCGCCTCGATTTCGCTGCCGATTCCTTCAAGCTCATCGGCCAGGCGGTCGATAATCGCGTCCAGCATCCGCACCAGCACCGTGCGCGCGTCGCGGGCCAGTTCGGGCTCGCGGCGAACATGTTCCTCGAACAGGTGGACCGGTTTGGGGGTCGCATATCGCACCGTGACCAGCCGGTCGCTGGACAGCACGAAGCTGATCGGGGTGGTCGACGGCTGGCCATCGACCACCCCGCGAAGCACGCTGACCGTCATGTACAGCACGCCATCGCGCTCATAGAGGCGGCTCGACGGTTCGATCTCGACCATTTCGTCGTGGGTCGGGACGTTGAGGTTGATCGACCGTTCGACCAGCGCTTCTTCTTCGCGGGTCGGTTCTTCCAGGTCGATCCAGGTGGCGCGGTCCGGGATCTGGTCGACCTTGGGGTCGAGCATGCTGCCGGAGCAGCCGGGTCCGTAAGTGCGCAGCATGGGCGCGCCTGATCAGCCGAACGGCGGCGGTTTGCAAGGCGCTTGGTTGGGCACGTCGCCGGGGCGCGACGGCACCAATCCCCGCGCCAAGCATTACACGCCGCATGCATATCCTTGTTGGTCTGGCGCTTGCCGCCGCCGCGCTTGCCGCCAGTCCCGCCAATGCCGGCGAATTGTTCGGCGGACTTTATGTTCACGATGTCAAAACGCCCCTCAACCTCAGCGGGATCGAGGATGGCGCGGACGTCCAGCTCGGTTACCGCGGCGGCCGGATCGGGCACACGCCGATCCAGCCTTATGCGTTCGGAGCGTTCAATACCGCGGGGCAGACCAGTTACGCGGCGGTCGGCTTGTCGGCCAAGTTCGGCAGCCGATTGTTCATCCGCCCCGGAATTGGGCTGGCGATTCACAACGGCTCGTCCGACGGGTTTGACCGGCCCGACCGAATCGCGTTTGGAAGCCGGATATTGTTCGAGCCCGAACTTGGCATCGGCGCCCGGATCACCGACCGCCTCACCGCCGAGGCGAGTTGGGTGCACATGAGCCATGCGCAGCTGTTCGGCCGGCAAAATCCGGGCATCGACAATATCGGGGTACGGCTAAGCCTGGGGCTTTAACGCTTCGGTTTTCCCCGCCCGATCATGGTTTCGGGCTTCACCACGCGGTCGAAGGTTGCTTCATCGACCAGCTTTAAATCCAGGCCCGCCTCCTTCAGCGTGCGGCCGGTCTTGTGGGCATGCTTGGCGATGGTCGCGGCATTGTCGTAGCCGATTTCCGGGGCAAGTGCGGTGACCAGCATCAGCGATCGGTTCATCAGCTCGGCAATGCGGTCGAGGTTCGGCTCGGCGCCGTCGAGCATGCGCTCGGTGAAGCTTTGCATGCCGACCGCAAGCAGGTTGATCGAGCGGATGACGTTGGCGCCGATCAGCGGCTTGAAGACGTTCAGTTCGAGGTGGCCCTGGAGGCCGCCGATGGTAACCGCGACGTGATTGCCCATCACTTGCGCGGCGACCATCGTCAGCATTTCGGCTTGGGTCGGATTGACCTTGCCGGGCATGATCGAGCTTCCGGGTTCGTTTTCGGGAAGCTTCAATTCGCCCAGCCCGCAGCGCGGACCCGATCCGAGCAGGCGGATGTCGTTGGCGATCTTGGTGATCGCAACGGCAATGACGTTGAGGATGCCCGACAGCTCTACCATCGTGTCGTGCGCCGCCATTTCGGCGAACTTGTTGGGTGCCGAAGTGAACGGCAGCCGGGTGAGGTTGGCGATTTCCTTGGCGAATTGCTCGGCAAAGCCGGGCGGCGCGTTAAGCCCGGTGCCGACCGCCGTTCCACCCTGCGCCAGCTTCATCACCCGCGGCATCACGCCTTCGACGCGTGCGATGCAATCGGCGATCTGCACCGCGTAGCCGGAAAATTCCTGGCCCAGCGTCAACGGCGTCGCGTCCTGCAAGTGGGTGCGGCCGATCTTGACGATCGAATCCCAGCGTTCGGCCTGGTCGGCCAGGCGGGAATGCATCGCTGCAAGCGCGGGGAGCAAATGGGAACGCACCGCGCGCGCTGCCGCGACATGCATCGCGGTTGGAAAGCTGTCGTTCGACGACTGGCTCTTGTTGACGTGGTCGTTGGGGTGAATCGGCTCCTTGCCGCCGCGCTTTCCGCCCAGAATCTCGTTGGCCCGGCCGGCAATCACTTCATTGGCGTTCATGTTCGACTGGGTGCCCGACCCGGTCTGCCAGATGACCAGTGGAAACTGGTTGTCGAGATCGCCGCGCGCAACTTCGCTCGCGGCCTGCTGGATCGCTTCGGCAAGCTCCGGGTCAAGGCCGGCAAGCCGCGCATTCACGCGGGCCGCGGCCTGCTTGACGAACCCCAGGGCATGGACAATCTCGACCGGCATCTGCTCGCGCGGGCCGAACGGGAAATTGCCAATCGACCGCTCGGTCTGCGCGCCCCAATAAGCGTCGGCGGGGACCTCGATCGGTCCGAAGCTATCCGTTTCCGTGCGCGTATCCGTCATCTCTTATTTCTTCCGGGTGAAATCCACGCTGACCACATTCGACCCGTCTTCCGGGGGCTGGTCCTGCTCGGTCGGCGAATCGTTCTGGGCCGCTTCATGTTCCTCGGCGGGCTCTTCCGCCGCATTGGCCTGGAAGGTCAGCGCGAATTCGACCGCCGGATCGTGGAACTGGGTCACCGCGGCGAACGGGACATGGAGCATTGCCGGGGCGCCGCCGAACGACAGGCCGACGGCGAAGCGGTCGTCCTCGACCTTCAAATCCCAGAAGCGGTGCTGGATGACGATCGTCATTTCGTCGGGGAAGCGCTCCATCAGATGCTTCGGGATCGACACTTCCGGCATGCGCGTCTTGAAGGTGATGTAGAAATGATGCTCGCCCGGAAGCCCGCCTGAACGCTCGACCTCGCCAAGCACCCTGCCGACGACGGCACGAAGCGCGTCCTGCACGATCTCATCATAGGGGATCAGGCTTTCGGGGGTCTCGTCGGTCATCGGTTTCGTGGTAGCGGGCGAGCGTGCCCGGTCAAGCACAGTCAAACGGGAGCCAGGGATGCCGATCGACGCCACTCAACCCTATGACGACAGCAACATCTTTGCCCGCATCCTGCGCGGCGAGATACCCGCCGACCGGGTGTTCGAGGACGACCATGTCCTGGCCTTTCGCGACATCAATCCGCTTGCCCCCGAGCATATTCTGGTAATCCCCAAGGGCGCCTACGTGTCGTGGGACGACTTTTCGGAGCGGGCCTCGGATGAAGAGGTCGCAGCCTTGGTCCGCGCCGTCGGCAAGGTCGCGCGCGATGCCGGGCTGGTCGGGCCTGGCTATCGCCTGCTGGCCAACGCCGGACGCGATTCCGGGCAGGAAGTCGCCCACCTCCACGTCCACATCTTCGGCGGCCGGCCGTTGGGCCCGATGCTCGACCGCTAGGCACAACGCCAAAGGGGATTGCCCTCTCAAGCGTAGCCGCTAGGTTCCTTCGCAATCAGTTCAGTGGAGGTTCGGCATAATGGCGACAGTAGCACCGCGCGAGGGTGGACGCGGAAGGATCAAATCGCTCGATTCGATCCTCGCAACCGCCGAGAAGAAGGGCCTGAAGCGGTCGCTGGGCGCTTTCCAGTTGACTCTGCTTGGCATCGGCGCGGTCATCGGCACCGGTATTTTCGTGCTCACCGCGACCGCCGCCCAGAAGGCCGGCCCGGGGATGATGGTCAGCTTCATTGTCGCCGGCACCGTCTGTGCGCTCGCCGCGCTGTGCTATTCGGAACTCGCCTCGATGGTGCCGGTCGCGGGCTCCGCCTACACCTATTCCTACGCCGTCATGGGCGAAGTCATGGCGTGGATGGTCGGTTGGGCGCTGATCCTTGAATATGCGCTCGGGGCATCGGCCGTTGCCGTCGGTTGGTCCGGCTTTGCCAGTGGCTTGCTGGATTCGATCGGCGTCCATCTGCCGCACGCCTTGAAGGTCGGGCCGCCCATCCAATGGGGCTTCCTCCAGGGTGGCGAAGTTGGGGGCATGTTTAATTTGCCGGCCGTGCTGGTCGTCGGTTTCGTTACCACGCTGCTCGTGATTGGCACGAAGGAGAGCGCCACGTTCAACGCCGTGCTCGTCGTCATCAAGATCGCGGCATTGACGATGTTCCTGGCCATCACGCTACCGATGATCAGCGGCCACGCGGAAAACTTTCATCCCTTCGCCCCGCGCGGCTGGGGCAATCCCTTAAGCGCGTCGGGCACGGGCATCCTCGGAGCGGCTGCTTCGATCTTCTTTGCCTACGTCGGCTTCGATGCCGTTTCGACGGCCGCCGAAGAAACCAAGAACCCGCAGCGAAATGTCCCCATCGGCCTGATCGGCAGCTTGCTGATCTGCACCGTGTTTTACCTGCTCGTCGCGGCCGGCGTGGTCGGTGCCTATGGCGCTCAGCCGTTGATGGATCCGGCCACTGGCCTGGCCTTCAAGGAGGGCTCGCCCGCACTTTACGCTTCGGCGGCCTGCCAGGCAGCGAACGCTCCGACGGTATGCTCGAAGGAAGCGCTTGCGCACGTCCTGCGGCAAGTTTCCAACCCGATGTTCGGCAACATCGTCGGCCTGGCTGCCGCTCTGGCACTGCCGTCGGTGGTGTTGCTGATGATGTACGGCCAGACGCGCATCTTCTTCGTCATGGCGCGCGACGGGCTGCTTCCGGAACGGCTGTCCAAGGTCCATCCGCGGTTCCAAACGCCTTACATCGTTACAATCGTCACGGGCGTAGTGGTCGCGATTGCGGCGGCGTTCCTGCCGGTCGGCACGCTCGCCGATTATTCCAACGCAGGCACATTGTTCGCCTTTGCCGCGGTGTCGCTTGGCGTCATGCTCCTCCGCCGGAAGGATCCTGATCGTGTCCGTCCGTTCCGCACGCCGTTGGTGTTCGTGGTTGCGCCGCTGGCAATCGCCGGCTGCCTTCTCCTGTTCTTCAACTTGAACAAGGAATCACAGCTGCTGTTCGTGACCTGGACCGCAATCGGCCTGGTCGTGTATTTCCTCTACGGATACCGGCACAGCCACGTCGGGCACGGCGTGACCGAGGTGCCGGAACTGTCGCCCGACGCGCCGGGGTCGATCGGGATTGCGCCGATGCCCGGGGCACCGGTGCCGCCGGACGACCGCGAAAACTAGGCCAGTAATTCCGCGGCGAGCGCCCTGAGGTCCGCCTCGGGGCGCGCGCCGTAGTGCTGGATCACCTCGGCGGCGCAAATCGCGCCCAGCTTCAGCGATTTCTCCAGGGACAGTGATCGCACAGTGCCGGCCAGGAAGCCGGCCGCGAACAGATCGCCAGCGCCCGTGGTATCGACCAGCTGCCCGATCGGCTCGGCCGCAACGTCGGCGCGCTCGCTTCCCCGCGTCGCCAGCGCTCCCTGGTCTCCCCGTGTCACCACCAGCGTTTCCACCTTGCCCTTCAGCGCCGCGACCGCGCCTTCGAGATCGGCGACCTGCGCCAGCGCTTCGGCTTCGGCCTGGTTGGCGAACAGGATGTCGATCTGCCGATCGTCGAGCAGCCGCATGATGTCGGCGCGGTGGCGCTCGACGACAAAACTGTCGGACAGCGTGAAGGCGACCTTGGTCCCGGCCTGGCGCGCGGCTTCCATCGCCTTGGTCATGGCCGCGCGCGGAGCGGCGGGGTCCCACAGATAGCCTTCCAGATAGACGATCGCGGCATTCGCCACCGCCACCGGATCGACCGCTTCGGGCTCCAGCATCTGCGCCGCTCCAAGGAAGGTGTTCATGGTCCGCTGCGCATCCGGCGTAACCAAGATCAGGCAGCGCGCCGTCGCGCCGACGTCACTTCGCGCCGGGGTATCGAAGCGGACTCCGAGGCTACGGATATCGTGCTCGAAAATTTGTCCCAGCTGGTCCTGCCCAAGCTGCCCGACAAACCCCGCGCTGCCACCCAGCGCGGCGATCCCCGCGGCGGTGTTGGCGGCCGACCCGCCACTGCGCTCCCGGCCGGCAGCCATGGAATCGTAGAGCCTCGTCGCTTCGCCCTCGTCGATCAGCCGCATGCCACCCTTGTGCATGCCTTCGCGCTCGAGGAAGTTGTCGTCGGCGTTGGCAATGACGTCGACGATGGCGTTGCCGATGGCGAGCACGTCGAGTGGGCGGTTGGACATGAATTCTCCGGGCTGGTCGGGAAAGCCGCGCGCCTAGCGTGGGGCCGCGGCAGCCGCAACCTTGCCTCCGGCGTCCAGTGCCGCCATCGTCGCGCCATGCGCCGCTGTTCTGCCCTTGCACTCACCCTGCTGTTGTCCGCCTGCGCCAGTGGCGTGGAGCAGGTGCCTCGGCCGGTCGCTGCCGCGCCAGTGCCCGTCGCCGGACCGCTAGGCCAGCTCACCGGCAAAACTTCGGCCGAACTCATCGGCCGGTTTGGCAGTCCGGTGCTGAGGGTTCAGGAAGGGAGCAGCCTCAAGCTCCAGTTCCGGTCGCCCGAATGCGTGCTCGATGCCTATCTTTACCCGTCGGCAGGAACGTTGCGGGTGAAGCATGTCGATGCCCGCTACGCGTCGGGCGCCGCCTTCAATCAGGCGGCCTGCATCGTTGCCTTGACCGATCCCAACCGAACCGCGCCCAACTGATCCAGCGACCAGCGCGCGGCTTCGGCGATGATCGGGTCCGGGTCGCGCAGATGCGGTTCGATTGCCGCCGCCAGCGCCGCGTCGCGGCTGTTGCCCGCGGCGATCAGGCAGTTGCGGATCATTCGGTTGCGGCCGATCCGCTTGATCGGCGACCCCGCGAACAAGGCGCGGAAGCCGGCGTCGTCGAGCGCCAGCAAGTCGGCCAGCCGCGGCGCTGCAAGTTCGGCGCGGGGCAGGAATGCGCGATTGGCGGCGGCCGCCTCGGCGAAGCGATTCCACGGGCACACCGCAAGGCAGTCGTCGCACCCGTAAATCCGGTTGCCCATCGCGGTTCGGAATTCGACTGGGATCGGCCCGTCATGCTCGATCGTCAGGTAGGAAATGCAGCGCCGCGCATCGATCTGGTGGGGCGCTGTAAACGCGGCGGTCGGGCAGGCGTCGAGACAGCGCGTGCACGACCCGCAATGGCCGCCCGGCGTGGCCGGCGCGTCAGGCGTCAGGTCGAGGCTGGTCAGAATGATGCCAAGGAACAGCCAGCTGCCGTGGTCGCGCGAAACGAGATTGGTGTGCTTGCCTTGCCAACCGATGCCGGCGGCCTGGGCCAGCGGCTTCTCCATGACCGGTGCCGTGTCGACGAACACCTTGAGGTCGGACGGGGCGCGTTCGACGATGAACCGGGCGAGGGCCTTCAGCCCCTTTTTGACTGTCTTGTGATAGTCGCCGCCCTGCGCATAGGCCGAGATTCGGCCGATTTCGCCATGGTCCGCGAGCGCCAGCGGGTCCGTGCCTGGGGCGTAGCTCATGCCGAGCGCGATTGCGGACCTGGCTTCGGGCCACAGCGCGAGCGGCGATACGCGATGGTGCGCCCGCTCTTCCATCCAGCCCATGATGCCGTGATGGCCAGCTTCCAGCCACTTCGTCAGCTGGGCTCCCGCGCTGTCGGCCGCATCGGCGCGCGCGAAGCCGCACGTGGCAAAGCCGATCCGCCGGCTTTCCACCCTTATTGCTTCCTCAAGTCTTTCGTTGTTAGCCACGGCCCGCGCTTACACCGCCGGGCCCGAGCTTGTCGAAGCCCGCATCTGAATTGCTTAGGAAAATCAGTGCCTCGTCCGGCCCAGCACCAGCATAGCAATGAACAGTTGGCGGTCGAGGCGGTCGACCTGGTCAAGGATTTCGGAGAGACTCGGGCCGTCGATGGCGTCAGCCTCGCGGTTCCGGCCGGCGCAATCTTTGGCCTGCTGGGACCCAATGGCGCGGGCAAAACGACGACTCTGCGGATGCTCCTGGGGATCATCGATCCGTCCACCGGCTGGCGCGCGGTGCTCGGCCACCGCCGTCCGCTAGAGGTGGCGAGCGAAGTCGGTTATCTGCCCGAAGAGCGCGGCCTCTATCCCGCGATGCACGCCCGCGACGCGATTGCCTTCATGGGCGCGCTGCGCGGGCTTCCCTTAGCCGAGGGCCGGCGCCGGGCCGACCGGCTACTTGCCGACCACGGGCTTGCCGAATGGGGCCGAAAGCCGATCCGCACCCTGTCGAAGGGCATGGCGCAGACCGTGCAGCTGCTCGGCACGATCATTCACCAGCCGCGCCTGATCGTCCTCGACGAACCCTTTTCCGGGCTCGACGCAATCAACCAGGGGCGGCTCGAAGACCTCATTCGCGGCGAAGCAGAAGCGGGCGCGACGATCATTTTTTCAACGCACGTCATCGCCCACGCCGAGCGCTTGTGCGAACGCATTGCAATCATCGCCAAGGGCAAGGTCGCGTTCGACGGAAAAGTGGATGAAGCCCGTGCCCAGCTGCGGCCGATTGTCCGCCTCGGCACGCGCGCACAGGACGGGCCGTGGCGGAGCGCGATTCCCGCGACTGCCCGCCGTGAACATGGCGAATGGGTGTTCGAGCTCCCCGAAGGCGGTCCGGAGCCGTTGTTGAAGGCGCTGATCGACGGTGACGCGGGGATCGAAACGCTGGCCATCGAACGGCCGGGGCTTCACGACGCATTTGTGGCGATTGCCGGCAATGCGGCGGCCGAAGCCATGGGCCGGGACCAGCCGCAATGATGCGCCTCATCCGCTCCGCCTGGGTGATCGGCCGCCGCGATTTCACGGCAACCGTGCTGTCGAAGGCGTTCATCTTCTTCCTGCTTGGGCCGCTGTTTCCGCTGGTTCTTGGCGGACTGTTCGGCGGGATTGGCGCGCGCGTCGCAACCCGGACCGAAGATCCCGTCGTGGCAGTGGTCGCTTCGCACGCCGACTTCGCGCGCATTGCCGCGGCGCGCGAGCGGCTCGCGGGCGCGGTCCCCGGTCCCGGCCTGGTGAAGCTTACCGGCTTTCAACCCGAAGCCGACCTCGCGGCGCAGCAAAAGCGGCTGCTCGCGTCACGCGATCCGCCGGTCCGCGCAGTGATCGTTGGCGGCCTTGCGGCGCCGCGCATCACCGGCGCGCTCGACGATGACCCGGCGACTCTGGCGCAGCTGCGGCTAATTCTTGGCGACGCCCGCGACCAGCGGCTGGGTGAGCCAGTCAAGCTGCCGGTGCAGCGCGTCCCCGCCTCGTCGGGCTCGCTCGCCAAGGACCGCGCGTTCACGGCACAGATCGGCCAGATGCTGCTGTTCTTCCTGACCGTCCTGCTGTCGGGCATGCTGATGAGCCAGCTGATCGAGGAAAAATCGAACAAGATCGTCGAAGTGATTGCGGCGGCGGTGCCGATCGACGCGATGTTCGTCGGCAAGCTGTTTGCAATGCTTGCGTCGTCGGTGGTCGGGATCGTGGTGTGGATCAGTGCCGGCGCGCTGCTGATCCAGATGGTCAAGCATGGCGGGGTTCAGACGCTTCCGCCGCCGGCGGTTGGCTGGCCGGCGTTTCTGGCCCTCGCCATTGTTTATTTCGCGATGAACTATCTGCTGCTCGGCTCGGTATTCCTCACCATCGGCGCCCAGGCTTCGACCGCGCGCGAAGTCCAGACCCTGTCGATGCCGGTGACGTTCGGCCAGGTGCTGCTGTTCGGATTTGCTTCAAGCGCGATCGGTGCACCGGCCTCAGCAAGCGCGCTCGGCGCGGCTATCTTTCCCTTGTCCTCGCCGATGGCGATGATCGCGCGCGCCGCCGAATTGCCCGAATTGTGGCCGCACCTGGTCGCGATCCTGTGGCAGTCGCTGTGGGTCGCGCTGATCCTGCGCGTCGGTGCCCAGCTGTTTCGCAAGACCGTTCTGAAATCGGGTCCGCGCACGCGCTGGTGGAAGTTCGGCCGCGCCTAGGCGATCGCTTCGCGCGCCATTTCGGTCAGCTTTGCCATGAGCGCGCGGTGCGGGAACGGGCCGTGGCTGATCCGCGCGACTCCGGCCTGCGACCACAACCGTTTGTTGGGTGCGCCGGGAAAGGCGATGACGTTCAACGGTAACGGAACTTCGCGGACGACGCGCTCGATCTGGCCGGAATCGCTTAGCCGGGGCACGAAGAAGCCGCTTGCGCCGGAATCGGCAAAGGCCTTGCCGCGCTCGATCACCTGCCCGATCAGCGCGTCGTCGTGCTGGTCGGTCTTAAGCAGCAGGTCGGTGCGCGCATTGATGAAGAACGCGTCGCCGACGGCCTCCCGGATCGCGCGGATTCGGCGACCTTGAAGCGCGAGCGGTTGAAGGCCTTCGCCGCCAATGACCTGGTCTTCGAAATTGCAGCCGACCGCACCGCTTTCCGCCAGCCGGCCGGCATGTGCCGCGCCTTGGTCCGGGTCGGCCGAATAAGCGCCTTCGAAATCGATACTGACGGGAAGCTCGACCGCGTCGACGATTCGCTGGGCATTGGCTAGCGCCAGGTCGATCGGCAATTGTTCGCCGTCCGGCCAGCCGCTGGCGTCGGCGACCGGATGGCTTCCGGTCGCAAGCGCTCTGGCGCCGGCCGCGGCCACCGCGCGGGCGCTGCCCACGTCCCAGATATTGTACAGCACGATCGGATCGCCTGGGACATGCAAGGCGGCGAAGGTTTCGAATTTCTTGCTCATCGCCGGCGACTAGGCCGCCGCGCGCGTCCGCGCAAATCGGTTGATCCTTGTCACAAAACTGCAACCGAAGTGTCAGAAGAGACCAATTGAACGCGGGCTAGGGCCACTGTCGCAAACATCGCCAGATTTTACAGGGAGTGAGCTCGTGAACAGGATCATCGTCGCGCTATCGGCAGCCGGACTGCTGTCGGCCTGCAACAATAATTCCAGCGGCAATCAGGCCAGCAACGACCAGGCCGCCGCGGGACAAGTGACAGGCGCCGGCTCGACTTTCGTCTATCCCGTGCTTTCGGCGTGGGCCGCTGACTACAAGCAGCAAGGCGGGGCGGACATTAATTACCAGTCGATCGGATCGGGCGGGGGGATCACGCAGGTCAAGGCCGGAACCGTCGACTTCGGGGCATCCGACCAGCCGCTCGCTTCGGACGAACTCGCGCAAAGCAACCTCGCCCAATTCCCGATCGTCATCGGCGGCATTGTCCCGGTGGTGAACATTGCCGGGATCCAGCCGGGCAAGCTGCGGCTTACCGGACCGCTGCTCGCCGACATGTTCGCGGGCAAGGTCGCCAAGTGGAACGACCCGGTGATCGCGGCGCTCAACCCCGGCGTGAACTTGCCCAACGCCGACATCGCCGTGGTCCACCGTTCCGATGGTTCGGGCACGACCTTCAACTTCACCCATTACCTCAGCCAGGTGAGCCCCGCATGGAAGGCGGCGGCAGGCGAGGGCAAAAGTGTGAAATGGTCGGGCGGAGTCGGCGGCAAAGGCAATGAGGGGGTCGCCGCCTACGTCAAGCAAATCCCCAATTCGATCGGCTATGTGGAATATGCCTACGTCACGCAGAACCACATGAACTATGCGACGCTGCAGAACAGCGCCGGCAATTTCGTCGCACCGAGCGCCGCCTCATTCGGCGATGCGGCCGCCAGCGCCGACTGGAAGAACGCCACCGACTTCAACCTGGTGATGACCAATGCTTCGGGCGCCAACGCTTACCCGATTACGGCGACGACCTTCATCCTGCTGCCCAAGCAGCCACGGGACAAGGCGCGGTCAGCCTCGGCGCTGAAGTTCTTCCGCTACGCGCTCCAGAACGGGCAGGGCGCTGCCAACAAGCTGAACTATGTGCCGCTTCCGGCGGCGCTGGTGCAGCAGATCGATGCCTATCTTTCCGCCAGCCTTAAGTGACATCGGTCGCCGCCACTTCAGCTGACGGCGTGGCCGTTCAAGGCATGAAAAGCGGCGCTGGCGCTGATCGGGTGTTTCACCTGGTCACCGCCGGCGCCGCGTGGTTCGTATTGTTGCTGCTCGGCGCCACCGCATTGTCGATGGCATGGGGTGGCCGCCTGGCGTTCCAGACCTTCGGCTGGGATTTCGTCACCGGCAAGGACTGGGATGTGGTCGGCGGTAAGTTCGGCGCCTTCGTGCCCATTTACGGAACTCTGGTAACGTCGCTGATTGCGCTGGTGGTGGCGGTTCCGGTCAGCATCGGCATCGCCTTGTTCCTGACGGATATTGCGCCGCGCTGGACGCGCGGGCCGATCGCCGTCGCGATTGAACTGCTCGCGGCGATCCCTAGCATTATCTACGGCATGTGGGGGTTGTTCGTGTTCGCGCCGTTCATGGCGACGCATGTCGAACCGTGGGCCAACGACCACCTTGGACCGCTGCCGGTAATCGGCGCCTTGTTCCGCGGACCGCCGATCGGAATCGGGATGCTGACTGCCGGCATCGTGCTTGGCATCATGGTCATTCCATTCATTGCATCGGTTGCGCGCGAAGTGTTCAGCGCGGTTCCGCCATCGCTTCGCGAATCGGCCGTGGCGCTCGGTTCGACGCGCTGGGAAATCCTCAGCCGGGTGACCTTGCCCTACACGCGGTCAGCGATCATCGGCGCTGTCTTCCTTGGCCTTGGCCGAGCGCTTGGCGAGACGATGGCGGTGACCTTCGTTCTCGGCAACGCGCACGATTTGTCGCTGTCGCTGCTGATGCCGAGCAATTCGATCGCGGCGGCAATCGCCAACGAATTTACCGAAGCCGATTCGGAGCTTTACCGTTCATCGCTGATTGCGCTTGGCTTCCTGCTGTTCGTCGTCACCTTCATCGTCCTGACGATTGCCAAGTTAATGCTGCTGCGGATCAACCGCCGGCTCGGACGGACCAGCTGATGGCGATCCCCGCGCGCCGCCGAATTGCCGATTTCGCAGCGTTCAGCTTCGCCGGGCTGGCGACTGCATTCGGTCTGCTGTGGCTGTTCTGGATTTTGTTCACGACGCTGGTCGAAGGGGCCGCCGCGCTGCGGCCATCGCTGTTCACCGAAATGACTCCGCCGCCGGGCGCTGCTGGCGGACTGCTCAACGCCTTTTACGGCAGTGCGGTCATGATCCTGTTAGCGACCGTGATTGGCACCCCGATCGGCGTTGCCGCCGGGACCTACCTCGCCGAAAACGGCCGCTATTCGCGGCTTGCGGCGGTGGTCAGCTTCCTCAACGATATCCTGCTTAGCGCGCCGTCGATCGTCATCGGTCTGTTCATCTACGAAATGGTCGTGGCCACGACTGGTCATTTCTCCGGCTATGCCGGCGCTCTCGCACTGGCCATGATCCTGCTTCCGATCGTGGTTCGAACTACCGAGGAATCGCTCCGCCTGGTCCCGGACCAGATGCGCGAGGCGGGGTTTGCACTGGGCCAGCCGCGCTGGCGCGTAACCAGCCGCATTCTCTACAAGGCGGGGATGAGCGCGATCCTGACCGGCATTTTGCTGGGTGTCGCCCGAATCGCCGGCGAGACCGCGCCATTGCTGTTCACCGCGCTTAACAATCAGTTCTGGAGCTCGAGCCTCAACCAGCCGCTGGCGAACGTTCCGGTGGTGATTTTCCAATATGCGATGAGTCCCTACGACGAATGGCACGTGCTGGCCTGGGCGGGGGCGTTCGTGCTCACCGCCTTCGTGCTGCTGCTCAACCTGTCGGTCCGGTTTCTCGCGCGCAAGGGACGCCGCAAATGAACGATGCTGCCACTGGCTCGGCGATGTTTGCCGGCGAAGATCGCCGCCTTCCGGCGCTGGGCACGATCCAGATCAATGGGCTCGATTTCCACTACGGCAAGGTCCACGCGCTGAAAGACGTCAGCGTCACCATGCCGACGAAGATGGTGACCGCGATTATCGGCCCGTCGGGGTGCGGCAAGTCGACGCTGCTGCGCGCCATCAATCGCATTTACGAACTCTACCCGGACCAGCGCGCGACGGGGGAGATCAACATCGACGGCCGCAACGTCCTCGACCGCGGCTATCCGTTGTCGGAGCTGCGCCGACGGGTCGGAATGGTGTTCCAGAAGCCCACGCCCTTCGCTTCATCGATCCGCAGCAACGTCGCATTCGCTTTGTCCTATTACGAAAAGCTCAGCCGCCAGCAGGTCGACGAGCGGGTCGAGGATGCGCTTCGCCAGGCGGCGCTGTGGGACGAGGTCAAGGACAAGCTCAACGTCAGCGCGCTGTCGCTTTCGGGGGGTCAGCAGCAGCGGTTGTGCATTGCCCGGACAATCGCCGTTCGGCCGGAAATCCTGCTTCTCGACGAGGCCACGTCCGCACTCGATCCGATCTCGACGGCCAAGGTCGAAGAACTGATTGCCGAACTGCGCTCCCAATTCACGATCGTGATCGTGACCCACAACATGCAACAGGCGGCGCGAGTGTCGCAGCGCACCGCCTTCTTCCACCTCGGCGAGCTGATCGAATTCGGCAAGACGTCCGAGATTTTCACCAATCCGCGCGAGCAGCGTACCCAGGATTACATCACCGGCCGCTACGGCTGATCGGAGTCAAATCATGCAACAGGCCAGTGGACATACGATCACTGCGTTCGACCAGGAAATCGAACGGCTGCGCGCGCTTATCAGCCAGATGGGCGGGCTTGCCGAACATTCGATCGAAGAAGCGATGCGCTGCCTTGCCGAACGCGATCTCGACGGCGCCGCGCAAGTCGTTCTCGACGACAAGAAGCTCGATTCACTCGAAATGGAAACCGAGCGCCGCGCCGTGCAACTGATCGCGCTTCGCGCCCCCATGGCGGCCGATCTTCGCGATGTCGTCGCGGCCCTCAAAATCTCCGGGGTGGTCGAACGCATCGGCGATTATGCAAAGAACATCGCCAAGCGCGTGCCGGTGCTGGAAAATGTCGGGAAGATCGAAGCGCTGGCGCTGTTTCCGGAAATGGCGCGAATTGCGACGGGCATGGTCCACGACGTGCTCGACGCGTTTGTGGCGCGCGACGCGGAAGCTGCGGTGCGGGTCTGCGAACGGGACCAGAAGGTCGACGATTTCTACGATTCGATCTTTCGCACCCTGCTTACGCACATGATGGAAAATCCGCACTCGATCGGCCAGTCCGCGCACCTGCTGTTTGTCGCGAAAAACCTCGAACGCGTCGGCGACCATGCGACCAACATCGCCGAGATGGTCTATTATGCGGCGACCGGCGACCACATGGCCGACCGGCCCGGCAAGTCGGCCGGCTGACCGTGACCAACAAGCGGCTGCTCCTGGTCGAAGACGATCGCGCGCTTGCGGATCTCGTCACCTTCCATTTCGAACGCGCCGGTTACGACGTCACTCGGACCGGCGACGGCGAGGAAGCGCTAATCCTCGCCGATGAAGTGCGGCCGGACATGATCCTGCTCGACTGGATGATCGAAGGGATCAGCGGGATCGAGGTTTGCCGCCGGCTTCGCCGCCGCGCGACCACGGCCAATGTGCCGATCATGATGCTGACCGCCCGAGGCGAAGAAAGCGACCGCATTCGCGGGCTTGAGACGGGCGCGGACGATTACGTCACCAAGCCCTTCAGCCCGCGCGAACTGGTGGCCAGGGCGGCCGCGGTGCTGCGGCGCGTGCGGCCGGCGCTGGCCGGCGAACAGCTCGCTTACGCCGATATCGAAATGGACGTCGCGTCGCACCGCGTTCGCCGCGGCGGCGATCAGATTCCGCTCGGGCCGACCGAATTCCGGCTGCTCAAGCATCTTCTCGAACACCCCGGCCGAGTATTCTCGCGCGAGCGATTGCTCGATGCGGTGTGGAGCCACGATGCCGAAATCGATGCGCGCACCGTCGACGTCCACGTCAGGCGCCTGCGCCAGGCGCTCAATGCCGGCGATCGGCCCGATCTCGTCCGAACCGTGCGCTCGGCCGGCTATTCGCTCGACAGCGACCGCTAAAAACAAGAACGGCCCGCCGCCAGGCGAGCCGTTCCATGGTGGCCGTTCAGTTATGGATTACCGGACATGGGCGCCAACATAGCCCTGGACCCGCTTTACCAGCGGCGCCGGAAGCGGGACGTAATCCAGCCTGGCCGCCTGCGGCTGGCCCTTGGTCAACGCCCAGTTGAAGAACTTTCGCGCGGCGGCACTGCGCTGCGCATCCTTGGGGCGCTTGTACATCAACACGAAGGTGGTCGCTGTGATGGGGTAGGAATCCGCCCCGGCGGCGTTGGTCATCACCAAGAAAAAGTCTTTCGCCGCGGCCCAATTAGCATGCGCGGCGGCGGCGGCGAAGGTGCGCGCGTTGGGCGCGACGAAGCGGCCGGTGGAATTCTGCACCATGGTGTACGCCATCTTGTTTTGCAGGACGTACGCATATTCGACGTAACCGATCGAATATGGCAGCTGGTTCACATATGCGGCGACGCCCTCATTGCCCTTGCCGCCGACCCCGGCGCGCCAGTTGACCGTCGTGCCTTCGCCCATCGCCGATTTCCACTCCGGGCTGACCTGGCTCAAGTAATGGGACCAGTTGAACGTCGTTCCCGAACCATCGGAGCGGTGCACGACGCTGATCGGCTTGGCCGGAAAATGAAGCCCTCGGTTGATGCGGACGATCGCCGGGTCGTTCCACATCTTGATCTTGCCCAGATAGATGTCGGCCAGCACCGGGCCGGTCATTTTGACCTGTCCCGGCCGAGCGCCGGGGATGTTGATGACCGGGACCACGCCGCCGATGACGAGCGGGAATTGAGCGAGCCCGGAGGCGGCCAGCTCGGCTGGAGCAAGCGGCTTGTCGGTGGCTCCGAAATCGACCGTGCCGGCCTTGATCTGGGCGATTCCGCCGCCCGATCCGATCGACTGATAATTGATCTCCTCACCGCCAAGCTTGCGATAATCGGCGGCCCAGCGCGACAGCACTGGGAAAACGAAGGTCGATCCGGCGCCGGTGACCGAGGCGGGCGCGCCACTAGCGGCGATTACCGCTGCGGACGCGGCGAGAAGAAGCATCGAACGGGTAAAATTGGTCATTTGAGAACCCCCAAGGGCGAGCTGAAACTCGAAACTGCGGCGTTCTGCCGCCGCCCTTGGGATTAGTCGGGAGCAGTGACGGTTGCGTGACGGGCCAGTTGCGCTTTGGTGGCAACGACGCTTTCCACTGTGGCTTTGAAGAGGGTCTTGGGCCCTGTCACAAAAGTGTCCGATTGCCGTCACGGATTCAGCTGGAATGCCCAAGTAGCGGGAATTCGAATTCAATGATCGCTTCTGATTTGGGGGATTTTTTCAATGCCGTTCCGTTTTTCGAAGATCTTGCTCCTGGCCTCGGCACTGACTGCCGCTCCGGCATTTGCACAGACCAGCCCGGCGGACGACATCGTCGCCATGCGCGCACAGCTGGAAGCGTTGCAGAAGCAGTTGAATGCGCTTCAGGCGGCCCAGGCCGCGCAGGCGGCGCAAGTCGCGGAAGCAATCGCGGCCCCAGCCCCGCCGCCGCCAATGAAGCCGGAAGCACCTGGCTGGTGGAAGGGCACCTCGGTCAGCGGCAAGGCGTTCTTCAACGTGAGCAACATCAACCAGAAATCCGATGGCGCGGATGGCGCGCAAAGCGGGACCCAGACCGAGCTCAAGCGTTTTTACATCGGCGTCGATCACAAGTTCAGCGATGTCTTTTCGGCCAATCTGACGACCGATTTCCGCTATGGTGCCAACGGCACCAGCAAGGACGTGCTGGTCTATGTCAAAAAGGCCTATGTGCAGGCCAAGCTGTCGCCGGCACTGTTCGTTCGCGTGGGTTCGGCCGACCTTCCGTGGGTGCCGTTCGCCGAAGGCGTGTACGGCTATCGCTTCGTCGAAAACGAACTGATTGACCGGACCAAGTTCGGAACGTCGGCGGACTGGGGCGTTCACGCCGGCGGAACACTGGCCAACGGCCTCGTCAGCTATGCGGTCTCGGCAATCAACGGCGCGGGTTACAAAACACTGTCGCGCAGTTCCGATACGATCGATCTTGAAGGCCGGATCAGCATCAGCCCGATGAAAATATTCACAATTGGCATCGGCGGCTACACCGGCAAGCTCGGCAAAAGCGCGGCCAACCTGCCCGACACGGCCACGCCGCACACCGCCCAGCGGTTCAACGCCCTTGCGGCCTACACCGGCAAGCGTGCGCGGCTCGGTGTCGAATATTTCGCGGCCACGAACTGGACGTCGGTGACCAGCCCGGTGGAGGATAAGGCCGACGGCTGGTCCACATTCGGATCGTTCGCTTTCACGCCCAAGGTGACGGTGTTCGGACGGTACGACTGGGTCAAGCCGAACAAGGTCAGCCACCCGGATCTCAGGGACCAATATTTTAACGTCGGAGTGAACTACAAACCGATCCCGCCGCTCGATCTGGCGCTGGTCTACAAACGCGACCGGGCCGAGAACGGACTGATTTCGACCTCCAACGGAACGGTCGGCGGCACCGTCAACGGCACTTACGACGAAGTCGGCATATTCGGCCAGGTCGCTTTCTAGGGCCCGTCCGGTCGCCCTCCCTGACCGGGCGGAACGCGAGGCCCCTTCGTCCGGTGACGCGGGGGCCTTGGCTTTGTAAGGTATGTCCGTGGCACCGCCCCGCATCTCCGACGATCCCGGCCGGGCCTTCGCCCGGGCGCTGATCGAAGCGCTTGATGAGCCGGCGCTGATCGTCGAGCGCGGCTCCATCCGTCTCGCCAACGCAGCGGCACACCATTTGCTCGGCGATGGCGTCGAAGGACGCGACGTCCGGTTGTCGATCCGCCATCCGCAAGCCCTCGAATATATCCTCGGTCACCGCGCCGCCGATCTCGACGTCGTGGGGATTGCCGGACGGGGCCGCTCGTGGCGGCTTCACACCCGGGTTATCGCGGACGGCTCGGTGCTGGTCCGGATGATCGACCGGTCGGACGGCGTGTCGGCCGAAAAGATGCGGGTCGATTTCGTTGCCAACGCCAGCCACGAACTGCGCACGCCGCTGTCGACCATCCTCGGCTATGCCGAGACGCTTGCCGAAGAAAGCGGCCTGCCCGACGATGTTCGATCCGGGTTCGGGCGCACCATCCGGGACGAAGCCGGTCGCATGCTGCGCATCATCGAAGACTTGATGAGCCTGTCACGGATCGAGGCGGACCGGTTCGTCGCGCCGCAGGAATTGGTCGACATCGGGCAGGTCATCACAACCGTCCTGGCCGATGGATCGCGATTGCGTGCCCGCGCCGAGTGCGAAGTCGATGTGACCGTTGCCGACGGCCTTCCGCTGGTCCGCGGCGACCGCGCGCAGCTTGCTCAGCTGCTCGACAACCTGGTCGCCAACGCCGTCCGCTATGGCTGTGACCGCTCCGGCGCGTCGATCGCGGTCTCGGCCGCCATCGACGGGGGCTGGATGGCGCTGACCGTTGCCGACACCGGGCCCGGCATTGCCAAGGAACATCTGCCCCGGGTGACGGAACGCTTCTACCGCGCCGACCCCGCCCGCAGCCGCGATTCGGGCGGCACCGGCCTGGGCCTCGCCATCGTCAAGCATATTGTCGAACGCCATCGCGGCGAATTGGATATCCAAAGCAGTACCGGGGTCGGAACGACCGTTACGGTCCGCCTTCGGATCGCCGATTGATCCGGGGGGTCGTCCGCGCCTGACTGGTAAGCGGCAGCTACGCGCCCTCGTCGGAAAAAAGGGCGGTCAGCACGTCTTCGACCTGATCCATCGTATAGGGCTTTTGAAGCCGCGGACGGTCCTGCCATTTTTCGGGCATCTGCCAGTCGGCGTAACCGCTCGACAGCACGAAGGGGACGTTCTTGGCGACCAGCAGGTCGCATAGGGGGAACACGCGCTCGCCGCGGATATGAACGTCCAGGATCGCGGCGTCGAAATTGTCGTTCTCCAGCAGTTCGCGCGCGGCGGCCATGTTCGGCGCCGGCCCGACCACGGTGCAGCCGAGTTCATCGAGCACGTCGGCGGTATAGGGCGCAACGACTGGCGAATCCTCGATGACGAGAATTCGGCGGCCGGCAAGGCCGGCTTCGGGTTTCTGCGTTGGGCGCATTTTAATGGACGAACCTCGCGACGACATCGCGATACGAACGCGAAACCTTAATCTGGGCACCTGAATCGAGCACCAGGAAACATTCCCCGTTGGTGTGCGGCTTAACCTGGCGGACCAGGTCGAGATTGACGATGGTCGAGCGGTGGACCCGCTGGAATCGGCGCGGATCGAGCCGCTTTTCGAGATCCTTCATCGTTTCGCGCAGGATCAGCGTGTTGTCGCCCGTCTGGATGCACATGTAATCGCCCGCGGCGTCGATCCGCTCGATGGTGTCGACATCGACCCGGAAGATCTGGCCCTGGTCCTTGATGTTGATCATCTTTTCGTAGCGGTTGGCCGCCGGCCCTTCGGGTGCTGCGTCGGCCAGTTCCTCAGCTGCTTCCGGGGCATGCTCTTCAAGCGCTTCCTTCAGCCGCCCGGCCTCTTCGGCGCTGCGCCGCTCGGACAGGCGTTGCCGAACCCGGTCCATCGTGCCCGCCAGCCGGTCCTCGTCGACCGGCTTCATCAGATAGTCGACGGCCTGCGCATCGAAGGCGCGAAGGGCGTGATCGCCATAGGCCGTGACGAACACGAACAGGGGCGGTTCGATGTCCATCAAGCCCTGGATCACCGAGAAACCGTCGAAGCCCGGCATCTGGATGTCGAGAAACACGAGGTCGGGCTTGTGGGTCTTGATCTGGCGGATCGCGTCGCGCCCATTCGCGGCGCTACCGATGATTTCGACATCGTCGAACGCCTGCAGCCGAAGCTGCAGGCCCTGCGTCGCAAGCGGTTCGTCGTCGACCAATATGGTCCGGATGGTCATTAGGCCTTGTCTCCGCTTTCGTAGGGAATTTCGACGATAACGCTAAAGCCCCCGCGATCGTTCGTCTTGGACTCGAAACGATGCGCCGGACCATAGGCTTGCGACAGCCGGTCGCGAATGTTCGCCAGGCCGACTCCGGTTGACGGGCTGGCAACGATGCCCGCGCCTTGACCGTCGCCATTGTCCTCGACCTCGATCCGGACCGCATCGCCTTCGCGCACCGCAGTCAGCCAGATGTCGGCGCCGTTTTCGGCGGGCGTGACCGCATATTTGATCGCATTCTCGATCAGCGGCTGGAGCAGCAATGACGGCAGGCGCGCGCCAATCGTCTCCGGCTCGATCCGGAAATGCGGCCGAAGCCGGTCCTCGAAGCGCATCTTTTCGATCTCGAGATACAGTTTCAGCGTCTCCACTTCCTGCGCCAGCGTCACTTTTGCGGTCGGTTCGTTGGCCAGGGTGTAACGCAGGAAGGACGATAGGCGGGCAAGCATCGCATTGGCCCGCTCGGTCTGCTTCAGCAGCACCAGCGTCGAAATCGAATTGAGCGTGTTGAACAGGAAATGCGGGTTGAGCTGATACCGCAGCATCGCCAGCTGAGCGGTCGAAGCCTGGCTTTCCAACCGTTCGCGCTGGTCGATCTGTTCTTCCAGCAGAAGGAAGTAATTGATCCCGTAATAAAGGGCGGTCCACGCCGCGAGCAACGCGAAATCGAGCAGGATCGCGCTGAGATACTCGACGCCCACTGGGCGGAAATTGGGCCTCAGGAAGGTCGAAACGCTCCACGTCTCGATGACCGAAAAGGTAATCGACGCGACCACCACTGCAAATAGCGAAAGCACCAGCGTCCACACCGGCTGGATCTTGATTAGCCGCCGGAATAGCGAAGCCATGAGCAAGGTCAGCGAATAGCCCGTAGCGGTCAGCAACAGGGTATGGACCAGCAGCATCCAGCCCATCGAATTGGCGAAGCCGGTGATCGAGCGAAGGAAGAAATAGCCGCCCCAGCCGATCGTCTGCAAAATCCAGAAGGCGCGGTTCTTGTCGTCGAAAAACGGTTGGTCGAGGCCCATCCCGCGGGCAATCGGCTCTGCGGGCGACTGAATCTTGGGGGTTTCGACGCCGCGTCGTGAAGGGCGCTTCCGTCGGTCCAATATTGCGCCTTCGCTCGCCATTGCGGGGGATATAGAGCCGCTCGCCTGCCTTTGCGAGCATTCGCACCCGGCGCCTCGGCACTTCTGCTTCGCAACCGGTCCGCGACGCCTGAAAAAAGGCCCGCGATCGGTCGCTCCTTAACTCCGCTTCAACTCTCTTCGCCTAAGCGGTTTGCAGGTAAAGGAATGGCGACGCATGTACGAAGCTCCAAATCGTTATAAGCGGTTGATTTCGGCTCGTCTTCCCGGCGGGGAATCGGCGGGGCTGTCGGCCCGCAACGAGGAGGTCGAAAGCTCCCCATTGCGCGACGTCCAATTGATTTCGCGCGCGCACCTGGCGCCATTCTTCGCGGCCGCCAACATCGTTGCCGCGCTCATGCTTGCCGCCAACCTGTGGGGTCAGTCGGCGACTGCTCCGCTGGTCATCTGGGTCGGGGCGGTGGCGGCGGTCAATTTCGCGGCAATGCAGCTGGCGCGGACCCAGGCGATTTCCTGCGTCGGCCGATCGGGCCGGCGCGTGCCGTTGTGGTCGCTGGTCGGCGAAGTCGCCGTGCGCGCGCTCGTCTGGCTTAGCTTTCCGCTCTACCTGTTCGGTTCGCTCGATCCGGCGAGCCAGGTCATCACCGCCTCGATCATGGCCGGCCTTGGCGTCGGCGCACTTGGGTTGGTCGTTATTCCGCCCTGCGCGACGGCGTGGATGATCGCCTTCACCGGCGGCGTTGTCGGGGCCCTGCTCATCGGCCGCCACAGCGTTCCGTTCCAGCACATGCTGTCGATCATTTTCACGCTCGGCGTGTCGATTTTCGGCGTCCTGGCGGTCGCCCGCTGGGCGTTTCGCCAGCTGCAGACCAATGCCGACGTTGGCACTCAGAGCGAAGGCGCGAGCCTGCTGCTCCAGGAATATGAACAGCGCGGCGTCGGCTGGCTGTGGCAGATCGATGCGGAAAACCGCGTCAGTTACATCAGTTCGCGGATGAGCGCGCTGCTTGGCCGGCCCGCCGGCCAGCTGCTCGGACACTCGCTGCCCGCGCTTCTTGGCGGTCATGCCGAGCTTGGCCGCGTGCTGCTCGAACGCCAGGCCTTCAATGCCCTCGAAATGGAACTCAAGACGCCGCGCGGCGCGCGCTGGATTTCGATCGGCGGCGATCCGATCATCGATACCGCCGGCCGCTTCGAAGGCTTCCGCGGAGTGGGATCGGACATCACCGAGATTCGGCAAACGCAGGAGCGCCTGACGCATCTCGCCAATGTCGATGTGCTGTCGGGCCTGCCCAACCGTGGCCGAGTCCGCCAGCTGCTTGGCGAAGCGCTGCGGGCCGCGACCACCAGCAATGTGCCCTGCGCGATCATGTTTCTCGACCTCGACGGGTTCAAGCCGGTCAACGACACCTTCGGCCACCCCAAGGGCGACGCCGTCCTCCGAGCGGTCGCCAAGCGGCTGGTCGACGAAGTCGGCGAAGGCGGTCATGTCGGGCGGATGGGCGGCGACGAGTTCGCGATCGTCGTTAGCGACGGCCAAAGCCGCAAGAACGTCGAACAACTCGCCGACCGTATCATTCAGGCGATCAAGGATCCCTATATCATCGACGAAACCGAAATCCGGATCGGCGTGTCGATCGGCTGCGCGTTCGGGCCGATTGACGGGGCAACCGTCGACGACCTGATCTTGAAGGCCGATCTGGCGCTCTATCTGGCCAAGGATTCGGGCCGCGGCTGCGCCCGCTATTTCTCGTCGGAACTGCAATCGGAACAGGAGGACCGGGTCCGCCTTGAGTCCGACCTCCGCCAGGCCCTGGCGTCGAAGCAGTTCCACCTCGTGTTCCAACCGCTGGTCAACGCCAAAAGCCAAAAGCTTATCGGTTTCGAAGCGTTGATTCGGTGGAATCATCCAAAGCGCGGATTGGTCCCCCCGGCGGTGTTCATCCCCGTCGCCGAAGAAAGCGGGCTGATGCCAGCAATTGGCGATTGGGTGATCGACGAGGCCTGCCGTGCGGCCGCCAGTTGGCCCGAGCCGATTACCGTCGCGCTCAACATCAGTCCCAAGCAGATCATCCTGCCGGCGCTTCCGAACACCATCAGCGAAGCGCTCGCGCGGTACAAGATTCCGGGCAATCGGATCGAACTCGAAGTCACCGAAGGCGTATTCCTCGGCGACAATGGCTCGACGCTCGACGTGCTCAAACGCCTCCGCGCCCTTGGCGTCGGCATTGCGCTGGACGATTTCGGTACCGGCTATTCGTCGATCGGCTATTTGAACAAGGCCGTGTTCCACAAGCTCAAGATCGACGGCAGCTTCGTTCGCGAAGCCGGCACCAGGCCGGAAAACGTCGCGATCATTCAGTCGATCGTCCAGCTCGCCAAAAGCTTCCGGATGTCGATTACCGCCGAAGGAGTCGAAACGGCCGAGGATTTCGAACGGATGCGCGACCTCGGCTGCGATATCATCCAGGGCTATCTGTTCGGCAAACCGCTCGCTTACGAACGCGCCAATCAGATGGTCATCGGGCTCACCCCCAAGCGGATGACGGCCTAGCTTCAGGTACTGTTATTTTGCGATTAACTCCGCCGCGGTTAAACCGCCCGGTGGAGGGCAATGGTGGACGCCGGTTGGCTCGACAGGATGTTCGGTTATCAAAGCGGCCGGGTCGTTGCGCTTGGCCGCGCGATGCTGGCCGCCATCTTCCTGCTCGCGATCTGGCTTGACGGCACCCAGCCGGCGCAGGCGCCGATCCAATCCTACGCGGTGCTGGCGACCTATCTGCTGGTCTCGGCCGGCCTCGCGCTCGTCACTTGGCGAAGCTGGTGGCTTGATGCCCGACTAGCCGTTCCGGCGCATTTGATCGACATGGCCGCCTTCACCTTCGTGGTGTTTTCCACCAACGGCTACACCAGCCCATTCTTCCTGCTGTTTATGCTGCCGTTGTTGTCGAGTTCGATCCGTTGGGGCTGGCGGGCGACAGCCCTTACCTCGGTGGCCTTGATTGTCATTTTCTTCACTGCCGGCCTGCTCGTTGCCGGCTCGCAAAGCTTTGAGCTTCAGCGCTTCGTCGTCCGCACCGGCCACCTGATCATCCTGTCGGCGATCCTCATCTGGTTCGGCATGCATCAACGGTTGGCGACGTTCGACTCCCGGCTTCATTGGCTCGACCCGCCCATCGGCGACGGCGATCCGCGCGAACTGGTCCTCAAGGCGGTGATGGCGGTCGCCCATGCGGGCCGCGGCACGATCCTGCTGCGCGACGACCGCTCGCGGGTCATTCAGGGGCTTCGCATCGAAGGCGGAGCGTCGACGCATTTGGAAGGCCTCGGGGACTTCGTGCCGGGGTCCGAATCCGGGCCCGCCTTCCTGTTCGACATCCGCCAGGATCGGGCTCTGTGCCGCCCCGCGGACGGCCATGCCCGGGCAGGTCGCGCCTCGGTGATCGTCGATCAGTCGGAAGCTGCCCGGCTCGGCCTTGGTGAAGGGCTTGCGGCACGAATCACGTCGGCTTCGGCGCGTGGCTGGGTTGTGCTTGAACAGATCCCCGATTTGTCCAGTGACTATACCGAACTTGGCATCGCCATTGCCCGCGATATGGGCGCGTTGCTCGATCGCACCGCGCTGCTGTCGGCGATGGCCGAGGGTGCTGGCGCACGGGCTCGGCTGTCACTGGCCCGCGACGTCCACGACGGCATCGTCCAGTTTATCGCCGGGGCAACATTTCGTGTCGAAGCCATCGCCAGGGCGGCGCGTGGCGGCGCCAATGTCGACGACGCGTTGACCGAACTCAAAACGCTGATGGTCGAAGAACAAGGTGAACTGCGCGGGTTCGTTGATGCCATGCGCGATGACCGCGCGTTGGCGCTTGATGATTCGGTGGACGAACTGCGGGTTCTGGCGGGTCGGCTTGGACAACATTGGGCGATCAAATGCCGACTCCGGGCGAAGGGCGGCGAAGTGGCGATTCCGATCCGCCTTCACCTCGATCTTCAGCACCTGTTGCGCGAAGCGGTGGCCAATGCGGTTCGCCATGGGGACGCCGACCAGGTCGACGTCAGCCTGGATATCGACGGGGACCAGTTGCTGTTTGGAGTGCGCGACAATGGCCGCGGCTTCACCCTCGCGCAGGGCAGCTCGGCGGTCCAGCCATGGTCGCTCAGGGAACGGGTGGAACGCGCCAATGGCTCGCTTCTGCTGATTTCCGAACCTGGTCGTACCGACCTGTCGATCAGCCTGCCGTTGAGTGGACTGGCGGCATGACTCGAGTCCTTCTTGCCGACGACCACCCGATGATCGCGTCGGCGCTCGATATCCTGTTGCGTGGCGCGAACTATGAACTCGTCGGCCGCGCCCGCAACGCTTCCGAGACCTTTGATCAGCTTAAGCGGCACCAGGTCGACATCGCGCTGCTGGACGTCAACATGCCGGGAACTTCAGGGATCGACGTGTTACGCCGGATGCGGGCTGAACGTATGCCACAGGCGGTTATATTGCTGACCGCCGGCATGGACGATTCCCAGCTGTTTGCCGCCGCCGAGCTCGAACCTGACGGAATCGTCCTCAAAACTTCTGATCCGGCGCTTTTGCTCAAGTGCCTGGATGAGGTGCGCAATGGTAGAAACTGGGTGGACTCGACCGTTGCGGAAAGGATTGCGGCGGTCCGCGCACGGGCGGCTTGCGGGCCTTCGCTGACGGCACGCGAGCGCCAGTTGGTGGAGCTTGTTCGCCGCGGGCTTCGCAACCGCGAAATTGCCGCCGAACTCGGGGTCACCGAAGGCACGGTGAAGGTATATTTGCATGCGATCTTTGACCGCTTGGGAGTTGCCAGCCGAACCGAGCTGGCAATGCGCGCGGCGGAATTCGTCGCCGGCTGATCGTCGCTGGTCGATTGGTCAGTCGCGCGCCAGGATGAAGGCGCGGGCATCCCGATATTCGGCTGGTGTCACGCGCCCGTCACCGTCGCCGTCGGCAATTTTGCGGAAGGCGGCCGCGGCCAGGGCCGCTTCGTCCGGCTCAAGGCGAATGTCACGGTCTGAATCGTGGTACTTCAAAGCCCAGTTCATCAGCACCCAGTCGCGTTCGAACAGCTGCACGGCGGCTGGCGTTACCGGGGAACTTGCCGCGGCGGCAGCCATGAACATCATTGCACCAAGCATTATCTGCACTCCACCCGGCGACAACGCGCCGGTCGCGAATCCGTTCAGTTGGCGGGTGCAAGCGCGGTTCGAACGGCCCTTTGCAGCGCATCGGGGCGGAATGGCTTCGCCAGCAGCAGTGCGTTGGGGGCGGTGCGCTTGACCGCCTCGGTCTCGCTGTAACCGGACACGAACAGGATCGGCTGTTCGGGCGCGCCGCCGAGGATTTGTTCGGCAACCTCCGCGCCCGACAGGCCGGGCATGATGAAGTCGATGATGACCAGGTCGAATTTTTCCAGCGCCATCTCCGCCAACCCCTCAGTGCCGTCGTTCGCTTGGTGCACGCGATAACCCTGTTCTTCCAGCGCCGCGGCAATGAACCCGCGGACGTCGGGGTCGTCGTCGATGACCAGGATGGACTGACTGGTTACGGCCCGCGTCTCCGCCATCGGTTCATCGGACGCGGGTTCAGCCTCCACGACCGTTTCGTCGGCCTTGCGGAACAGCAGGCTGACCGCAGTTCCAGTACCTGCGGTGCTGCGGATTCTTGCGACGCCACCGGACTGCCGGGCCATGCCGTAGACCATCGACAGCCCGAGCCCGGTTCCCTTGCCGACTTCCTTGGTGGTGAAGAAGGGCTCAAAGGCACGCTCCACGACTTCGGGAGGCATCCCCGCACCAGTGTCGGCGATGGTCAGCTCGATATACTCGCCGGCGGCCAGGTCGCCATCCGTGTCGATGGTCACGCGTTGACTGGAAAAGGTCAGCACTCCGCCGTCGGGCATGGCATCTCGCGCATTGATCGCCAGGTTCAACACGGCCACTTCGACCTGGGTCGGGTCGGCCATGATCGGGATCATCGCGTCGTCGAGATCGAAACGCTTTTCGATTCCCGGTCCGAGCACGTTCTTGAGCAGCGGGCGCATGTTCTGGATAAGCGGCGCGATAAACGTCGGCTGCACTTCAAGCCGTTGCACACGGCTGAACGCGAGCAGCTGGCCGGTGAGCCGTGCGCCGCGTTCCGCCGCGGCCAGCGCATTGTCGGCGAAGCGCTTCAGCCGGGGTTCCTCGACCCGTTTCGCGACGATGTCGAGGCCGCCGACGACGACGGTCAGCAAGTTGTTGAAATCGTGCGCGATGCCGCCGGTCAGCTGGCCCAGTGCTTCCATCTTCTGGCTTTGGCGAAGCTGTTCCTGCGCGGCTTTCAATTCAGTCACGTCGCGGGCTTCGAACAGCAGGTAGACGATCTCCCCTTCGCTGTTGCGCACCGGCTGGACCGACACGTCGATATGCGCTGTGGGAACGCCTTCGCGCTCCATCCGGACCTCGCTGGTGAACAGCTTGCCGCTCGCCGCTTCGCGCACTGCGCGCTTGATCAGCGGCTGGTGCTGAGGATAGGCGGCCAAGGTCGGCGCGTCCCAGATCTTCAGGCCGATCCCGTCGCGCGCATTGCGCGCCCGCCAAGGCACCTCCTTCCTGTTCAGTTCGACGACGGTGCCGGAGGGGGTCATTAGCACCAGCACTTCGAGCACCGTGTCGAACACCGCCCGGAAGCGCGCTTCGGACAGCGACAGCTCGCGCGTCTGGTCCTCGACCTGGCGGCGCAGTTCGAGTTCGGCTTCCTTGGACAGCGTGATATCCGACGCGACCCCGATGAACCCCGTCAGTTCCCCGTCCGGCCCAAACCGCGGCTGCGACACGCTTTTGAGCCAGCGCCATTCGCCGTCGTGGCGAAGATAGCGCGCTTCGAGCCCGAACGCCTGCAACGACGCTTCCCCGGCAAGGCTGTCGGCGACCACCCGGTCGACATCGTCGGGATGGATCAGCGAGCGCCAGTCGAGCTGTTCGGCGGCGGCGCGGTCGCCGCCCGGGCCAGCGACAAATTCGACATAATGATCGTTGACGAAATCGCGCACTCGGTCGAGCCGGGTGACCCACATCATCGCCGGCGCCGAATTGGCGATGCGCCGGAAGCGCGCTTCGCTTTCACGCAACGCCCGCTCGGCAACGCGCTGTTCGGTAACGTCGACGACGACGATCACCAGGCCGACCACCTGGCCATCGCGAACCCACGGCACGTAAGTGGTCTGCGCGGCGAGCTGCCCGCGGCTGGGGTGATCGAGGTCGGCGACGAAGAACTGCTGGTCCCCGCCAAGCGCGGCTTCGATCATCGGCAGCCGCTGCGCGAATGCATCGTCGCCGAGGATGTCGCGCATGGTCGCGCCAATCAGGTCGCGGCGCGGCCGGCCAAGCCATTCGGCGAAGGGCCGGTTGATGAACTGCATGCGCAAGTCGCGGTCGACATAGCCGGTCATCACCGGCAGCAAATCGGACAGCGCGAGCAGCCCCGGCCCGCTGAACATTTCGGGGGGCAAATTGGCGGGCAGGATTGCGGGCGCCTGTTCGGAGGAAGTCGGCGGCGCGGGTGGGCGCGGAGTGTTCGCGGCGGTCTTGCCGCTGTTCCGTCCGCTGTCCGCCATGTTCTTACGAATAGACGCTTTTGGCCGGCGGGCAATTGCCGGGGTAGCGTCA
>JBDSGQ010000057.1:0-15975 GCA_039918915.1 Sphingomicrobium sp.
CGGAAGAAACGACGACCGGCGTCCATCGGCTGTATGAACTGGCCAAGACCGGCAAGCTGCCGTTCCCGGCGATCAACGTCAACGATAGCGTGACCAAGTCGAAGTTCGACAACCTCTACGGTTGCCGGGAAAGCCTGGTCGACGCGATCCGCCGCGCGACCGACGTCATGCTGGCCGGCAAGGTCGCCTGCGTTGCCGGCTTCGGCGACGTCGGCAAAGGCAGCGCCCAGTCGCTGCGCAATGGCGGCGCCCGCGTGCTGGTGACCGAAGTCGATCCGATCTGCGCGCTTCAGGCGGCAATGGAAGGTTATGAAGTCGTAACGATGGAGGAAGCGGTCACCCGCGCCGACATCTTCTGCACGGCCACCGGCAACATGGACGTCATTACTGTCGACCATATGCGGGCGATGAAGAACATGGCGATCGTGTGCAACATCGGCCACTTCGACAGCGAAATTCAGATTGGCGGGCTGGCCAATATGAAGTGGACCGAAATCAAGCCGCAGGTCGACGAGGTCGAATTCCCCGACGGCAAGAAGATCATCGTCCTCAGCAAGGGTCGCCTGGTCAATCTCGGCAATGCCACCGGTCACCCGAGCTTCGTGATGAGCAGCAGCTTCACCAACCAGGTGCTGGCCCAGATCGAGCTTTGGACCGGCGCCGACAAGTACGGCAAGGACGTCTACGTCTTGCCCAAGCATCTCGACGAGAAGGTCGCTCGGCTGCACCTCGACAAGCTTGGTGTGAAGCTGACGACGCTCAACGACAAGCAGGCCGCCTATATCGGCGTGCCCCAGGCCGGTCCGTTTAAGCCGGACCACTACCGCTACTGATCCAGCGGCGATTCAGGCGCTTCCTTTAGGCCGCTGCCTCGCCCTATGAACCGGTCATGGGGAGCGGCGGCCTTCCGGCCATCATCTGGGCAATCCTGGCCCTAAGCCTGTTGTGGCTGGCGGTGGCGGCTGCCGTTTCCGTGCTTGCCGCGCGCCGAATGCGGCTGGCCGAACAGGTGCTAACCGCGGCCCGGGCCAATGCCGCATTGCTCGAAATCAGCCCGGCCCGAGCGCTGGTGGTGTCGGCCAATGACCGCATCGAAGCCGATCCGAGGCTGCTTCGCGACCTGGGCGTCGTCGGTACCCCCAAGACCTTGAGCGACCTGGCCAAGGGCGAAGCCGGAATCGTGCCCGAAGATCTGGACACCTTGCGCAGCCAGGTCGCCGAAGCGCGGATCGGGTCGGGCCAGGTTTCGTGCAAGGTGAGCACTCCGGCATCGTCGCGGACATTCGTTGTTCGCGGCGGCCGCGCGCCGGCGCCTGAAGCGCCGGGCACGCTGCTATTATGGTTCATTGACGACAGTGTGGGCGAAGAGGAGCGATCGCGCCTGTCGCTGCGGGTGCGCCAGACCGAAGCGGCGCTCAATTCGCTGACTCACCTGATCGAGGCCGCCCCGTTCCCGACCTGGTATCGCGGCCCCGACCTGCGGATCGGCCTGGTCAACAGCGCCTATGTCGTTGCAGTCGAAGGCCGTGATGCCGCCGATGTCATCGAACGCGGCGCGGAACTGGTCGATCTGTCGGGCGACGAGGGCGCTCTGGCGGCGGCGCGCGAAGCGCAGTCGACCGGCCAGATCGTGTCGCGCATGCAGCCGGCAATCATTCACGGCGAACGGCGCATGTTGCGAATCGTGCACGTGCCGCTTGCGACGCGCGCGGTCGCGGGGTTCGCGGTTGACGTGCAGGAGCTTGAAGACGCGCGGTCGGAGCTTGCTCGATACATCGATTCGCAGCGCGAGCTGTCCGACCGGATGACCGCCGGAGCCGTACAATTCGACGCCGACCGGACGCTGAGCTTCTTCAACCAGCCGTTCGCGGCAATGGCCCAGCTCGACCGCGAATGGTTGTCCGAAGAGCCTGAGTTCGACCGCGTGATCGAACGCATGCGCGACAATCACCGGCTGCCCGAAGCGCGCGATTTCCCAGCATGGAAGGAGGAACGGCGCGGCTGGTTCACCAGTGCCGAGGAAGTCATCGAGGAGGAATGGTCGCTGCCCAATGGCGATCACATCCGGGTCGTCGCCCAGCCGCTGCCCGATGGCGGCCTGCGTTTGATCCTGGAGGACCGGACCGAGCAACTGCGCCTTGCCTCCGCGCGTGACACCTTGCTGCGCGTTCGGGCCGCGACCTTCGACAATCTGTTCGAAGCAATCAGCGTGTTTGCAAGCGACGGGCGGCTGTACCTGTGGAACCGCCGGTTCCGCGAGGATTGGGAACTCGACGAGGAATGGCTTGCGACGCATCCTCGGGTCGACGAGCTGGTCCCGGCGATGGCGCGCAAGCTGGTCAACCCGACCGCCGCCGCGCAAATCCGCGAAATGGTCCGCCAGACGACCAATGAGCGGCAGTCGGCCAACGGGCGATTGTCGCTGACCGACGGGCGGCAGTTCCAGTTTGCCGCGGTTCCGCTACCCGATGGGAATGCATTGTTTACCATGGTCGACGTCACCGATTCGAGCCGGATCGAGGCGGCCTTGCGCGAACGCGCGACCGCGCTTGAAGCGGCCGACCGGGTCAAGACCGCCTTCGTTGCCAACATGAGCTACGAATTGCGCACTCCGTTGACGTCGATCGGCGGTTTCGCTGAGCTGCTGGCGGCGGGCTACGCGGGCGAGCTGACGGCCAAGGGCCGGGACTATGTCGGCGCGATCGTCGAGTCCGTCGAACGACTGTCGAAGCTGATTAACGACGTCCTCGACCTGACGACCGGCGATGCGAGCGGCGTTGTCCTGGAAAAGGAACGGGTCGACCTCGGCGGGCTGGTGCGAAGTGCGGTCAATCAGGTGCGCGAGCGGGCGGTTGATAAAGGCCAGGCGATCGACGCTGATATCCAGCCGACCACCGGCCATGTCTTCGGCGATGCGCGGCGGCTGCGCGAAGCCGTCGAGCACATGCTTCAAAACGCCGTTGCCTATACCGACCGCAAAGGCCGGATCACGCTGACTTCCGAAGGCACCAAGGACAGCGCCGTGGTCCGTATCCAGGACAATGGCCGGGGCATTGCCGCCAAGGATTTGCCGCGGGTATTCAACCGCTTCGACCGGGTCGTCGAGGAGGGCGTGCGCGGCGAAGCGGCGCTTGGCCTGGGCCTGCCGCTCACCCGCCAGTTCATCGAGGCGCATGGCGGCACGGTCGAGCTCGAATCGAAAAAGGGCAAGGGGACAACGGTCACCCTGACCATCCCCCGCGGCTCTCGATGATTCTGCGCAGCGAAGCGGACACTGCCGGGCTTGGGGCGCATTTGGCGCGCGTTGCTCGGGCGGGCGACGTGATCACTTTGTCGGGACAGCTCGGAGCAGGCAAGACCGCGCTTGCCCGGGGGCTGATCGCCGCGCTTGGGCATGTCGGCGAAGTGCCGAGCCCGACCTTTGCCATCGTCCAACCCTATGACGCGCTGGCTCCCGCGGTGTGGCACGTCGATCTCTATCGGATCGAGGCCGCGGCCGAGATCGAAGAGCTGGGCCTCGATTCAGCGGAGCACGCGGTGTTGCTGGTCGAATGGCCCGAACGCGCGCCCAGCGACATGTGGCGCGATGCACTCCGGCTATCGCTTCAGGTGGAACCGAACGGCGACCGAATCTTGACAGCGCAAGTCCCCCCGTCATGGGAGGAGCGATGGCCGCCCCGATGATTCCGCCCGCCGCCGGGCCCCGGTTCCTTGCCGCTTGCGGCTGGGCGGGCGCGGAAATCCTGCCGCTTGCCGGGGATGCTTCGTTTCGCCGTTATTTTCGAGTCATTGAGGGCGGGCGAAGCGCAGTGCTGATGGACGCTCCGCCGCCGCACGAAGATCCGCGACCCTTTATCGCCGTGGCGGAATGGCTGGCCTCGATTGGTTTGAGCGCACCGCCGATCCTCGCCAGCGACCTCGACCAGGGCCTGCTGCTGCTGGGCGATTTCGGCAACTCGCGGCTGCGCGAATGCCTCGACGAGGAGCCGGACCAGGAAAACGCGCTCTACGCGGTTGCGACCGACGTGCTGGTCCATCTTCATCGTCACCCGCCAATGGCCGGCTTGCCCGAACACGGGCTCGATCAGTGGCTTGAAGAGTTGCTGCTATTCACCGACTGGTACTGCCCGGCGGTTGGGATCGAGCCCGACCGGGACGCTTTTTCCGCCACTTGGCGGGAAGTGCTTGAACCGGTTGCGACGGACGGGCTTAGCCCGGTCACGGTGCTTCGCGATTACCACGCCGAAAATGTGATGCTGGTTGGCGGAGCAAGCGGCGTCGAACGCTTCGGCCTGCTCGATTTCCAGGACGCCCGCGCGGGGCACCCGGCCTATGATCTGGCGTCGGTGCTGGAAGATGCGCGCCGTGACGTCCCGCCGGAAATCGAGCGGGCAATGATCGACCGCTACCTCGGCGCGACTGGCGCTGGGGGCGCGTTTGAACGCGCTTATTGGGCGCTTGCCGCGCAGCGCAATGCCCGGATTCTGGGTGTTTTCACGCGGCTGTGGAAGCGGGACGGCAAGCCGCACTATCGCCAGTTCCAGCCGCGCATGTGGGGGCTGCTGGAACGCGACTTGGAACAGCCGCACCTGGCGCCGGTGCGCGACTGGTTCGATTCCAATGTGCCGGCGGAACTGCGCCGCACGCCATGGCTGGGCGCTGCGTGACTACCGCCCGCCGAGCGCTGCGCCTGCGCGCCGAAGTACCCGGTGAGGTGCCGAAAACCGCGATGATCATGGCTGCGGGCTTGGGCAAAAGAATGCGTCCGCTGACCACGACCCGGCCCAAGCCACTGATCGAGGTCGGCGGCAAGGCGCTGCTCGACCATGTGATCGAGCGGCTGCGCGCAGCGGGGGTGGGCAAGGTGGTGGTCAACGTCCACTACCTCCCCGACGTCCTCGAAGCGCATCTGGCGAGCCGCGAGCATGGGCTGGAGATCGTCATTTCCAACGAGCGGGACCAGCTGCTCGAAACCGGCGGCGGGATGGTCAAGGCGGAGCCGCTCATCGATTGCGATCCGTTCCTTGCGCTCAACAGCGACAATCTGTGGATTGACGGACCGGCCGACACCTTGCGCCTGCTCGCTTCGCAGTGGGACGGCGACAAAATGGATGCGCTGTTGCTGCTCGTGCCGCAATCGCGCGCGGTCAATCACCGGGGGCAGGGCGATTTTCACATGGACCGCAGCGGCGCGCTGCGGCGCCGGGCTCGAAGCCGGGTTGCACCGTTCGTTTATACCGGCATCCAGATCGTTGCGAAGCGCCTGTTGCGCGATGCTCCCGAAGGGCCATTCTCGACCAATATCCTGTGGGACCGGGCGATCGCGGAGGGTCGTTGCTTTGGCGCTGTCCACCAGGGCCTGTGGTTCGACGTTGGCACGCCCCAGGCAATTCCGCTGACCGAAGCCGCGATCGGTGCCTGACCGCCGCGCGGTCTTCACGATTCCGTCGCATCGCTCGTTCGCCGACGCCCTTGCGAGCGGGCTGATCAGCCGGTTCGGCAAAGACCCGCTGGAACTTGCCCGAGGACGCATCCTCCTTCCCAACAACCGCGCGCTTCGCGCCGTCACCGAGGCGTTCGTCCGAGCCAGCGGCGGCGGGTTGCTGCTTCCGCGCCTGATCCCGATCGGCGACCCGGAACTGGAGGAGCGGGTCGGTGGCGCTTTGGACCGGATTGAAGACGGCGCCGAGGTTCCGCCGGCGATCGAGCCCCTGACACGGTTGCTGGAACTGGCGGAAGTGGTGCGGGGGGACGGGGCGAGCGGCGCCGAAGCGCTGCGGCTGGCCCAGGACCTCGCGCGAACGCTTGATGCGCTTGAGGTCGAGGAAGTCGATCCGCGCGCACTGACGGAGGCCGCGGCGGATGCCGGCGATCTTGCGACCCACTGGCAGGCGTCGCTTGGCCGCCTGCGCGCCATCGCCGAAATCTGGCCGAGGCGCCTGGCCGAGCTGGGCGTGATCGACGTCGTGGAGCGGCGCAACCGGCTGCTCCACCGCCTCGCCGGCCAGTGGAAGACCCAACCGCCCAGCGGGTTCACGGTGGCCGCGGGCATTACGACCGCGGCCCCAGCCGTTGCCGCGCTGATGCGGCGGGTGGCATCGATGCCCGGCGGAATGGTCGTTCTTCCAGCGCTCAGCCTGTCCAACCTGATGCCCGACGACGAATGGCAAGCACTGACGCCGGACGAGGGACGGGACGAGCGCACCCATCCGCAATTCCACCTCAAGTTGCTGCTCAATCGCATGGGCATTGCGCGCGACGAGGTCGAGCCGTGGCCGGTGTCGGGCAGGGCAGCTTCCCCGGCGGCGCGAAGCCGGGCCGTGGCCAACGCGATGACCGCTGCCGATTTCAGCCATAAATGGAACGCGCTGCGGCCCGTCGAGCGGCGCTTGAGCGGGGTCAGAACGGCGGAATTCGCCGACGGAGCCGGTGAGGCGCAGGGCATTGCGCTGGCATTGCGCGAAGCGCTGGAAACAGCCGGGCGAACCGCAGCCTTGGTGACCCCGGACCGAATCCTGGCGCGGCGGGTTTCGGCGCTGCTTGGCCGATGGGGAATCGAAGCCGACGACAGCGCCGGCCGAACGCTGCCGGAGACGCCGACCGGGACCCTGCTGCTGGGGATTGCGTCGGCTGCGGCGGAAGCGCTTGCGCCAGTGCCGCTGCTGGCGCTGCTCAAGCATCCGTTGACCGGCGGGCAGGACGATGCGCGGCTGGCCTGGCTGGACGCCGTGCGCGCGCTTGATCTTGCGCTTCGTGGTCCCCGCGCCGGCGCGGGCCTTGCCGGACTGCGGGCGAAGCTGCCGGGTCCCGATTGGGACTGGTTGTGGCCAATCGCCGAGCGGGTCGGCGGAATGTTCGATCATTCGGTTAGCCTGGCCCAGTTCGCGCGTGGCTTGGGCGAAGCCGCGACGGCGATTGCCGGCGACCGGGCCTGGAGCGGCCAGGCCGGGCGGCTCGCCGCCGAACTGCTTGCCGACGTGGCAGCCGCGCCGGGTGCGGCGGCGATGCCCCTGGCGGCGGAAGATGTCGTGCCGGTACTTCGCCAATTGCTCGCCCGGCACAGCATCCGCCCGCCGTTTGGCGGTCACCCGCGAATCTTCATTTGGGGACTGCTCGAAGCGCGGCTGCAGCATGCCGACCTGATGGTGCTTGGCAGCCTTAACGAAGGAAGCTGGCCGTCGCCGCCGGCGCCCGATCCCTGGCTGGCGCCAAAAATTCGCGCCAATCTGGGCCTGCCCGGGTTGGATTACCGGGTTGGCCTGTCAGCGCACGACTTCGCCAGCGCGCTCGGCGCTCCGCAAGTGCTGGTTACCCGGGCGCGGCGCGATGGCCGCTCGCCAACGGTCGCTTCGCGCTTTTGGCTGCGGCTTCAGGCCATGACCGGCGGAGTTACGCGGGACATTCGCCTGGAACGGCTGGTGCCCGCCCTCGACGACCCGGGCGAGCCAGCGCCGGTCAACAGGCCGAGGCCGCGACCGGCCGCCGAGCTTCGGCCGCGCCAAATCTGGGTCACGCAGGTCGACCGGCTGACGGCCGACCCGTTCGCTTTTTACGCCCAGGTCATGCTTCGCTTGCGAAGCCTCGATCCCGTCGATGCCGATCACAGCGCCAAGTGGAAGGGGATTGCGGTCCATCGCGTGCTTGAGGATTGGCTGCGGGAGGATGATTGCACGCCGCAGTCGCTGATGCCGCGCGCTCGGGCATTGCTCGCCGGGGAAGCCATTCATCCGATGCTTCGGGCGCTGTGGGCGCCGCGGCTGCTCGAAGCGATCAAGTGGATTGAGGAGCAGGAGCGCGCCAACCGCGCCGCCGGCCGCAACCCGCTCAAGGCCGAAATTAGCGGAAGCACCGAACTTGCCGGAGTTACCGTCCACGGCAAGGCCGACCGGATTGACCGCCTGGCTAGCGGCGGCCTGGCGATTATCGACTACAAAACGGGCAAGCCACCGGCCCAAAAGGCGGTCGACCACGGCTTTGCGCTTCAGCTTGGGTTGCTCGGCCTGATTGCGAGCAGTGGTGGATTTCCAGACGTTGCCGGACCACCGGAAGCGCATGAATATTGGTCGCTGACCAAGGATGGCGACGGATTTGGCAAGCGCGCCTGCCCGGACAAGAAAATCGGCGCCGCGGAATTTCTGGTCCGGGCGGAAGCGCAGTTCCGGAACGCGGCCGGCAAGTGGCTGACGGGTGACGAACCGTTCACGGCCAAGCTTCACCCGGCCTTTGCGCCTTATGGCGATTACGACCAGCTGATGCGGCTGGAAGAATGGTACGGCCGCGAATGAGCCGCCTAGCGCTTGGGCTTCTTGCGGACGTTGGAGGCATAGAGCAGCGCGGCGACGATCGCCGCGGAGCCGACGCCGACCGCGACTCCGGCCTTGACCAGCTTCGCACGCCGCTGATCGTCCGCCTGGTTGGTGTCGTCCTTGGCCATGGCTTGCTC
Source organism: Sphingomicrobium sp. (assembly GCA_039918915.1). GTDB lineage: Bacteria > Pseudomonadota > Alphaproteobacteria > Sphingomonadales > Sphingomonadaceae > Sphingomicrobium. The sequence continues at coordinate 8,444 of JBDSGQ010000057.1, forward strand.
CTCGTCCGTCCGTTTATGGAATCGATCCGCGGTTGGGAAGTCGCCTGATGCGCCGCCGTTACAAGCCGTTCCCGCTGCTTGAAGGCGAGCAGGCGTTGGCCGTCGATCCCACCATTCACGCTGCGGTCAAAGCGTCAGCGGGGACCGGCAAGACGCAGGTGCTGACGGGTCGAGTGCTCAACCTGCTGTTGTCGGGAGCACGGCCCGAAACCATCCTGTGCATTACCTTTACCAAGGCCGCGGCGGCCGAAATGGCCAATCGCATTAGTGCGCAGCTGGCGGCGTGGGTGCGGCTGCCCGAACAGGATTTGAACAAGGATTTGTTCGCTCTTCGCCAGCCCGACACACCGGTCATCAAGGAGCGGGCGCGGCGGCTGTTCGCGACCGTGCTTGAAGCGCCCGGCGGGCTTCGCATCCAGACCATTCACAGCTTTGCCCAGACGCTGCTTGCAGCGTTCCCGGCGGAAGCGGGAATTGCGCCGGGCTTCCAACCGCTCGAAGGCCGCGCCGAGCAGGAGCTTGCGCGAACCACGCTGGCCAATTTGCTGTCCGAGGCCGAAGCCAACGGGAATTCGCGGCTGCTGGAGGACGTCCAGCGCCTCAGCCTGCGGCTGGGCGAGGGGTCGGCGGTCGATTATCTGATGCGTTGCGCCAAGGCGCAGGAAGCGCTTGCCGGGCTTGGCGCGGCCGACATGATCGAGCCACGGCTGCGCGCCATGATTGGATTGCCCGAGGGCGCGGTCGACCAGTTCCTCGCGGAACAATGCGCCGACGACCGCTTCGATTGCGCGCTTTTGCGCAAAATTGCCGAAACCAATCGAATCTGGGGCACGCAGCGAGGTCTCGGCTTTGCCGATGCGATTGCGGACTGGTTCGCACTTCCTCCGAGCGAGCGTGGGCAAGCCCTTGGCACATTAAGGAAAATTGTGCTGACAGGAGACGGAACGTTGCGGGTTTCGACTGGCCAGCGCAAGGCCCATCGGGACTATGACGACCATGCCGCTCGCCTTGCCACCACGATCTCGGAATTGCTGCAAATCCAGAACGGCGCGCGGCTGGCCTGCGACATGGCGGCGGGCCTTCGCGCCGGCCAGGCGTTCGCCGACGCCTACCTCCGCGCCAAGCGCAGCGCGGGGGTTGCCGACTTCGACGATCTGATCCGCTGGTCGAAGCGGCTGCTGGCCCAGCCCGGAATGGGCGATTGGGTGCGCTACAAGCTCGATCAGCGTACCGACCACATCCTGGTCGACGAAGCCCAGGACACCAACGCCGCGCAGTGGGACATCGTCACCGCCCTTGCCGAGGAGTTCTTCAGCGGTTCCGCGCAAACCGACGGGCGAACGCGCACCTTGTTCATGGTCGGGGACTTCAAACAGGCGATTTACGGCTTTCAGGGGACCGATCCGCGGGAGTTCGACCGGATGCGCGCCGACACCGCGCGCCGGGTCGAAGGCATTTCGGGCGAAGATTCGTCGGCCGAGTTCAGGGATCTGTCGATCAGCGCCAGCTTCCGTTCCGCCCAGGCGATCCTGGACGCGGTCGATGCAACCATAGGCGAAGTCGGGTTCGCAGCGATGGGCCTGCCGGCGCCGCCGGAACGCCACGTCGCCTTCCATTCCGCGCGGCCTGGAATCGTCGAACTGTGGCAGCCGTTCGCCGTCGAAGCCGCTGGCGACGACGGCGCTGGCGAGGAAGGGTGGCTCGACGAAGACGTCCGCCAGTTCGCCGATCGCATTGCCGAACAGGTCAGCGACTGGCTGGACCAAGCGCCGGTGCTCGATACGACCAAGCGCCCGCTGACGCCGGGCGACATATTGATCCTGGTCCGCAGCAGGGGGGAACTGGCGTCGCTGATCGTGGCTCGGTTGTTCGCTGCGCGCGTGCCGGTAGCAGGCATCGACCGGCTGTTCCTGTCCAAGCCATTCGCGGTTCGCGACCTGCTGGCGGCGGTTACGTTTGCGGTTCAGCCGCTCGACGACCTCAATCTTGCAAGCCTGCTGGTGTCGCCGCTGATCGGCTGGGACCAGCAGCAATTGTTCGATCTCGCCTTCGGCCGCGGGCGAACGCCGCTGTGGCGCGCGTTGCGCGAACGCGCCGCGGAACGGGAAGACTTCGTGGCCGCGCACGCGTTGCTGTCGCAGCTTTTGAGGATCGCGGATTATGCGGCGCCGTCGCGGTTCCTGGAAACGATCCTGTCAGGGCCGCTGGATGGTCGCCGCAAACTTTATCACCGGCTTGGACTGGCGGCACGCGATCCGATTGACGAACTGATGTCGGCGGCGCTCGAATTCGAAAGCCATGAGATTCCCTCGCTCGACCGGTTCGTCGCCTGGTTCGCCCGCGGCGATGTCGAGATTCAGCGCGATGCCTCCGAACGGGCCAACGCCGTCCGAGTGATGACGGTGCACGGCGCAAAGGGCCTCGAAGCGCCCTTCGTGATCCTCGCCGACGCGACCTCGGACCCCAGCTCGCTCGGTCGCCGCAACGGGCCGATCGACCTTAAGGTAGATGGGCAAAAAGTCCCCGTGATTCGGCCTCGAAAGGCCGAGCTTGTAGAACCGTTCGCGAGTGTTGATGCGCTTGACCTGGAGCGCGAGCTCGAGGAGCATCTGCGGCTGCTGTATGTCGGCATGACGCGGGCCAGCGAACGCCTGGTCGTGGCCGGAATTGCCCCGGCGCGCGGCGTTCCAGAGGCGAGCTGGTACAAGCGGGTCGGCGATGGACTGGCGTCGCTTGGGGCGATTGGCGAGCCGCACGATCGCTGGGGAAATATTGTTCGCTACGTCGGCGATGTGCCGGCTCGCGCTCTGCAGCCGCGGCGGACGTCGACGGGGCTAACTGCGCCGGCGGTGCCGCAGTGGGCCCGCGAGCCCGCGCCGGAGGAGGAGCGGCCGCCGCGTCCGCTGGCCCCGTCAGCGATCGCGACCGACCATGAAGCACTGCCGCCGCCAAGCGCGGAGATGCGGGCCGCTGCACAGCGCGGCACACTGATCCACCAGTTGCTCGACCGGTTGGTGCCGGTCGCTGTCGAGGACCGGGCGCATGCCGCCTCGCGCTGGTTGGAACAGACGGCCAGAACCGCCGATCCAGCGTTTCGTGAGGACATCCTGTCCCATGTCTGCGCGATCCTTTCGGATCCGCGTTTCGCCGCGTTGTTCGGGCCGGGTTCGCTGGGCGAAGCACCGCTTGCCGCGACGCTGCCCGACGGACGTGTGATCGCCGGAACCGTCGATCGGCTGCTGGTCGAGGAAGGCCGCGTGTCGGTGATCGATTTCAAGACCGGCCGAGTACCTGCGGACGAGCAGTCGGTTCCGGCGGGTCACCTCGCCCAGATGCGGGCCTATGCCGATGCTTTGCGGGTCATTTTCCCCGGGCGGGAAGTGCGCGCCGCGCTATTATACACCGCTGGTCCGATCCTCATCGAAGTCAGCGCTTGAGGAGCGGGCGGGCAGTGCCCATATCCCTGTTAACTTTTTGACTCATGCCGGGAGAATCAACCGTGGCTACCAAGACCGTGACTGACCAGAGCTTTGCGACCGACGTGCTCGGCGCCGAGCAGCCGGTTCTCGTCGATTTCTGGGCAGAATGGTGCGGGCCTTGCCGGATGATTGCTCCGGCGCTTGAGGAAATCGCGGCCGAACTTGGCGACAAGGTTACCGTCGCCAAGCTCAATATCGACGAAAATCCCGAAATTCCGGGCCGTTACGGAGTGCGCGGTATTCCGACGATGCTGTTGTTCAAGGGTGGTCAGCCAGTGGCCCAGAAGGTCGGCGCAGCGCCGCGCAGCCAAATCCAGCAGTGGCTGGAATCGCAACTATAGCGACGAGCGGACAAGGGCGCGCCGCGGCTCCAGTCTAGCGCTGGCTGAATTGACGACCGACGGCGCGCTGCTTACATCGCCGGCGCAGTTTCCCACAGCGTAAGCGGCATCATTTCGACTGCCGGAACGCCCGGGCTTTTAAGGGAATTTCACGTGATCGCCGGCTTCGCAAAGAGCATCTTCGGGTCGGCCAATGACCGCTATGTCCGCGGCCTTGGCAAATATGTCGATTCGATCAACGCGCTTGAAGCAAACATTTCAGCGCTGACCGACGATGAGCTGCGCGGCCAGACCGAGTTGTTCCGCCGGCGCTTGGCGGATGGCGAAAAAATCGACAGCCTGCTGCCCGATGCGTTCGCCACGGTGCGCGAAGCGGCGGTGCGGGTGCTTGGCCAGCGGCACTACGATGTCCAGCTGATCGGCGGCATTGCGCTTCATCGCGGCGAGATTGCCGAAATGAAGACTGGTGAGGGCAAAACCCTGGTCGCGACGCTCGCGGTCTATCTTAACGCGCTTGAAGGCAAGGGCGTCCACGTCGTGACCGTCAACGACTATCTCGCTCGCCGTGACGCGGAATGGATGGGGCAGGTTTACCGCTTCCTCGGAATGACGGTCGGAGTGATTGTCCCCAACCTGACCGACGAACAGCGCCGCGCTGCCTATGACAGCGACATCACCTATGCGACGAACAACGAACTTGGGTTCGATTACTTGCGCGACAACATGAAGTATTCGCGCACGGCAATGGTCCAGCGGCCGTTCAATTTCGCCATCGTCGACGAGGTCGATTCAATCTTGATCGACGAAGCGCGTACGCCGCTGATCATTTCCGGCCCGACCGACGACAAGTCGGATCTCTACATTTCGGTCGACAAGCTGGTGAAGGGCTTCGAGCCGGCCGACTACGAACTCGACGAAAAGCAGAAGAGCGTCGTCCTGACCGAAGACGGCACCGAAAAGGCCGAACGGCTGCTTGAGGACGCGCGCTTGATCGAAGGCCGCAATCTTTACGACATCGCGAACACCCAGGTGGTTCACCACTTGAACCAGGCGCTCAAGGCGAACGCCATGTTCAAGAAGGACATCGACTATATCGTCAAAGACGGGAAGGTCGTCATCATCGACGAATTCACCGGCCGGATGATGGATGGACGGCGCTGGTCTGATGGGCTTCACCAGGCGGTGGAAGCCAAGGAAGGCGTCGATATCGAGCCTGAAAACCAGACGCTCGCTTCGATTACTTTCCAGAATTATTTCCGGATGTATCCGAAGCTTTCGGGAATGACCGGCACGGCAATGACCGAAGCCCCGGAATTCTTCGACATTTACAAGATGAACGTGGTTGCGATTCCGACCAACGTCGTCGTCAAGCGCGTCGATCAGGAAGACGAATTTTACAAGACGATGACGGAAAAGTTCGCGGCCATCGCCAAGGAAATCAAGGAAAAACAGGAAATTGGCCAGCCGACCCTGGTCGGCACCGTGTCCATCGAAAAGTCCGAGATGCTGTCGGAGTTCCTCGAACGCGAAGGCATCAAGCATTCGGTGCTCAATGCCCGCTTCCACGAACAGGAAGCCCATATCGTCGCCCAGGCCGGCCGGATGGGCGCGGTCACCATCGCCACCAACATGGCCGGCCGCGGCACCGACATCCAGCTTGGCGGAAACCTCGATTTTCGGATGCGCGACGAGTTTTCGGAGCTTGTTGCCGAAACACCGGAATTTGAGGCCCGAGCCGAGATCGTGCGCGGTGAAATCGTCGCGGAAAAGCAGCGCGTGCTCGAAGTTGGCGGGCTTTACGTCCTTGGTACCGAGCGTCACGAAAGCCGGCGGATCGATAATCAGTTGCGCGGACGGTCGGGCCGCCAGGGCGATCCCGGCCTGTCGAAATTCTATTTGAGCCTCGACGACGACCTGCTCCGTATCTTCGGGCCGCAAACGATGTTCTCGCGGTTGATGAACAAGAACCTCGAAGATGGCGAAGCGATCGTCAGTCCGTGGATTTCCAAGGCCATCGAAACCGCTCAGAAAAAGGTCGAAGCGCGCAATTACGACATTCGCAAGCAGGTCGTTGAGTTCGACGACGTGATGAACGACCAGCGTAAGGTCATTTACGAACAGCGCGCCGATATCATGGATGCCGAAAGCGTGTCCGACGTGATTGCCAACATGCGCGCGGAGACTGCCGCGTCACTGGTCGCGGTCAGCTGCCCGCATGGCACTTATCCCGAACAATGGGATGTCGCCGGGCTCAAGGAAGGCATCGAAGAGGTGTTCGGCCTGACACCGCCCGTGGACGATTGGCTCGAGGAAGAATCGGTCGATCCGGAAATGATCACCGAGCGGGTTCAGGATCTTGCCGATCAGGCCATGGACGCCAAGGTGGCGGAGGTTGAACCCGACCGCTGGACCGAAGTCGAAAAGCAGATTCTGATCCAGACGCTGGACCACCATTGGAAAGAGCATCTGGCGACGCTCGATGCGCTGCGCCAGGTCATTCACCTGCGCAGTTATGCCCAGAAGAAACCGATCGACGAGTACAAGCAGGAAGCCTTCATGCTGTTCGAACGGTTGCTGGTGGCAATCCGCGAGGAAGTGACCCGCGTGCTGATGCGGGTGCAGGTCGAGCTGGAACCCGCGCCGCCGCCGGTGCTGCCGGACTTCATCACCCAGCATCTCGACCCCTTTTCAGGTGATGACGATACCGCCGACATCGATGGTTCAACCGGCACCGTCATGTCGAACCTCCCACCGCTGACGAACATCCCACCGCTGGCGATGCCGGCAGGTGAAGCGGGCACGGCGTTGGCGGAACCCGTGGTCAGCCGCAACGCATCCTGTCCGTGCGGTTCGGGCAAGAAGTACAAGCATTGCCACGGGCAGCTCGCGTAGCTGCGGGGCAAGCAAGCGCCGTGGGAACGATCGACCGAAGTCACCTGAGGCGCGCCTATCGGCCTGATGAAGGGCAGGTCGCCGACGAACGCATCGCCCAGGCGCGGCTCGATCCGGCTCAACTTGCGGAAGCCACGGCCACTGCGCGGGCATTGGTCAAGGCCGTGCGCGGCCACAAGCCATCGGGCGTCGACGCCTTTCTGCACGCCTACGATTTGGGCTCCGACGAAGGCATCGCGATGATGTGCCTCGCCGAAGCGCTGTTGCGGATCCCCGACGCCCACACCGCCGACGAGTTGATCGCGGACAAGCTTTCCGGGCCCGACTGGTCGGACAAGCTCGGTCGCTCGGACTCTTCCTTCGTCAATGCCGCAAGCTTTTCGCTGCTGCTGACGGGCAAGGTCCTGGAAGGCGCGAACGATCGGTCAGACAATTGGCGGGCGGCATTGGGACGAGCGGTTGGCCGGCTCGGCGAGCCCGTGGTGCGCACCGCGGTTCGTGAAGCGATGAAAATCCTCGGCCGCAACTTCGTCTTCGGACGGACGATCGACGAAGCATTGAAGCGCGCGCGGCCCGAGCGTGCTCAGGGGCTAAGCCATAGTTTCGACATGCTTGGCGAGGCGGCAAAGACCTTCGCGGATGCCGAGCGTTATGCACAGTCCTATCGCAACGCCCTGGATCGCATCGCTCGCGAAGCGAGGGACGGGTTCCGCAAGTCTCCCGGGATTTCGGTCAAACTGACCGCCTTGCACCCGCGCTTCGAATTTACCCGTCAGGAGGAGGCGGTTGCCGCGGTGGTTCCGATCGTCCGCGAACTCGC
>JBDSGQ010000058.1:0-43708 GCA_039918915.1 Sphingomicrobium sp.
TCGCCGCCGAGCGCGCGGCGCGGCTGAACGGAGAGATCGTCGCCGCCGATTTCTATTTGCGCCAGGTGACGGTGCTGGAAACCATCTTCGATCTGACCAATCACGCCTTTGGGTGGGACGCATCGGCGGTGATCCGCAAGCTGCGCCGTGGGCGGTTCGACCTTAACCAGATCGTCGACACGCCGTTCGCCGACCTGCTCGACCAGTCGCGGCGGGCGTGGTGGGCGGCCGAAGGCGACCCCGAGCGCCCGTCGCATCCCGACCCGCATTTCCTGTTGCGGCACGACACCGAGGACGGGGCGTGCACCACCTATGCCGACCAGCATTCGACGGGCGCGACGACCACCCCGGCGCGCGGTCATTCGGCCGAGCAATGGGCGGCAATGAACGAGCAGGAACAGCGCGCGGCGCGGCAGGCGCAGTTCGCCGAAGACGCGGCGGAGCAGAAGAAGTGGGAGGCGCGGGCAATCGCCGAGCACCGGGCACAGTCGCGCAGCGACCCGTGACCTGTGTCGAAGAGCCGTTGCCCGCCCGGCCGACGGGTGACCGAGCGCAGCAAGGGCAACCCGATCGACGTCACGGATTCACTCCGTGACGGCCCCTCGTTTCATTTCAATCCAGAGGAGACCAAGCCAATGACCGAAGACGAACCGACCGCGCCGCCGCCGTGCCGTGAGCCAGGCGAAGGGACGCGCACCTTCTCTCTCAACAGCCCGGAGTTTTACGAGGCGGTGTGCGGGCGGCGCGAGCGGGCTTGGATTCCGAATGGGTCGTTGCGGCGGGAGCCGCGGGGGCCGAGGTATCGGGAGCGGTTGCCGCTACGGACGGATGTCTCGAAACGGGTGCGGTGATTTGGCAACGCGCGGCTTAAGAAGTTAATGCCGCGCCTTAAACCAGTGTTCCCGATGCCACCGAACGAAGGCCATGTCGGGTCTGTCAGCTGGGACTTCCGGAAAGCGCGCATGTCCGCTGGCATTCAATATCTTTCGAACACCATCAACGTCGTTGATGTGGTTGGAAAGCAGAATACGTCCGTTATCGGCTAAGGACAGCAACCCTCGATCAAACATCCAGTGGACGGTGCCTGATAGCGCTAGGCCATTTTGCACAACGTCGGGACCTTTGTCTCCGACCGACTTGATGTGCGCAGCTTCGACCTCTGCCCTCCCGCCGCCGTTGATAAACTGGAACCCGGTGAAAGCGCACCGCCGATCGTAAGCCTTGAGGACTCGGCTCCTAAATACGCGGTCCCGAACTGTCCGCTTGGTCAGCATTTGCACGCGATCCTGCTCATACGCGTAGGGCGACTGCTCCTCGGCGACGGCCGCTAAGGCGATTGGGTCGTCGTCGGAGCGGGGCAGCAGAATTTCATCGGACACCACACCCAGCCCAACGATCCGGTTGAAGTCCTCGGTAGGGATGATGCGGACCGCTGACTGTGCGCGTCCAGAAACCCGACCTAGCTCATTGAGCACGCTGCGCTCGGGGTAATCACCGTCGGATTGGAACGGCACCTTGTGGTCGAACTCCAGGTACGATGTCGGTTCGATGATGGCTAGGAACATGTCGCTGTGTCGGGGATCGGGCGTGAGCTGATCGACCTTCGCAACGGCGTGATAGCCTTTACGGCCGGCCTTGACCGGCTCCATGAAGATCACCCAGTCGCCAACCATCTGATTGGCCCGCGAAAAGTACGGCCCGGGGAATTGGTATACTTCCCACGGTCGATCGTCGTAGCGAGAGTCTTCGCGGTAGAGGAAGATGCCTTTGGCCATCCCCGAGAGGCTAACTTGCCTGACCCTTCGCGTCGATGCCGGAACGAGGCGCCGATATCGGGCTGGCTATGAAGTGTAGGGACATGCCCTCACCCCGACCCTCTCCCTTGAAGGGAGCGAGGGCTAGGGGTCACGGAGTGAATTCGTGACGTCGAATGGGTTTGGCTCGCTTGACGCTCCCCGCCCCGCTGCCCGGGGCTCGCGCGCTCCTCAACACCCGATCCGCTTGTGCTGGGGCGCTCTGTTCGTTATAACATCGGTATGAACACACAGCTCAAAATTACCAAGATCGGCAATTCGGCGGGGGTCGTGCTGCCCAAGGAATTGCTGGCGCGGTTGCGGATTGGGCCGGGGGATATTCTTTACGCGACGGAATCGCCCGACGGGGTTCGGCTGACCGCCGCCGATCCCGAATTCGAGGCGAAGATGGCGGCGGCCGAGGCGATCATGCGCGACGACCGCGATATCCTCCGCGTGCTCGCCAAGTGACCGCGGGATAAATGACCGGCAAGCGCATCGCGCCGGTGTGGCTCGATGCCAAGGTCGCACTCGCCGTTCACGACCGCCAACTGGCCGAACATGGCGGCGGCCAGGGCGTGCGCGATCCGGCATTGCTCGAAGCGGCGCTTGCGCGGCCGGTCAACCGCTGGGGCTATGGCGACGACGACCGCTGCGCGCTGGCCGCGGCCTATGCCTTCGGAATCGCGCGCAATCACCCGTTCGTCGACGGCAACAAGCGCACCGCCTGGGTGTTCGCCCGGCTGTTCCTGCTGTTGAACGGGGTCACGCTCCGGTTCGCGCCCGAGGACGCGATCCGGGCGATGATCGCGCTCGCCGCGGGCGATCTGACCGAGGAGGCGCTGGCGGACTGGTTGCGGGCTCGGGTTGAAGGCTGAGGGCCGCCGTCGGCCTTTGCTCAGGACGACCCTTCGACAAGCTCAGCGTGAGCGGAAGCTAGGCGTCGTCGCTTTTGGAGGGCGGCGATGGAAGCTGCTTGAGGGATCGCGACGCCCTCTTCGCGCGCATCCGCCAGATGCTTGCCCTTACCCCCGCCCCATCACTTCCGCGACTTCCTCGCTGCAAACCGCGCGTCGCGGGCGGCCTTGAGTTCGGCTTCGGTCTTCGCGGCGACCGCGACGACTTTCGCTGCTTCGGCGTCGGCCTGGGCCTGGCGCTCGGCTTTCTTGGCCGCTGCCTTTTCCGCCTTGGCGGCGGCCTTGCTCGCGGCGGCGGCGGCGCGCTCGGCGGCGAGCTTTTCGTCGACCGGGGGGCGGGCCTTATATTGGTCGAGCAGCTTCTGCTTGGCGGTGGCGGCCTGGCCGGCGCGGTCCTTGAATGTGCTGTTGTAGGTCATGGTGGAGGCGGTCTTTCGTGCGGTTGTGATCGGGGCTGTAACGGCTGACCGGGCAGTTGGGCAATTTGCCGGGGGTTGGGGCCCCTTCGACTATGCTCAGGGCGGGCCCTTCGACTTCGCTCAGGACAGGGTCTTCGACTTCGCTCAGGACGGGCCCTTCGACTTCGCTCAGGACGGGGTCTTCGAAACCGGGGCGGAAGATCGTCACGGAGTGAATCCGTGACGTCGAACGGGTTCTGCTCGCTTTAGGCTCGCCGCCCCGCCGGCCGGAATGCGCCGTCTCTGCGCGCTGCTCCGGCGACGCTGCGCGTCGGCGTCGCTGCGCTCGGCGGCTTATTCTTCCCCCATGCGGAGTGCCGCGATAAAGGCTTCCTGGGGGATCGACACCGAGCCGTACTCGCGCATCCTGGCCTTGCCCTTTTTCTGCTTCTCGAGGAGCTTGCGTTTGCGGGTGGCGTCGCCGCCGTAGCATTTGGCGGTGACGTCCTTGCGCAGCGCAGCGATGGTTTCGCGGGCGATGACCTTGCCGCCGATCGCGGCCTGGATCGGGATTTTGAACAAATGGCGGGGGATCAGTTCCTTGAGCCGTTCGCACATGCCGCGGCCGCGCGCTTCGGCATTGCCGCGGTGGACGATCATGCTGAGCGCGTCGACCAGCTCGGCATTGACGAGAATGCTCATCTTCACAAGGTCGCCGGTGCGGTGGCCGATCTGCGCATAATCGAAGCTGGCGTAGCCGCGGCTGATCGATTTGAGGCGGTCGTAGAAGTCGAACACGACCTCGTTCAAGGGCAGTTCGTAGCGGAGCAGGGCGCGAGCGTGGCTGCCGGTGCCGACGTAGCTCAAGTCCTTTTGAATGCCGCGGCGGTCCTGGCACAGCTTGAGGATCGCGCCGAGATATTCGTCGGGGACGTAGATGGTGGCGTCGATCCACGGTTCCTCGATGGTTTCGATGCGGTTGGGATCGGGCATGTCGGCGGGGTTGTGAAGCTCGATCACCTTGGCCGGCTCGGTCTTCGAATGCGACAGGTGGATCTTGTAGACCACGCTGGGGGCGGTGGTGATGAGGTCGAGATCATATTCGCGGGTCAGGCGTTCCTGGATGATCTCGAGGTGGAGGAGGCCGAGGAAGCCGCAGCGGAAGCCGAAGCCAAGCGCGGCGCTGCTTTCCATCTCGAAGCTGAACGAGGCGTCGTTGAGGCGCAGCTTGTACAAGGAGTCGCGGAGCTTTTCGAAGTCGTTGGCGTCGACCGGGAACAGGCCGCAGAAGACCACCGGCTGGACCAGCTTGAAGCCGGGCAGCGCCGCTGCCGCGGGGCGGCGGGCGTCGGTGATGGTGTCGCCGACGCGGGTTTCGGCGACTTCCTTGATCTGCGCGGTGATGAAGCCGATTTCGCCGGGGCCAAGCTCCTCAAGCTGCTCGATCTTGGGGCGGAAGCAGCCGACTCGGTCGATGAGGTGGGTGGTGCCGGCGGCCATGAACTTGACCTGCGCGCCCTTCTTGAGACAGCCGTCGATGACGCGGACGAGGATGACGACGCCGAGGTAGGGGTCGTACCAGCTGTCCACCAGCATCGCCTTTAACGGCGCGGCGAGGTCGCCCTTGGGGGGCGGGATCTTGGCGACGATGGCGTCGAGCACTTCGGTGATGCCGATGCCGGTCTTGGCCGAAGCGAGGACGGCGCCGCTGGCGTCGAGCCCGATGATCTCCTCGATTTCCTGGCGGACACCTTCGGGATCGGCGGCGGGGAGGTCGATCTTGTTGATGACGGGGACGATTTCATGGTCGTGCTCGATCGACTGATAGACGTTGGCGAGGGTCTGCGCCTCGACCCCCTGCGCGGCGTCGACGACCAGCAGCGCGCCTTCGCAGGCGGCGAGGCTGCGCGACACTTCATAGGCGAAGTCGACGTGGCCCGGAGTGTCCATCAGGTTGAGCTCATAACCCTTCCACGCAAGGCGCACGGTCTGCGCCTTGATGGTAATCCCGCGCTCGCGCTCGATCTCCATATTGTCGAGTACTTGCGCGTTGCCGGTCATTTCGCGGTCGGTGAGGCCGCCGGTGGCCTGGATCAGCCGGTCGGCAAGCGTCGACTTGCCGTGGTCGATATGCGCGATGATCGAGAAGTTACGGATTTTGGAAAGGTCGGTCATTGGGCCAATTTTCTGATTTCACGGGGGCGCTAGCAGGGGATTGAAGCGGACGCGAGGGTGGGGAGCCCGAGCAGCCGGTCACCGGCCTGCCGGCGCGGTTCGAGCCGCCCAGAGCGGGTGCCGACGTGGTTTTTGGGCAAAGTCCTGTGTAGGTTGATGCCGGAGCGACGGGGGGCGAGCATGGCGACGGTGGGCGCGGCCAAGGCAATGCGGTTCTCGTGGGGCGGCGTGATGACCGCTTTGTCCGTGGGACTGTTCCTTGCGGTCGTCGCGCTGATGCTGAGTTTCAGCTGGCCGGCGATGGCGCGGCACGGCGATAAGCAATGGGCTTACTGGCTTCATATCACCGGCGGCACCGTGGTGATGCTATTGGGTCCGTTCCAGTTCATCGCCCCAATCCGCAACCGCTTCCGCCGCTATCATCGGGTTGCCGGCTATGTCTTTGTCAGTGGGTCCGTTGCGGCGTTCGTCGGCTTCTGGTCGGTGCAGCCAACCGCCACCGACGTATTCTTCCTGAGCCAGGCGACCGCGATGAGTTTGTGGATGGTCGCCGTCGCCGCCGCGATCGTCGCGGCCCGGCGCAAGCGATTCCTGACGCACCAGCACAACATGACGCGGGCCTTCGTGCTTGCGGCCTATTTCGTCGTCGTGCGGCAAATGGACCGTTTCGGGATGGACTGGGTTGGCCTGTTCGCCAGCGACAAGGCCGCCGCCAATGCGCACAGCGACTGGCTGTCCTGGGTAATCCCAATCGTGCTCGTCGAGGTTTACTACGGGCGGAAATGGGACCGCCTCCTGAAACGTCGCGGCGCCACGGCCTAATGTCCGCTTTCGACCCAAAGCAGACATTACGTATGTTGTTCGGAGTTCCTGCTTGGCTGCCGTTGGCTAACGACCGTAAAGGGGCGTACGGTTGCTCACCGGGCTAAGTACCGCCCGCAGGAAGGAGGGGCCAATGGCGGCCTCCGAAACACCCAACGTTGCTAACCTGCCCCACCGCATTGGGATTGCACGGCTTGCTGCAACGCTCGGCGCTGGAGCAGCGCTCATCTTGGTTCTCTGCTGGATCGCAACGTTTATCCCGGTATCGAGCCCCACCCACGCCTACATCGGCCTGTTCACATCGGCTGAATCGAGTTCGAGCGCTGCGTTGATAGAGGGCAGTGTTTGGTCTTTCCTATTCGGAGCGCTGACCGGCATGGTGCTGGCCGCACTCTACAACCTCTTTGCACTCCTCGACCGCCGATAGCCTGGAGCTATCACCGATCCCAGTAAATCGAAGGAAATGAGTATGATCAAAAACTTGAAATCAGGCACCGTCGGCTTTGCTCTTGGCATTGCAGTAGCGGCAGTGGCAGCGCAGGCAGCGCAATCTACACAACATGAGCATCCGACAGCCCCGTCAGCGCAGGCTGCGCCGTCGCACAGCATGGAGCAGATGCACAACATGATGGCTGACCCGGCAATGCATCAGAAGATGATGGCGAACATGGCCCAGTGCCGCGACATGATGACAATGATGATGGAGCACATGAAGCATGAGGGGATGATGACGAAGCACAAGCCCACCCCTCATCAGTAATGCAGCCTACAATCGAACTCGTCTCAATCTGAGCGAGTTGCCGATGACTGCAACTGAGCTGAACGCCATGGCGGCCCCAGCAATGATTGGGCTTAGAAGTAGACCCGTAGACGGATAAAGCACGCCCGCCGCAATCGGCACGCCTGCTGCGTTGAACACGAACGAGAAGAACAGGTTCTGGCGGATGTTCCGCATGACCGCGCGGCTGAGCTTACGGGCGCGGACGATGCCGCCCAAGTCACCCTTGACGAGTGTGACGGCGGCACTCTCCATGGCAACATCGGTCCCCGTACCCATGGCAATTCCGACGTCCGCTGCGGCTAGCGCGGGGGCATCATTAATACCGTCGCCCGCCATTGCGACGCGACGGCCCTCGCCGCGTAATCGTTCGACTATGTCCTGCTTCTGCCCCGGCAATACGTCCGCGTGGACTTCGTCGATCCCGCCCACTCGGCCAGCAACAGCTTCAGCCGTGCGGCTATTGTCGCCAGTGAGCATGACTACGCGAACGTTGTCGCGGCGGAGAGCTGCAACGGCCTCGACCGCGCTGTCCTTGATGGGGTCGGCGACGACCACCAAGCCAGCAAGTTTGCGGTCAACTGCAACAAACATCACTCCCTGGGCATCCGCGCGGTGAGCGTCGGCAGCGCTTTCCAACGGTGCCGGGTCAACTTCGATTTCCGCCATCAGCGCCTGGTTACCCAAAGCAATTTTGCGACCGCTCACGACCCCTGTGACGCCCTTGCCGGTTATCGAGGTGAACTGTTCCACGACAGCAATGCTCAGGCGTCGCTCCGATGAGCCCTCGACGATAGCGGCGGCCAGCGGATGCTCGCTGTTCTTTTCGAGCGCGGCAGCGACGGCCAGCACCTCGTCTTCACTGAAGCCCGCGAGCGGTTCGACAGCGATCAGCTTTGGCTTGCCCACAGTCAGGGTGCCGGTCTTGTCCACCACCAGAGTATCGATCTTCTCCATGAGTTCGAGAGCCTCGGCGTTTTTGACGAGTACGCCGAGCGTCGCTCCTCGTCCGGTCCCGACCATGATCGACATGGGCGTGGCGAGACCCAGCGCACACGGACAGGCGATGATTAGGACCGCAACGGCATTGATCAGCCCGTGGCTTAGACGTGGCTGGGGGCCGATGAGTGCCCAAATTGCGAAGGTTGCGATTGCTATCAGGACAACGGCAGGAACGAACCAGCCGGAAACCTGATCGGCAAGCTTCTGTATTGGCGCGCGGGACCGCTGTGCCGCCGATACCATGCGGACGATCTGCGCCAGCATCGTGTCCTTGCCGACCCGCTCCGCCCGCATCAGCAGGCTCCCGGTTCCGTTGACCGTCGCACCAGTCAGCCTGTCACCAACCAGCTTCTCGACCGGAACAGGCTCGCCGCTAATCATTGCTTCATCGACGGCGCTATGGCCTTCCACCACAATGCCATCCGTGGGCACTTTTTCACCAGGTCGCACCCTTAAGATGTCGCCGACTTGGACATGCTGAAGCGAGACATCTTCCTCGGCCCCATCGTCGCCGACACGGCGCGCAGTCTTGGGCGCGAGGCCCAGCAATGCCCGTATCGCCCGGCCAGTCGCATAACGGGCACGAAGTTCAAGAACCTGTCCGAGGAGCACCAACGTCGTGATCGCAGCAGCGGCTTCGAAATAGACCGGGACCAGACCTCCCATCGTGTGCAGCGAAGGAGGGAAAGCTCCTGGCGCGATCGTTGCCACCAGACTGTAGGTGTATGCGACACCGACGCCCAGGCCGATCAGGGTGAACATGTTGAGATTGCGGGTCTTCAAGGAAGCCCAGAACCGCTCAAAGAATGGCCAGCCGCCCCACACGACGACAGGCGTTGCAAGCGCAAGCTGTAGCCAGATTATTTGGCGCATCGGGAGAGGTTCCCAGCCAGCCAACTCCGTAGCCATGACGAGCACCACCAGTACCGCAGAAAGAACCGCACTGACCCAGAAGCGCCGGGCCATGTCGATTAACTCGGGGTTCGGACCCTCTTCGAGGCTCGGCTCCAGCGGTTCCAGGGCCATTCCACAGATGGGGCAGTTCCCCGGTTCGGACCGCCGGATCTGTGGGTGCATTGGGCAGGTCCAGACCGTCCCACCCATTAGGTCATCGATATGGGACCCGGTGCGCAGCTGTTCTGCCGAAGGATCATGCTGGTGGCACTGCGTGGCGCGTTGGTCAGTCATGCCGCGTGCTCTACGCGCTGGGTTAGTCGAACGCTAATGTCCGCTTTCCACCCATTCCTGCCGTTAGCCGAATGGCACCTTTCGACCCAAAGGAGACATTAGCATCATATCACGTGCCGGTCCTTTGCGGCTCTAAACACAGCTAGTTGGGCCTCAAAGGCTCGTTTGTACGCCGGCCTCGCTTTTCCGCGCTCGACGTAGGCAGACAGATTTGGAAACTCATCCGCGATGTTGTGGGTGCCGGGGAAATTGGAGGGTGCCAGCCGTCGCAGCACCGTAACCATCAGCAGGTCCGCAGCACTGAAATCTCCATCGAGCCATTCTCTTTGCCCAAGGTAGTCAGAGAGCGGCCCGAGGCGGTTGCGAATATTCGCCTCCACGAGCGGCAAGCGGTCGCCGAACCAATTTTTGTCCTTCTCCATCAGCATGACCATCTCCCATTCGACGATTGGTGGTTCAACGGTGTTGAGCGCGGCAAACATCCAGGTAATCGCGCGAGCACGGTCATCAGGATCCGTCGGGAGCAGGCCCTCATGGCGCTCGGCGATGTGGAGCACGATTGAGCCGGACTCGAATAGCACCAGTGAGCCGTCTTCGAAGGTGGGGATGCTCCCGAACGGATTGCGGGAAAGGTGCTCTGGCTGCTTCAGTGCTTCGAATGATTTCAGTTCGACTTCGTAGGGTTGATTTACCTCCTCGAAGGCCCACCGGACCCGCATATCACGTGCGTGACCTCGCCCGTTGTCCGGAGAGGCTTTGAACGCAGTGATGGTTGGCATGACCTTACTCCGACTGAACTAAGTCACGAGCAACGCCTAAAGGTCTGCTTTCGACCCAAAGCAGCCATTGAGCTTACAGCGGTTTGTCTGCCAGCAGTTTGCCGCTGAGCAAATCCCGCGCCTCAGCTGCACCCTCTTGCTTCAAGTTTGCAGGGCCAGCTGTGAGTGGTCGGTTTGCCTTCCTGCCGTGCTCGTCGATGTCTCTTAGCAGCATCTTCATTTCGGTAATTTCCTTGACCTGATCGCGCGTGATCCGATCGGCCAGATACCGCACACGTGGGTCACGGAGGTCGGCCCGTCGCGAATTGTTGATGGCAATCGAGTGATGTGGGATCATCGACTTCATGTAATCGGTGTCGCCAATCAGCGTCTGACTTCTATTGATGGCCAGAAGCGCCACGCCTCCGATAACCGCTGCTCCAAGAACGATGATCTTGGTGCGCTCGGGTCGATACATGCCCCACATAAAGCCGAGCATAAGCGCTGTCATGACACAGCCCATGACCAACGACGATACAAGCCGGGTCAGGCTGAACAGTGCGTGATCCCAACTGTAGACGAGTTGATACATCAGGAAGAACATCATGAAGGTCGAAGTAGCGATCATCGCCGCAAATCGCCCCCACCCCATGCCCATCTTGTGGTCTTGATCCATTAAAGCCTCCGTTGCGTTATGGCGCCAACGAGCCAGGCGTTCATCGGTTCTAACGTCAGCTTTCCACCCATTGCGGACATTAGCGGCTTTCGGCTGCGCCATCGCTTTGATTGCCGCTGGACGCGGGACGGATTAGAATTGCGGCGCACGCGATGTTGTGCGGGCGATATAGGCGGAGACGTTCGATGCGGACCATTGCTTGCGCGATAATGAGCGGGACTGCGATGCTGGCGGGTGCTGCGGGAATGGAGACGCCGGCGACGGCAATGCAGGCGGAGAAGTATAGCGCGCCAATCAATGTCACGACCGGGACGGTGACAATCCGCGCCACCGCGACCTTCAGCGACGGATCGAGCGCAGATCGGCTTTACCGGGTGACGCGCGATAGCGACAGCGATGGCGACGGCATTCCTGACGAATCGTGGCTGCGCATTGCGTGCAGCGGCGGCGCGGTCATGAGCGCGTGGGAATATGAGGGTACGGCGCCGCGCGTTGTCGCGACCGGTCAGTCGAGCGGTAAAGGCACCGCTGATGGTCATTCCGCCGCGGTGGCCGGCGGGATCGCCGGAGGAGCAATCGCCGGTAAGCTCCAGCACAAGCCCTTCACGATCACCAAGCAATGGGATCGCACCGCAATCATTGGACAGCGCGTGAGTTGGGACCTCGAGCAGGGCACGAGCGCGGGGCTTGCAACGGACGACAAGACGATGGGCGCGGATAGCTGGCACCGACGCACTTTACGAGACGGTGCCGCCAATCTTTGCGTCTGAGGAGCGCGAGGCCCACCCCGAATGGGAGCGGCTCGCCTGGTTCGAGATGCACGCGACGATGGCGTCCGCGATCGTCCGTGAGAAGCGGGTCAAACGCTGGCCACGGGCATGGAAGTACGATCGCATTCACGCCCGGAACCTTGGCTGGCGCGACCTTGCCGAGGACTTCGGATTTCCGCCCCTGAAGTGAGGCGGGTCCCGGCTCAAGGCCGGGATGACGAGGTGGGGAGGTACGCCCGCTTTCGACCGATTGCGGACACCATCGGTCGGAGGTGCAGGAGGAGGTATCCGCCGGCTCATGGGTGGTGAAGTACCAACGGAGAACACCAAGGCTCCCTGGCGTTCAGTGCTTAATCCCCAGTTCGCCAATGATCGCCAAGGTAACGAAGCCAGAGGATGCGGGCTTCCAGTTCGTAAACTCCCCCGAGGGCGGCGAAATATTCCGCGTTCGGCCCCGATGCGGCGAGGTCGCTGACCAAGGCTTTGACCTCCACGAGAGCCTCCTCCGTGAGCTTCGATGCCCTATCGAAAATGTGTCGTCGGTCCTTGCTCCGCGCAATCGCGTCGATGAAGAAGAAACGTGTCCGGAATGCGTCGGGCGCTGGGCTTGCGAGCGACGGAGTGAGATCTTTGATCCAGTTCGTAAGCGCTTCGAGGCCGGCCGGAGACAGGCGAAAGTGCGATCGCCCAGCTTTGCCCCACGCTTCCTTGTGAACCGCGAGCATGCCGCGGTCTCCCAAACGTTTCATCGCCGGATAGATTGAACCGGCGCTCGCACTCCACTGCGACGACAGAGATCGTTCGAACTCTTTGGCGACGGAATAAGCCGAGCACGGCTGCCGTCGCCAGACCACCCCAAGGATCGTGCATTCCAGTTCGGTGAGCTCGAGCCGGGACATGGCGTGTGGTTGACAGAGCATTTGCACTTCTGCAAGCGAATGTTACGTTTCGTAAGGATTCGCTTTAGCATGACCATCAATAGAGTACCGACCGTCGATCGCGGTTTCAAAAGTGCCGCTCGCCGCTGCCTGTTTAGGTTCGCAGGGGCACTGGCCCTTGCGGCAATGTCGGGAGTAGCGTGCGCCGGGCAAGTCCCGCGTGATCCCGCGGACATTGGCGCCCTTGGCATCGACCTGTCCGGGATGGATCAAAGCGTCGCGCCGGGAAACGATTTTTATCGCTACGCCAACGGGCGCGGCCTGGGCCGTCTCGTCATTCCATCCGACCAAGTCGTGTTGTCGCCGTTTACGGTGCTCGCGGATCGCAGCGGCGAGCAGGTCAGGAAGCTCGCCGACGATGCCGCAGCGGGCAGGGGTTCTTCGCGCGATGCCGATAAGCTGGGCAAGTTGTATCGTTCTTCCCTGGACCGGGCGCGGGTTGAGGCGCTCGGCGCCCGCCCGATCAAATCCGAGATGAGGCGGATCCTCGGGGCGCGCAGCAAAGCGGCGTTGATACAGGTCATCGGGGGGGCCAGCGGGCTTCCGTCCTCCGCCTTCGAGCTGATGATCCAGCCGGACCCGAGCGACACGAATCGCTACGCCGTGATGATCCGTCAGCCGGTTCTCGGACTTCCCGACCGCGATTATTATTTGACCGACCGATACCATAGTGAGCGTGCGGCCTATGCCCGCTACATCGCGCAGATCCTGACCGGAGTGGGATTCGATCGGCCGCCGGTGGCGGCGATCATCAGATTTGAAACCAGGGAAGCCGAAGTTAGCTGGCCGGCGGCGGAGCGACGGGACCCGCTGAAGACCTACAATCCCGTCAGGACCGCCGATCTGCCACGGATTGCCCCCGGTTTCCCTTGGCGCGACGCACTCAGATCGTGTGGTCTTGCGGGCACGCAGACGGTGGTGCTGACGGACAAGAGCGCGATCGTGAAAACGGCCGCGATCTTTGCGACAACGGATCTTGCGACCTTGAAGGCGTGGGCGCTGTTCCGAATGATCGACAACGCCGCGCCTTATCTGTCCAGCGCCTTCGCCGATCCCTCTTTCGAGTTTCGGGACAGGACTCTTGGCGGCGTTCAGTCTCGCCAGCCGCGCTGGAAGCAGGCTGTCGACTTACTGAATGCGTATATGAGCGATGCGGTCGGCCGCGCCTACGTTGAAAAATATTTCAGCCCGGAGCGCAAACGGACGGTCGAAACGCTGGTCGACAATCTTCGCGGTGCGATGGGACGGAGGATCGAAGGCGCTGCCTGGATGTCGGCAGGCACGAAAGCCAAAGCGCTGCAAAAGCTGGACGCCTTGAGAGTTGAAGTGGGCTACCCCGACAAATGGCGAGACTATCGCGCGGTTTCGATCAGCCAGTCGGATCTGTACGGGAATATCGAGCGCCTGCAGGCCGCCGACTGGAAACATCAGGTCGCGCGCCGAAACGGTCCGGTCGATAAGACGGAGTGGGCGCTTGGGCCGCAATTCGCGACGGCTTACAACATCTCAGCGTTCAACAAGATCGTCTTTCCCGCAGCGATCCTGCAGCCGCCATTTTTCAATCCCGCTGCCGACGCGGCGGTGAATTATGGCGCGATCGGGGCCGTGATCGGTCACGAGATCACGCACAGCTTCGATGACAAAGGCAGGCGGCTCGATCCTTCAGGCAGGTTGCGCGACTGGTGGACCGCCGCCGACGCGGCCCATTTCGAAGCGCCGGCCAGGCAACTGATCGAGCAATATTCGAACTACGAGGTGCTGCCTGGACTGAAGGTCAATGGATCCCTCACCGTCGGCGAGAATATCGCGGACCTGGGCGGCGTACTGGTCGCGCTCGACGCTTATCACAACAGTCTTGGCACGCGGTCGGCGGCCGTGATCGCTGGCTTAACCGGAGACCAGCGCTTTTTCCTGAGCTGGGCCCAGCTCTGGCGGAGCAAGCGCCGCGAGCAATTCATCAATCAGATGGCCGGCTTCGATCCGCACGCCCCCGATCAGTTCCGGGTGAATGGCGTGCTACCGAATATCGACGCATGGTACGAGGCGTTCGGAGTCGAGCGTGGCGACGCGCTGTACGTCGCTCTCGACAGGCGGATCCGGGTCTGGTGAGTTACCCTGCACCCGACACCCGACTCTCGATCAGGGCGCGATCAGGCGTCGATTGCATCATCGCGTTGGAAGATCGAGGATGGGGCTTCCTTGAGCTGGCTAAGGTTCATTGGCCGAGCCTTTGGATTCGCTTCGAGCTCGCCCTGAAGTGAAGGCGGGTCCCGGCTCAAGGCCGGGGTGGCGAGGTGGGGAGGTACGCCCGCTTTCGACCGATTGCAGACATTGGGCTGATGACGGTTTGGGTATATGCTTGGAGCGAGCTGGACGATGGGGAACGAGCAGATGAGGGGCAACCACAACTTTCGCATGATCGCTTCCGTGCTGGTCGGAGGAAGCGTGGCGGCGGCGATTACGGGCGGCTGTTACATCCTGCTCGTCGCAGTGTCTTTTTTCGTGGTCATGCCAGCCGCGGCGCAGTCGGGGGTGATGGTCGGCAGTCTCCTCGCCGTGATCTTCACGGCAGCGTTCGTCGTCGCACTGCGAAAGATGCTCGCCAAAGACCGACTTGCTCACCGTCACTAAGCCCAAATGCATCCGGCCGATGTCGGTCGCGTCCGCTTTCGACCCATAAGCGACACCGCGCGAACGTCGTCGTGGGGCTTGTCGGACTGTCGTTCCTGGATCAGATCACGGCCATGAATCTCGACGACCAAATCCACCGCTACTTCGGCACTGACGACCTGGCGTCAGTCCCGCCGGAAGCGCTTCGCGCCGGGATCGAGCGCATGCAGGTCGACCTCGGCCTGACCACGGACCGCGGGCAGCGATTCGCCCTGTGGGCATTGCTGCATTCGCTGGGATCGGCCCCCGACCTCGACGTTGCGTTCGCGAGCGCGGCGGATCGTGAGGCGGCGCGGAGCTTCATGGACCTGATCCACGGAGCCAGTGGCGCCTAGCTCCGGCGCGGACACCGGAAGCATCGTGCCGTCGGCCGGTCCACGCATTCCGGACAGCCGCCATCGGGCCACGCTTGACGCGGGCCGTGGCACGGCGCAGCCCGCGACGGGGCAGCCTTGCCGGCTTGGCGCAATGGCGGTCACACGGGGGACGCTATCATGCATAAATCGACGCTATTTCTTGCAGTATGCCTATTGGCGGCGGGGCCGGCCGCGGCGGGCCCGGCGGACAATGCGGCCGCTGCCGTCACGCACGTGATCGACCAGTTCAACGCGGGCGACATCAACGCCTTTTTCAACGCGCATCGGCGCGGCGCGCTGATCGTCGATGAATTTGCGCCGTACGTCTGGACGGGCCCCAATTCGGTTCAGCGCTGGGCGGGCGACTATGCCAAGGATGCGAGGACGCGCGGCATCAGCGGCGGGCGGATGGATTACGCCAGGCCGATCCGGGCGATCAGCAACGGCGGTTCGGCCTATGTGATCCTGCCAACAACTTACCGGTTCACCCAAAGGGGTAAAAGGATGGCGGGCAAAGGCAGCATGACATTTGTCATGACCGGCGGCCGCGGCCACTGGAAGATCGCGAGCTGGACCTATTCCGGCGCCGTGCCCGCACCGGAGTAAGCGGATATCCGGTTTTGGCCGATTGCGGACATCAGGCTTCCTGGGCTGCCCTTTGCGATTATCTTCGTCCGTTAGCTGGGATAGTCGCTGAGCGCTGTGCCAAGCGCTTCCTGCAACGGGTCCAGCCACGGTTGGAATTGCTTGTGGTGACCGATGCCGCCTGACGTGATCGGCTGCCTCACCTGTTCCGAGCTGGGAGTCTGAACGTGTCGCGCATTCTCGTAAAAGCGCAGGCAGGCCGGATCGAAATCCAGATGCAGATAGTCGAGTAGCTTGCGGACCTCGGCTTCCGGGTCGTGCACTAATCTTTCGTAGAATATCCGATGAACCCGGCCGGGCAGCGCCGCGTCGATGCCGGCCATGAGGACAGTGTAGTCGCGATAGTAACGCCCCAACTCATGCATGTCGTAAATGAAGGGGACGCCAACGGCGAAGTTCTGGCGGAAATTCGACCAGCAGCAATCCAGCGGATGCCGCCGGACGTCGATAATCCTGGCCTTGGGCAGGATCAGGTGAATGAGGCCGGTCCACAGCCAGTTCAGCGGCTGCTTGTCGACGAACCTTGGAGCTTGCGTCCGGGCGCGCGGCACTTCGTTGAGATATTTTCGGGCAAGCTCGAACGCCTGCCGGGACTTCAGCGAAGCGACCTTGTCTAGAAAATTTTGGCCTTGCCCGAGACTGCTCGACAACAATCCCAAACTATTCGGTTCACCGACGCTTGCGACGGCTGGATGGCTGGCAAGGATCTGTTCGACGAGGGTTGATCCCGAGCGCGGCATTCCCAGGACAAAAATCGGCGCCGAGGAGGCATTGCCGAACTTCGCCCGAGCACTGAAAAACTCCGCGGTAAACAGGTCGCGACTAGCCCCGACGAAGCGGGTCAGCGCATCGGGATTATAGCGCAGTCCCTGCCGCTTGAGCTGGTTCGCGCTGCGGTAGTGCGCGAACGCTGTCGCCGGCTCCGCCGAGTCCTCATAAGCCTTTCCAAGCGCGAACAGAACGGCGATCCTCGCGCGGGGATCAAGCCCCGCTGCAAGAGCGTCCTCCATCGCCGCGACATCACTTTCGTCAAACCTCATCGTCTTGAGGTTTGCGAGCGCCCACCAGACCTCGCCATATCGTGGATTCATCGCGAGCGCCCGCCGATAGGCGTCGATCGCCTCGGCCGACCGGCCCGCCGTTCGCAATGCGTGGCCGTGCTGCAGCCGCACTTCCGGATCGTCGGGCACCGCGCGCACCAGCTGTTCAAGCAGTGGCAGTGCTTCGCCCATCAGGCCGGCACGGTTCTTCTGGTCGATGAGTTTCTTGAGCTCGGCTACCATCGGCGAGTCGCTAGCCGATCAGGGGCGATCTTGGCAGGGGTGATGGCGCTTGTGATGCAATGTCGCCCGGTCGCCGACGGGTTGGCTTGCGGACCATTGCGGACATTGGACTGGCGGGGCATCGTGGGGGAATGACGGGGGGCGCGGCATCGGGACGGTGAACTGGCAGGCCGTGGTTACCGGGCTGGTGGTGGCGGCGGATGCGGCGACGATTGTTCGGGCGCTGCTTCGGCCGCATCGCGAACCGGCGTCGCGGCTGGCGTGGATCTGCGCCATCCTGGCGCTGCCGATCGCCGGGGTGTTGCTGTACCTGGTCGTTGGCGAGACCCGGATCAGCGCCAGGAAAATCGCCAAAGGGCGAGCGATCGTCGCGTCGCTGGAACGGCCCGCGGGCAATTACCAGCGCGGCGCAAGCGCGGCGCGAAGCGCGCACTGGGCGCCATTCGCACTGGCGCGAACGATCAACCAGCTCGATCCGAGCGCCGGCAACGCCGCCCGGCTGGCGCGCGACAGCAATGCCGCGATCGACGAGATGATCGCCGACATCGATGCCGCGCGCGAGACCATCCACGGCTGTTTTTACATCTGGCTGGGCGACACTAATGGAGTGAAGCTGAAAACCGCCATGGTGCGCGCCGCGCAGCGCGGCGTGAAGGTGCGGGTGCTGGCCGACGCGCTGGGATCGCGCCGGCTGATTTCGTCGGAGCATTGGCGCGCCATGCGCGACGGCGGTTGCGACGTCCGCGCGGCATTGCCGGTGGGCAATCCGCTGTGGACCGTGATCCGCGGACGGCTCGACCTTCGCAACCACCGCAAGCTGCTGATCGTCGATAATCGGATCGCCTGGTGCGGGAGCCAGAATTGCGCCGACCCCGAATTCCTGATCAAGCCGCGCTTCGCCCCGTGGGTCGACATCATGAGCCGCTGGACCGGGCCGGTGGTGCGCCATTGCCAGTTCCTGTTTGCCGCCGACTGGATCGGCGAGGGCGGCGGCGACGACGTCCGCGCGCTGCTGCGTGAGACGCTCGACACCGGCGAAGGCGAGGGCGAGAACGGGGGCGCGATCGTCGCCCAGGTCTTCGGGACCGGGCCGGCGGGCGAATTCGATGCCGTGCCCGCCTGTTTTGCCGAGGCGATCCATTCGGCGCGGACCGAGCTGGTCGTCACCACGCCGTATTTCGTGCCCGACGAGCAATTGCTGTTCGCGCTGACCTCGGCTGCTCGGCGCGGCGTCCGCACCGTCCTGATTTTCCCCAAGCGCAACGACAATTGGATCGTCGCTGGGGCGAGCCGAAGCTATTACAAAACGCTGATCGACGCGGGCGCCGAGATTTACGAGTTCCGACCCGGGCTGTTGCACGCCAAGACGATGGCGGTCGACGGCTGCGTCGGGCTGATCGGAAGCGCCAACCTCGACCGGCGAAGCTTCGAGCTCAATTCCGAAATCAACATCCTGTTCGAAGACCCCGCCTTCACCGCGGCGCTGCGTGCCCGGCAGGACGAATATCTGGCGCAATGCGACCGCGTCACGAGCGCGGACGTGGAACGGTACGGGATGGCGTTTCAGCTGTGGCAAAACCTGCTCGCGACGCTGAGCCCGATGCTTTAGCGCGCGATTGGGCGGCCGGGCGCTGGCGGATTACTTAATCACGTCCTGCAGGCGCACTATCCACGACACGAAATAGGCCAGGTAGCAGGCCGCGAACGCCAGGTGGAACCAGCGTTGCCGGGTCCAGCTGGCGACCGCGCACAGCGCCAGCAGGCTGACCAGCCGTGCGGGATATTCCAACCCTAGCGAACGGAAGTGGGACGACCCCTTCAACAGCGTGTCCAGCAGGTCCACGGGCACCGTCGCCGCAAGGAGGCCGAAGAACAGCCCGCGGTGCGCCATGAAATAGGCATTGTAATTGGCGTGCTCGCCAAGATCCTCCGGGACGAGCACGGTCGCCATCAGCATGAACAGGAACGCATAGAAGAGGAAGAAGATGAACAGTTCGAAATGCCAGGATTGAACCTGGATCAGCTCAAACTCGAACCACCAGAAGTGAATGGTCATCAGGAGCACCGTCACCAGCCACAGCAAATGCGTGACCGAGACCGGCTTGACGCGGTGGCACTGCGCCAGGCGGATTACACCCGTCAAAAGCCGCGTGATTGCAATGCCGACGACAACGGCGACCAGCACGCGCACATGAAAATATACCTGCACCTGATCAACCATGCCGGCGTCGTTCCCTTTGGCCCGGAGAGGACCGTAACCACTGACCCAACAGCGGACTAAATGGTCGTCGTCAATGTTCGCTGTCGATCGATTGCGGAAACGGGCGCGTGGTCTGCCCGTGGGCGTCGCATATCGACCTTCGGCGGCGCGGAGCCTAGGCTTGGAACCTACTTGAGCCTTGGGCAGGAGAGCGCACCGGAATGACTATCGAGGACATCGGCCCGCGGCCCCAGTCGTTCGACCTGGAGCAGGCGACGCGCGACAATTGCGATTATCGCTCGGTGGCGTGGAGCGGGCGCTATTTGCAAGTGACCCTGATGTCGATTCCAGTCGGTTCCGACATCGGCCTTGAAGTGCATCCTGAAACCGATCAGTTCCTTCGCCTCGATGCCGGCCGGGGCCGAGTTCAGATCGGGGCCGCGAAGGATCAGCTGACGTTCGACCAGGAGGTGTCCGACGGCTGGTGTATCTTGGTACCGGCTGGATCGTGGCACAACGTCACCAACATCGGCGATGAACCGATGCAGGTTTACGCGGTCTATGCGCCGGCTCACCACAAACCGGGCAAAATCCACCGCACGGCAGCGGACGCCGCGGCAGATCAGGATGACGAGCCCGCGAAATGGTCCGTTCAACCCGTGGCCGCGCCCGAAGACGGGCACGGCTGACCGCCGCAAGAAAGCCGGCGTCGATGCGGATTGCTCTTTTCGAGCCGGAAATCGCCGGGAACGTCGGCGCCGTCCTGCGGCTCGCCGCGTGCATGGGTGCGGCCGTGGACCTGATCGAGCCGATGGGGTTCGGATGGGATGATGGCCGGGTGCGCCGGACGGCGATGGATTATATCGATCATGTCGAGATTGCGCGCCATGCGGGATTCGATGCGTTCAGGACCACCCTAGGTTCGCAAAGGCTGGTGCTGTTCACGACCAAGAGCCGTGAATCGGCTTATGATTTCAAGTATATTGCCGACGATGTCCTGCTCTTCGGAAAAGAGAGCGGGGGAGTCCCGTTGGCCGTCGCTGACCGCTGTCATGCGCGCTTGCGCATTCCAATGCGAAGTGCGGTACGCGCGCTGAACCTGGCGACCTCCACTGCCCTCGCGCTCGGCGAAGCGCTGCGCCAAACCGGGACTTTGCCGATGGCGCCTTCGCGGCGTCCGTAGCCGCGGCCGAATCGCGGGCCGCGACCCTTGGCCGTGACTTGATCAAGGGGGTCGAGCAGTGTGTTTTTGAGAACCAACGGTCCCCCCGTGCGTTGTTCAGGCATAGCAAGCACAGGATAATGCAATGACTGACCATAACGACCATAACGACCATGACGGAATTGATTCGGACCGTACCGAAGGCAGCATCAAGAAAATGGGCGGCGACCTTAAAGAGGGCGCTGGCAAGCTGCTCGGCGACGAGAAGATGAAGCGCGAGGGCCAGAGCGACCAGGCCGAGGGCAAGCTCCAGAATGCCTGGGGCGGCGCCAAGGACAAGGCTCGCGAGATCGCGGGCGACAAGGACTAAGCGGGTCGCGGGGCGGCACTGCCCGCCCCGCACCCATCGCCGCCATTGCGCCGGTAGCGCCGCGCTCCGCGCTTTCCGCCCGGTCCGGACAGCCGATCAGCCGAGGCCGGGGATCGCCACCCGTCGTTCCAGCCGCCGCGCGAGGAGGACGACGATCGAGACCAGCAGCAAATAGACCAGCGCCGCGAACAGATAGGTCTTGAAAAACAGGAAGGTCCGCGATGCGACTTCCTGCATCTGCGCGAAAAACTCGATGTACTGGATCAGGAAGACAATCGAGCTGTCCTTGAGATTCTGGATCGCCTGGTTGGTCAGCGAGGGCACCGACATGCGCAAGCATTGCGGGGCGGTGATCAGCCGGAACAGCTGAAAGCGGGAAAAGCCCTGGGCGCGGGCGGATTCAAGCTCGGCCTGTTCGAGTCCCTTGTAGGCGCTGGTCAGGTAGCGCGCATTATAGGCCGATACGTTGAGGGTGAAGCCGAACACCGCGATCACGAATGGGGACAACGTTACGCCAAGGTTGGGCAGGCCGTAATAAAGCAGGAACAGGAAGACGATCAGCGGCGTGCCGATGAACAGGGAAATGAAGGCTTGCGTAAGCGCGCGCACCAGCCGGTTGGGGCTGAGCGCCAGCCCGAACACCGCGACCCCGCCAAGCAGGCCGGTGGCGGTGATGGTGACCGACAGCAGGACGGTATCGCGCAAACCCCTGACGATCTGCGGCCAGTAGCTGGCGAGGTCGGCGAAAAAGGGAAAGTCGTCGAGCGACATGCCCTACCCTTCGCCGCCGAAGAATTCGTCGATGACCGGGTCGGAGTCGCGATCGAGCAAATGTTCGACGAGGTCTTCGGCATAGACCTTGCCGTGGTCGAGAAACACGACGCTGTCCGAAATGTAGCGCGCCAGGCCAAGGTCGTGAGTGACGCACAGGATGGTGACATTGTCGAGATAGAGGCGGTTGATCAAAGTCACGACCTCGCGGACCATGATCGGGTCGAGGGCCGAGGTCGGCTCGTCGAAGAACAGCACCTTGGGGTCCATTGCCAGCGCCCGGGCGATCGCCACGCGCTGGCTTTGTCCGCCCGATAGCGCGGCCGGATAGGCGTCGCGCTTTTCGGCCATGTCCATGCGGTCGAGTTCGTGCAGCGCGCGTTCCTCGGCCTGCGCCCGTGGCAGATGCTTCAGCCGGCGCAGCGCCAGCGCCACATTGTCGAGCACGGACATGTGCCGATAGAGCGCGAAGTTCTGGAACACGAAGCCGATCCGGCTGCGCAGCGCGCGCACGTCGACGCCCGGGCGGGTGACATCTTCGCCGTCGAACAGGATCGATCCCGAGGTCGGTTCGATGAGCCGGTTGAGGCAGCGCAGAAGCGTCGATTTGCCGCAGCCCGACGGCCCCATGATGACCTTGGCTTCGCCTTCGTTGAGGTCAAAGCTGACGCCGTCCAGAACGGTCTTGTCGCCAAAGGTTTTGACGAGGTCGCGGATTTGAAGGAGGGCCATGCAATTGTGCCTTTTCAGCCCTGCGCGAAGCCGGGGATGCTGAAGCGTTTTTCGATCAAGCGAACCGCGACGAGCAGCAACCGGTAAATCGCGAAATAGATGATCCCGAGCGCCGCGTAGATGGCGATTCCGCGCATGCTGGTCGCGACCAGGGCCATGGCGTGCTTGGTGATTTCCGGAATACCGACGGTGTAGGCGAAGGGCGAGAATTTGAGCACCGTGGTCAGTTCGTTGACCATTCCCGGGACCGCAAAGCGAAGCATTTGCGGGATCTTCACCAGTCGCAGGGTTTCGAGCCGGGTAAAGCCCATCGACTGCGCGGCGAGGACTTCATTGGCGTTGACCGCGGCCAGCGCGCCGCGAAACACCTCGGCCAGATAGGCGCCCGAAATCAGGCCGAGGCTGAGCATCATTGCAAGCAGCGGGGGAACGTCGATGCCAATGCCCGGAAGCCCGAAGAAGACCACGAACAGAAGCACCAGCATCGGCACTCCGCGAAGGACATAGACGAGGCCGGAAAGAACGCCGCCAAGCAATGCGCCGCCAAGCTCGCGAGCGATTGCGATCGCCAGCCCGGTG
This sequence comes from Sphingomicrobium sp., assembly GCA_039918915.1. GTDB lineage: Bacteria > Pseudomonadota > Alphaproteobacteria > Sphingomonadales > Sphingomonadaceae > Sphingomicrobium. Next base: position 22,984 of record JBDSGQ010000058.1, read on the forward strand.
ACAAGCGCGGTGGCCGCGCAGCTGAGCGTGACCAGCAACGTGTAGCCGGCGCCATCGAGCAGCGTCAGCAGGATGTCGATGAACGTCACGCCGCCTGGTCCGGCGCTAGTTCATCCATTTGTCGATGATCGCCTGCCGCTTCTGGGGGCCCAGTTCGTCGAGATATTTGTCAAAGTCGACGCGCAGCTTCGATCCCTTGGGGAAGGCGAAACCGAGCTTGTCGATGCCGTTGAACACATAGCTGTCCTGGATCGGCAGCTTCTTGCGGTAGACGGATGCCACCGTGCCATCGAGGAAGACGAGGTCGACCTGGCCGTTCTGCAAGTCGGTCAGGGCTTCATTGTAGCTGGGATAGAGCTTGACCTGGTCGGTCTTGTAAACGCCCTTGGGCTCAAGCTCGGTCTTGATGAAATCCATGTACGCCATGCCGCGCGGGAAGCCGATCGTATACTTCTTCAAAGTGTCGAGATTGGCGAGTTTGATGTTGCGGTTTTTCAGGCTCACCAAATTCCAGCTATTGTCCATATAGGGCTTGGAGAAATCCATCACCTTCTGGCGCGGCTCGGTGATCGAAATGCCGGAGAAGGCGACGTCAGCCTTTTTGCTGACGACCGCGCCAAGCATGCCCTGCCAGTCGTAGGCGGTGATGTGCATGGTGCAGCCGCGGGCTTTGCAATAGCCGTCGAACAGATCGTAATCGAGGCCCTGGGTCTTGCCGTTTTCCTCGAACAGATTGGGCGGAGAGGCGGGGGTCACCGCGACTTCGATGACTTTTGAGCCGGCGTCTTTTTGGCACGCGCCAAGCGAAATCAGCGACAAGCCGATCGCGAACGCAGCGAGAAGTTTAACGCGCTTCATTTTAATATCCCCCGAGTTGAAATGTAAGGCGGCTGAAAAGGAAAGAAGTCGTCGAGCCCGGCTTGGTCGAGGGCCGCGCGGACCGCTTCATTGCCGTTCAGGAAGTCGATGCCCCGTTGTTGCCGGGTGAGCCAGCGGGCGAGCCGCAGGATGGCGCGAATGCCGCCGAAATTGACGAAGTCGAGCTGGGCGAGGTCGATGCTTACGGCCTTGGTCGTGGGCCCCAGGCGCTGTTCGATCGACGCCGCGAGCTCGGCCCCGTCGGCGGCTTCCATCCGGCCTTCGGGCCGAGCGATCAACCGCTCACCCTGTTCGAGAAACACCACCTGCATCGCGGGCAAGCTTCAGCATTCACGGCGCATTGTCAAAGCGCCCCAGGCCGAGCTTGCCGCGAGAGCTAAGGGTGAGGCTGTACGGCGCACCTCCAGCTGGATTAGAATCAGGGGCAAAGGCGCACTTCGACCGCGTGCGAGGGCGTCGGTTTCTGTTATTGTGATCGTTCGGGGGCGAAGCGATGAACGTATATCAATATCTGGTTTTGGCGTGTTTCGGGGTCTTCGCCGTGGCCGACCATTTCGGCAAGCGCACCGCGTTTCCGAAGCTTCGCTATTGGCGCATCATGGGCGTCGTTTCGTTCATTCTGTACTTTGCGATCGCTGCTTATGCGCCGTTCCTGTGGGATGAGTTTCTGGGTTCCCACCAACTGATCGACGGCAGCGCGCTGCCGTTCTGGGCGCAGGTCGTCGCGGGCTTCCTGATCCTGGAATTCGGGATCTATTTTTGGCATCGGACGATGCACCAGGTCGATCCGATCTGGCGCTTCACCCACCAGATGCACCATTCGGCGGAGCGGCCCGATATCTGGGGCGCTTATTACTTTCACCCGGCGGATATGCTCGGCTGGGCGCTGCTTGGTTCGCTGTGCCTGGTGTGGATTTTCGGACTGAGCCCCGAAGCGGCGCTGGCGGTCGGCATTGCCGCCACCGTTCCTGGCATGTTTCAGCATACCAACATTCGGACGCCGCACTGGATCGGTTACATCGTGCAGCGTCCGGAAAGCCATTTGATCCATCACGAACGCGGCGTTCACGCCTATAATTATGGCGACATTCCGTTGCCGGACATCATCTTCGGCACCTTCCGCAATCCGCGGTCGTGGGAGGGCAAGAATGGCTTCCACGACGGGTCCACGCATGAAGTCGCACGGATGCTGGCCTTCCGGCGAATTTCGTAGCGTGGGACGGGGCGCGGGCTGGGCGTCTAGGATTGCGCGGGATCGGTGAGGCCGTCGAAATAGTCGAAGAACAGGCCGTCCGGATCATATTTGCCGCGCAGCTCCGCCAGCCGTTGCCAGTTTTCAGCCGTCACTGACTGGACCGCGTTGGACGGCCTGCGCACGGTGTCGGATTCACCGATATAATAGCCGATGTTGAACGGGCGCAGAAGTTCGGCGCAGGCGTCGTGCCACTGGCCGTTGGCTGTGTCATCCGCGGCATCCCGCCACATCGTCCACGGTCCGCCATAGACCCGCGAAGTCATCGAATATGCCGTGTCCGAATGCGCGGCGGGGACGTTGGGGCCAGTGAAAATGACGAACAGGATGACGGTGACCGGCGACGGGCTGACGGTCATGTGGCCGGCCACCGCCTGCACCAGCTCGCGCGGTGAACTGTTCGAAAACGTGGCTTCGACGCGGCTTCGCAAGCCCTCCGGCCAAATCGCGCCCGAGAGGTCGAACATGGTTTCGAAATCGAGCGGCTGGGCGAACGCATGCGACAGGCATTTGGCAAGCAACGGACAGTCTTCCAGCGGCTTCAGCAGCGCCCGGGCGTCGGCGGCGGAATCGGTGAAAGCCGTCGCGGTGACCATCGCCACCTTGCCGCCTTGCGCCGCGGTCCTTGCCTTCAGTTCGGCGGGTGCTTCGAGCAGGAACAGGCTGAGTTCGACGGCGGGCGAGATGGTCGCGGCGTTGTCACCGAGCCACTCCGCGACCGCTGCGGCATCGTCGATCGCATAAAAATAGGTGCTTCCGTGGATCGCCGTGGGCAGCGGGTAGAGTTTGAGATGGTAGCGCGTGACCACTCCAAAGAAGCCCGAACCCGAGCCCCGCGCCGCCCAGAAATAGTCCGCATGCTGGTCCTTGCTGGCGGTGATCAGCTTCCCTTGGGCAGTCACCAGTTCGACCGCTTCGACGCTTTGCGTTCCCGATCCCCAAAGGCCCTGGTTCCACGACATCCCGCCGCCCAGCAGATAGCCGCTAAGCTTGACCTGCGGGCAGTGGCCGCTGGGAAAAGCGAGGCCCTTGGCATTGAGCGCCTGCTGGATGTCGCGGTTGCTGACGACCGGCTGAACGACCGCGGTTCGCGCCACCACGTCGATTGCAACGATGGCGTTCAATTCGCTCAAGTCGATCAGCATGCCGCCATCGCGAAGGGTCGGCTGGCACCAATTGTGGCCGCCGCCGCGGACCACGACTTTCAGGCCGGCTTGCCGAGCGAATCGAACCGCAGCGATGACGTCCTGTTCGTCCGTGACCCGAACCAAGACGTCCGGCGACCGGTCCGGGATCAGCCGGTTCCATAAATTGCCGTGGATCAGATCGGTAAAATTCGCGTCGTCCCGCGCCGCGACGGTTCCCTTGCACGCAGTCTTGAGAGCTTCGATGTCCACGGGCGTTCCTTTCGGCGGGTCGGCGTCAGACTTTCCGGCCTTGGCACCAATTACGCAACCGACCGGCGGTTGACCAAGTTCGTGCCCTTTGCGGTCAGCCGCTGCGATTCGGGTGCCGTGCCGGCGGCGGCTGGGTTTCGACCATTGCGACGGACTATCGGCTGGCGGCCGGTTGGCAAAGGCAACGAATCGATGAGCCGGCCGTGGCACGCTTTGCTTCATGCCGTCGTTCATCGAAAATGGCGGCGGCCTGCGCGACAGGCGTTGCGCCGCGGCGGACGGCGGCTAAGCTGGCGCGGATTGCCTCAAAATCAGCCAGAGAGATGAAGCCGATGCGCCGTACCCGCTGTCTTGCAATGATCGTTTCCGCAACCTTCCTGACGCCGGCCGCGGCGATCGCGGCGGAGCCGGTCCCAGTCGCTTCCCTGGTCAAGCAAGTGTCGCTTGAGCACAGCACGTTCAAGCTCAAGAACGGGCTGACGGTGCTGGTCCACGAAGACCATAAGGCGCCGGTCGTCGGCTTTGGCGTATGGTACAACGTCGGGTCGAAGGACGAGCCCGCCGGCAAGACCGGATTCGCCCATCTGTTCGAACATTTGATGTTTTACGGATCGGACAATGTCCGCGAGGGCATCCTGCCGTTCCTGCAGAACATCGGCGCCACCGATTTCAACGGCACCACCTGGTTCGACCGGACCAATTATTACGAGACGGTGCCCAAGCCGAACCTGGAACGCGCGCTGTTCATGGAATCGGACCGCATGGGTTACCTGATCGCGGCGATCGACCAGAAGCGGCTCGATACGCAGCGCGGAGTCGTCCAGAACGAGAAGCGCGAGGGCGACAATGAGCCGGGCGGGCTGGTCGAATATGCCGAGCTTGGCAACCTGTTCCCGGCGGGGCACCCGTACCATCACTCCACGGTCGGTTCGATGGCCGACCTCGACAGGGCCAGCCTGGCCGACGTGAAGCGCTGGTTCATCGACAAATACGGGCCCAACAATGCGATCGTTTCGCTGTCGGGCGACATCACGCTCGACGAAGCCAAGGTGCTGATGGAGAAATATTTCGGAGCGATTCCGCGCGGGCCGGTCAACCGTCCGGCGCAGGCCATCGTGCCGACCCTGAAAGCGGACAAGACGATCGTCATGAAGGACCGCATCCCGGCGGTCCAGATCAAGCGATACTGGGCAGTCCCCGGACTGCAGTCGCGCCAGCTTGCGGCGCTTGACCTGGGCGCGTCGGTCCTCGGCGGCTTGTCAAGCTCCCGGCTCGAACGGATTTTGGTGCGCGACGAGAAGATCGCGACTTCGGTAGGGGCGGACATGGTGCCGTTCCACCGCATCGGAATGATTGAAATCGATGCGACGGTGAAGCCCGGCGTCGATCCCAAGCTGGTCGAACGGCGGCTTGACGAGATCGTCGCCGATTATATCGATAAGGGCCCGACCGCCGACGAGCTGCAGCGCGCGAGCATGCAATATGTCGCCGGGCGAGTGCGCGGCATCGAACGCGTGCTGAGCCAGAATTCGACGCTTGCCGAAGGGCTGCTCTACAACGGCGACAGCAATTTCTACCGCACTCGGCTGGCAGATTATGCGGCGGTCACGCCGGACCAGACGCGCGCTGCCTTGCAGCAGTGGTTGCGCCGGCCAGTGTTGAAAATTCGGCTCGAGCCGGGGGATCGGCCGGCCTACGTCGAAAGCGCGCCCGCGGCCCACAAGTCGAGCGCCGACATCAAGGTCAAATCGGTCAAGCGTGAAGTGCCCCCGGCCGGCCCCAACCTGCCGCTCGATTTCCCGGAAGTGACGCACGTCACTTTGCCCAACGGGATCAAGCTGGCCTATGCGCAGCGCAGCGCGGCGCCGCTGACCCAGGTGGCGATGACGTTCGACGCCGGCTACGCCGCCGATGCGCCCAACACGCACGGCCTGCAGAACATGGCGGTTAGCCTGCTCGACGAGGGCACGGCGACCCGCAACGCGCAGCAGATCGCGGAAGAGAAAGAGCGGCTGGGGGCAATCCTCGGCGCCGGCGGGAGCGCCGACCGGACCATGGTCACGCTGTCCGCGCTAAGCGCCAATTTGGCGCCAAGCCTCGACCTGATGGCCGACGTGGTTCGCCATCCGGCGTTCAACCCGGCTGAAGTCGAGCGGGTGCGCACCCAGCTGGTGACCGGCGTGCAGCAGGCGCGGACCAGCCCGACGGCAATGGCGCAGCGGGCATTCCTGCAGCAGATCTTCGGCGCTTCGCATCCTTATGGAACGACCGCCCTTGGCGACGAGGCCGCGATCAAGCGGCTGAGCCGCGACGACCTGATCGCATTCCAGCAACGCTGGCTGCGGCCCGACAAGGCCGAATTGTTCGTGGTCTCCGACCGGCCCCTGGCCGAAGTCCAGGCGGCACTGACGCAAGCCTTCGGCGACTGGCGCCCAGCGGCGGTTCCGGCGGGCCAAAAGGCGTTCGGCACGGTGGCGGCGCGGCTGACCAGCCCGCAGATCCTGCTGATCGATCGCCCGGCATCGCCGCAATCGGTGATCTATGGCGGCGAAATCACTCCGCTCGATCCGCGGTCCGACGTGACCGCGAGTTCGGCGGGTAGTTCGGTCCTTGGCAGCGGCACCTTTTCGCGGATCTGGAACGACCTGCGCGAAACCAAGGGCTGGGCCTATTCCCCCGGAAGCCAGCTCGTGCTTCGCGAAAAAGCGGCGCCCTATCTGATCGCAATTTCGGTGCAGGCCGACCGTACCGGCGATTCGATCGCCGAGCTGATGACCCTGACGCGCGACCTGCTGGGGACGAAAAAGGTGACTGCGGAGGAGCTTCGGCTGTCGGTCGCAAGTGCAACCGCGGAATTGCCCGGCGAGTTCGAAACCAGCGACGCGGTGCTGAGCGGGATGGTCACCAACGCGCTCTATGGCCGGCCCGATAATTATTACGAACAGGTCGCAGGGCGGTTCGGCGGCCTGACCACCGGGGGCGTCGACCAGGCGCTGGCGCGGATGATCGACCCCAACGGCTTCCTGTTCGTGGTGGTCGGCGATGCGGCGACGGTGCGGCCACAGCTCGACAAGCTGGGCATGCCGGTCAAGGTGATCGAAGCGCCTTAGGGCCTGGCCAGCTCTTCGCGCTGCTGCGGCGACGCGCTGGGGCGCGTCGGCGGCGCTACGCCCGGTGGCTCAAGCGGGTCACGTGGCCCATCTTGCGCCCGGCGTGGGCCTGGCCCTTGCCGTAGAGGTGGACGTGAGCGCCCGGCTCGGCGGTGAGTTCAGGCCAGCGGTCGATGTCGTCGCCGATCAGATTGTCCATCACCGCGCCGGCGGCGACGAGGTCGGTGGCGCCGGGTGCAAGGCCGCAAATGGCGCGAATGTGCTGTTCAAATTGCGAGGTGACCGCGCCTTCGATCGTCCAGTGACCGCTGTTGTGGACCCGCGGCGCGATTTCGTTGACGACCGGGCCCAGTTCGCTGGCGAAGAATTCGACGGTCAGCACGCCGACGTGGCCGAGGGCATCGGCAATCCGCAGCGCGGCTTCGCGGGCTTCGGCGAGCTGCACTGCGACAATGTCGCTGCACGGCACGGTCGAACGCCGCAGAATGCCGTCGTCGTGGCGGTTTTCGGGCGAGTCCCACAAGGCATGGCGACCATCGGCCCAGCGCGCGACGATGACCGAGAACTCGGCTTCGAAAGCGACTCCGGCCTCGGCCACTGCCGGTTCGCTGCCGATCGCGACGAAGGCTTCAGCGGCCTCGCGGGGATCGCGGATCCACGCCTGGCCCTTGCCGTCATAGCCGAAGCGGCGGGTCTTGAGCACGACCGGCGTGCCAAGCTCGGCAATTGCGGCATCGACTTCGGCCAGCGAGGCCACCGCCCGCCACGGCGCGACGCGGGCGTTACATTGCTCGATGAACTGCTTTTCGACCGCGCGGTCCTGAGCAATCGCCAGCGAGCGCGTGCCGGGATGAAGCTTTTCGGCAAGCGCGGCGAGCGGTGCGACCGGCAGATTTTCGAATTCGTAGGTGGCGACGTCGACCGCGGCGGCGAAGGCGTTGAGCGCAGCGGCATCGGTGAACTCGGCGCGGGTGAAGCGGGCGGCAACGTCGGCTGCCGGCGGCGCCTCGGCGGGATCGAAGATATGGCATTTATAGCCGAGCTGGGCCGCCGCGACGCTGAGCATTCGCCCAAGCTGGCCGCCGCCGAGAATGCCGATGGTCGACCCGGGCGCGATGGTCATTCCGGGGTTTCGTCGACCGAGCTGGTTTGCCGTTCGCGCCACTGTTCGAGCCGGGCGGCGAGGGCGTCGTCGGAATTGGCCAGGATCGCGGCTGCAAGCAACGCTGCATTGATCGCTCCGGCCTTGCCAATGGCGAGCGTGCCGACGGGAATGCCCGCGGGCATCTGAACGATCGACAGCAGGCTATCCATACCCTTGAGCGCCTGCGATTCGATCGGCACTCCAAGCACTGGCAGGCTGGTCATCGACGCGGTCATTCCCGGCAGGTGGGCGGCGCCCCCGGCCCCGGCAATGACGACCTTGAACCCGCGGTCCCGCGCGGAGTGGGCGTAGTCGAACAATCGCTTGGGCGTGCGGTGCGCGGACACGACCTTGGTTTCGTGGACGACCTGAAGCGCGTCGAGCGTGTCGGCGGCGTGGCGCATCGTCTCCCAATCGGAGCGGCTGCCCATGATGATGCCGACCAGCGGCTTGGTCATTGTCCCGCCTTGAACCAGTGTGTCGAAGCGCGCTCGTTTAGGGGGCGGGAATTGGCTAGGCAATCGCACAGCTTCGCGAGGCGCATTTTCAACCCCCGGAAATCGGGCTATGCAGCGGGGCGCCAACGGGGCAGGGCGTTTAGCAAATGTCTGACAAAGTGATGGAAAACGGTGAAGTCGACGGACTGATCGACGAAATCGCCCAGCTGCGCAGCAAGGTTGCGGACCTGCAGGCGCGCGTCGAGCAGCTCGACCAGCTGGCCCATCAGGATACGCTGATCGATCTGCCCAACCGCCGCGGGTTCATGCGCGCGCTGGAGCAATTGATCGACCGCGTCGGCCGCTATCAGAGTCGCGGCGCAATGCTGTTCGTCGACCTCGACGGGCTGAAAATCATCAACGACACTTTCGGCCATGGCGCCGGCGACGAAGCGCTGATCCAGGTCGCCAGCCTGCTCAGCAAGGGCGTTCGGCGAAGCGACGTCGTGGCGCGCATCGGCGGCGACGAGTTCGGCATCCTGCTCGAAAATTCGAGTGAGGAGCGGGCGCATGAAACCGCGGCGCGGCTGATCGCGCTGATTTGCGCCAGCGAGCTGATCTACGAAGGCGACGCCTTGCCGCTGAGCGTTGCCATTGGGGTCAGCCTGATCGGTGCGAGCGATACGCCCGAGACCGTGATCGCCCGCGCCGACGAGGAAATGTACCGGCGCAAGGCCGCGGCCTAGGCCGGAACGAGGTCGTAGCGGCGCTCGACCGAGAGATCGTCCGCAAGCTCGTAAACGATCGGCCGGCCGGTGGGGATTTCGAGGCCGACAATCTCGTCATCGCCGATGTCCGACAGATATTTGATGATTCCGCGCAGCGAATTGCCGTGGGCCGCGACCAGCACGCGCTTGCCCGACTTGAGCGCCGGCGCAATTTCCGCCTCATAATAAGGAACCGCGCGCGCAATCGTGTCCTTGAGGCTTTCGGACCGGGGGACGGCAATGCCGGCATAACGCCGGTCGCTGGCGACGTCGTAGGCGCTATCGTCGCCCAGCGGCGGTGGCGGGATGGCGAACGCGCGGCGCCAGATTTTGACCTGGTCCGCGCCGACGCGGTCGATCATCTCCTGCTTGTTGAGCCCGGTCAGGCCGCCATAGTGGCGTTCGTTGAGATGCCAGTCCTTGGTCACCGGAAGCCACAATCGCTCCATTTCGTGAAGCGCCAAATGAAGCGTTCGGATCGCCCGGGTGAGGACGCTGGTGAAGCAGCAGTCGAAGTCGAAGCCCCGGTCGCGAAGCAGTCGGCCGGCGGCGCGCGCTTCATCGACTCCGGTTGGCGACAGGTCGACATCCCACCAGCCGGTGAAACGGTTTTCCAGGTTCCACTGCGACTGGCCGTGACGCAGAAGGACCAGGGTCGGCATCAGGCGGCGACCGTTTCGCGGCTGGCAACCGCGGCCTTGGCCTGGAGGTCGGGAAGGATGGCGTGGAGCGCATCGAGGCAGGCGTAGGCGAGGAACTTCGAGCGTTGCGGCGACCAGCCATAGACCGGGTCCGGAAGATCGAAATTATCCTTGAACGGCATTTCCAATGTCATCGACACGCAGCCGAAGCGTTCGGCCAGCTGGGTCGTCGACATCGACATGTTGGCATGGCCGGGCGCGGGAATTTCATAGCCCTGTTCGCGCTGGAAGTCGGGCGACAGCTTTTCGAGGGTCTCGCCGAACAGGTTGAACAATTGCAGCTGGCGATCGGCCAGCGAGGGGATGCCTTCGAAGCCGGCGAGGAAGTTGGCGGGAATCGCTTCGTCGCCATGGATGTCCATCGCGAAATCGACCCCCGTCTGGTCCATCGCGTTTCGCACGCACAGCACTTCGGGGCTTTTGTCCGCCGAGGGCGAATGCCATTCGCGGTTGAGGTTCACGCCGACGGCGTTGGTCCGCAAATGCCCGCGACGCGAGCCGTCGGGGTTCATGTTCGGAACGATTCGGAAGGTGCAGTCACGGCGCAGCACGCGGGCGACCGGATCGTCCGCGTCGGTGAGCTTTTCAAGCGCTCCTTCCATCCACCATTCGGCCATGCTTTCGCCGGGATGCTGGCGGGCATAGAGCCACACGTTGAGCGGCCCTTCGCCAACCGTCAGGCAGTCGATGTCCTGCCCGTCGAGCGACTTGCCGAGCGAAGCACAAGTGACACCGTCGAGCGCCGCCGTCTGAGTCACCAGGTCATGGTGCCGTTCCATCGAATAAGGCGCGAAATAGGCGATCCACACCAGGTCCTGCGGCGGAGTGAGCGTCATCGTCAGCACGCCGTCGGCATAGCTGGTGCCGGAAATCCGCACCCAGTCTTCGCGGTCGAGGCTCATCACGCCCTGGTAGCCCGGCCAGCCGTGGGGATAGGCCGAACCCGCGCAATTGGTGATGCGCAGGTTGACTTCGCGCCCCGCCGCGCCCGACAGGCGGAAATAGAACCACTGGTAGAAGTCGGACAGGTGGTCCTTGACGATTTCCAGGTCGACGCGGTCGCCGTCCTGCGCAAGGACGCGGATGTTGCCGGCGTCGAACGCGCTCGAGATGGTGAGTGCCATTGGGACTTTCTTCTAGAAAAGTTGGTTTCGGCGCCGCTGATAGTTTGCGCGTTGCAAGGACGCAAACAGGTCGACCGGCATTCGCGCCGGGCGCGGACGTTTTTGGATGACGTATTTGGATTTGCACCCAAAAGTCAGCACGGCTAGCCGCCGATGATGACCAAAGTTCCAGTACTTGTGACCGGCGGCGCCGGATATATCGGAAGCCACGCCGTTCTCGCCCTGGCCGATGCCGGCTGGCCGGTGGCGGTGATCGACGATCTTTCCAACGGCAGCCGCGAGGCGGTGCCCGGGCAGGTGCCGTTTTACGAAGGCGATATTGCCGATCGAACGCTGGTCGAACGGGTGTTCGCCGAACAGCGGATCGGCGCAATCATGCATTTCGCGGGATCGATCGTGGTCCCCGAATCGGTCGAGCATCCGCTCGATTATTACCGCAACAACACCATCGCCTCGCACAGCCTGATCAGCGCCGCGGTGGCCGCGGGGATCGCGCCGATCCTGTTTTCATCGACCGCGGCGACCTATGGCGCGCCCGACCGGGTGCCGATCGAGGAGGACGATCCCAAGCAGCCGATCAATCCTTATGGCTGGTCGAAGCTGATGACCGAACGGATGCTTGAGGATGCGTCGGCGGCGCATGCATTGAATTACGGCGCGCTGCGTTATTTCAACGTCGCCGGCGCCGACCCGCAGGGCCGTTCGGGCCAGATCGGCAAGGGATCGACCCATTTGATCAAGGTCGCGGTCGAAGCGGCGGTCGGCAAGCGCGCGCAGGTGGCCGTCTATGGCAGCGATTATCCGACCCCGGACGGGACCTGCATTCGCGACTACATCCACGTCAGCGACCTTGCCGCCGCCCATGTCGCGGCGCTTGAGTGGCTGATCGCCAATCCCGAGCGCAACCTGGTGGTCAATTGCGGTTACGGCCAGGGATTGTCGGTGCTGGAAGTGCTCGACGCGGTCGACCGCGCCAACGGCGCGCCGCTCAAGCGGGTGATGGAAGGACGGCGCGCGGGCGACCCGCCGCAGCTGGTCGCGGCCAATGCGCGAATGCTGGCAACGCTCGACTGGCGCCCGGCGCACGCCGATATCGACGGCATCGTCGGCGATGCGCTGGCGTGGGAAAAGACGCTGCTCGACCGTTCTGGCCCGGCGCGAGCTTGACTTGGGAACGCCCGCTCTCTAGGTGAGCCGCCGGCCCTTCAAGGGCCTTTTCTGACATCAAAACCCAAGAGACGAGCAGGCGCCCGGCCATGAAGATTCGCAATTCGCTAAAGTCGCTGAAGTCGCGCCACCGGGATTGCCGCGTGATTCGTCGCCGCGGCCGCACCTACGTCATCAACAAGACCAACCGCCGGTTCAAGGCGCGCCAGGGCTAAGGCCCTTATCGCGCTGCTGCGCTTGCCGCGGTTCGTGCGGCTTTTACAAAAGATCTCGAAATCCGTCGTGGCCGGCCCCATGTTGGGGTCAGTGTCGGTTAACCTCGCCTGGGGTAAAGCGGCGGTGAAGAGAGGCTGATCATGCGTCGGGGTATTCAATTGCTGGCCATTGGCGCCGTTGCGATCGCGGTCGCGACGGCGGGTGCATCGACTGCTGTCGCGCAGGCCCGGCAGACGCCGTCCAACTGGAATTACGAAATCAGGGACGGCAAGCGCGTGCCCAAGGGCGCCCGCGTGACCAATCCCGACGGCAGCTGGCGCGAGGAAGTCCGCCAGGGCAATTGCGTGACCGTCAAGGAGCGCTCGTCCGCCGGCGAATATAAAGAGACTCGGCAGTGCAACCCGGGACAGTCCGGCTAGGCTTCACGATCAGGAGTTGAACGACCCCTTCGGGCGCTGCTTGATCGCGCAGGTCGGCAGGCCGGTGCCGGGAATGTCGTTGCAGTCGCGCACCTGGGCGGTGCCGTCGGGACCGGCGAAGATCGCCCAGTCGACCGCGCTTCGGCGATCATATTCGCAATGCGCCTGCCACACTTCGAGATTCTGGTAATCGGCGACGAAGCCGGCATCGGTGACCCGCTTGCAGGTGTAACCCGCGTCGTAAATCGCTCGCTTGAGCGCGATCGCGAGGTTGAGCGCGTCGAGCTGGTGGAGCTGGTTCTGTTCCGCGCTGCGGACCTTGATCGGTTTGGCCGGCGGTTGTTGCGACTGACCGCAGCCACTACCCGCGAGCGCCGCAAGCAAAGTCGACGCACCGGCAATTGCGCGCATGCTGATCATTCTGTCGTTCCTCAAATTGCTAGGCCTGGTCGTAGATGATTCGCACGCGGCTGGCAGCGGCTTTGGCCCGCTCGACCGCGTCGTCGGCGGTCTCGGCGCGGGCCAGTGCAACGCCCATCCGCCGGTTTACGAGCGTTGCCGGCTTGGCGAACAGACGAATGTCGACCGGCTGGCCCTGAGCGCCAAGAGCGAGCGCCTCGGCGACTCCGGCGAAGGCGAAATGGTCGCTTTCGCGGTCGGCCAGGATCACTGCCGACGCCGCCGGTCCGGCAAGGTCAATGGCCGGGATCGGAAGGCCGAGAATGGCGCGCAAGTGAAGTTCGAACTGGTTGGGGAATTGCGAGATCAAAGTGACCATTCCAGTGTCGTGGGGCCGCGGCGACAGTTCGGAAAAGATGGCCTGGTCGCCAGCCACGAAAAATTCGACTCCAAACACGCCATGGCCGCCGATCGCATCGACGATCTTGCGCGCCTGCGAGCGGGCCGAATGGAGCGCTTCGCGGGGAATTCCGGCCGGCTGCCAGCTTTCGCGATAATCGCCAAGGTCCTGGCGGTGACCGACCGGCGGGCAGAATAATACGCCGTCCTTGGTGGCCACGGTCAGCAGCGTGATCTCGCTGTCGAAGGTGACGAATTCCTCGACGATCACGCGCGGCCGGTCGCCGCGCATCTTTTCCACCGCATAGTCCCATGCGATGCCCACTTCGTCGGCGGTGGTGGCAGTGCTCTGCCCCTTGCCCGAACTCGACATCACCGGCTTCACCACGCACGGCAGGCCAATCTGATCGGCGGCGGCGATGGCTTCGTCGCGGCTTTCGGCGAATTGATAGCGCGAGGTGAGGAGGCCAAGTTCGCGCGCTGCGAAATCGCGAATGCCGTCGCGATTCATCGTCAGCTGCACCGCCTTGGCCGAGGGGGCGACGCGCCAGCCTTCGCTTTCGAGCGTGGCCAGGGCAGCGGTATCGATCGCTTCGATTTCGGGAACGATGACGTCGGGCCGGTGCTTTTCGACCGCCGCCCGAAGCGCCGCGCCATCGAGCATCGGGAAGACTTCGCAGGCGTCGGCAAGCTGCATCGCCGGAGCGTCGGGGTAGCGGTCGCAGGCGATGACTCGGCAGCCGAGACGCTTGGCGGCGATGACGAACTCACGGCCGAGTTCGCCCGATCCCAAAAGCATCAAGGTGGCAAGATACATGGCAAGGCGATAGCTGCACGCGGCGGCACGGAGCAAGGGCCGGCGAAGTTCGTGCTTCCGCTCGTGCCGCTAATCTGATTGATTGGCGGAATGAACCCACTGCTGACCCTTGCGGCGCTCGCCTTGTCGGCCGCCGCCCCGCCGCCGGCCAAGCCGGTTACCCCCACCGACATCCTGGCGACTTCGCCATCGAGCGCGTGGAAGGCGATTCCAGCGGACGATTTGATGGTCATGGACATGAAGAGCGGCGAACGCGTGGTGGTGCAGCTCGCGCCCGCCTTCGCGCCGGTCCACGTCGCCAATATCAAGGCGCTGGCCAGGGCCAGTTACTGGGACGGAGCGACGATCTATCGCCTGCAGGACAATTATGTCGCGCAATGGGGGCTGAACGAAAGCGACAAGCCGTGGCCGGCCGGCGTCGTCGCCAAGCCGCCGGCGGAATATACCCGGTCGCTGGCCGGGCTGCGGGTCAAGCCGCTGGGCTATGCCGATCCTTATGCGCCCGGCGCCGGCTTCGCTGACGGCTGGCCGATCGCTTACAGCCGCAAGGCCGGCTGGGCCGATCTCGCCCATTGCTATGCCAGCGTCGGTGTCGGCCGCGACCTCGCCCCCGATACCGGCACCGGCGGCGAGCTCTATGCAATCATTGGCCATGCGCCGCGCCAGCTCGACCGCAACATCGCGCTGGTCGGGCGCGTGGTCGAAGGCATTGCGCTGATGAGCGCGCTGCCGCGCGGGACGGCGGAAATGGGCTTTTACAAGGACAAGGCGCAATATGTGCCGATCGCGCGCATCCGGATCGCCAGCGACATGCCGGCCGCCGAGCGGCCGCGGTTTGAAGTCCTGGACACCAACAGCGCGACGTTCGAGCGCTACCTGCGGCTAAAGGCCAACCGCAAGGACGCGTTCTACGTCACTCCGGCGGGCGGCATCGACCTGTGCGCGGCGGGCGTGCCGGTCCGCAAGCACAGCTAGCAGAACATTCGGTCAGGCGGCCCAGGCCTGAACGTCGCGGTTCTTGTGCTGGATGATGACCGGCCCGTGGTGCGAGCGCATGCCCGCTTCGGCGAGCGGCAAGGCGGTCGTGCAGAAGGCGCATTCAGCCGATATCCGGCCAATGATCCAGTGGGTTCGGCCGCATCCGGGGCAATGGTTGACTTCGTGTTCGCGGTAGACCGCGTGATACCCGCGTTCCTGCGGCATCCAGGATTCAGCGCTGGTGATCGCCATGACAGACTTCCTTTCGCCTCGCCCCAACGAGCGACGCGGCGCACGGTTTCACGCGTTCGGCCAGGCCGGGAGCGGCGGGTGAGAGGAAGGTTGAGGCGAACCGAGGCGGGAGGCGGGCGAGCCGCCGCGGACTAGCTGGCAGGCGGATCGAGATCGATCGGTTCGGCAAACTCCGCGCCGAGCTTGTCGCCGGCGATCCACTTGACGACGGCGTTGGCGCGCTCGCGTCCCGGAAGCATCAGCCACACCCGGGTGCCGACTTCGAATTCCCCATCGGCAACCGCCATGAAGCCAATGGCGGAGATGTTGACGATGCGCGCGTCGACGCCATTGGCGCCAAGCTCGCGCATCTTGGCGTCAAGCTCGACCGGCAAGCGAACGCTGCGCCGGCGTTCGTCATGGTCCTGCGCCAGGCGCGCCTTGATCATGCTGAAACTCATCTCCACCCGCGCTACTCCCGCGGGACCGCGAACGACAGGCCGATGCGCCCATCCTTCACCCAACGCACCTGTGCGGAGACAAGGCCCCGGTCAAGCAAATGAAGCGACAGGCGTTCGCCGATATTGGGCATATGCGGGAAGACGACCATCGCCCCGCCCGACGACAGGTTGACGAGCCGGACGACATGCTTGCGGCCGCGGAATTCAAGCGCCGCCGTTGGCGACACCGCGATTGCGCGCGCCTCGGCCCGCTCGTCGACCGAGCGCTGTTCGGAGCGGGCAATCATCCCGCCATCGAGAAAGTAACCGGACGCCACGCATCATTCCCCACTGGCAATGCCGCCGGTCTTAGCCATCAGCGCTTAAGGATTGGTTTGCGACAAGCGACTTCATTTGGCGGCCACTGTTGCCGGCAAGCCGCTGGCGAGAGATTCTGAAGCGGTGTAGGATCGGCAGGATCAAAGGGAAGGTATCGGCTTGAAAATGAATAGCTTGGCTGTATCTCGCAAGCGTTTCGCCAGCTTCGGGCTGCTTGGGGCGGGAGCCGCCCTCGCGGCGATCCCGGCTGTCGCGCAGGTGCCCGCGCGCCCGCTGCCGGTACCGCCAACCGCAATGCCTGCGCCGCTCGCCATGCAGCCGGCGCCCGCAATCCGGCCGGCGCCCGCTTCGCCGGTTCCCGGCAATCCCGCTGTCAAGGCCGACCAGGCCCAGGCGGAACCGGTTGCGCCGCCCTTGCCGCCGGCGATGTGGGATCCCGGCAGCGCCGCGCAGCTGGCGGCCTACCTCAACAATGTCGGAGCCGACGGCCTGAACCCGAGCGATTATGATCCCGCCGGCCTGGAAGCCGCGATTGCATCGCGCGACATTCTGGCGATGTCGGCGGCGGCAACGCAGCGGTTCAACCTCATTTCTTCGGACCTTGCGCTCGGCCACGTCCGCCGCGCGGCGCGGGTCGACTGGTTCCTGGTCGATGGCGACCTTAACAGCGAAAAGCAGGACGCCATGTTGCGCACGGCATTGGCCACGCACGATGTCCCCGGCACGCTCAACGCGCTGCTGCCGACGCATCCGCAATATGGCGCGCTGAAGAATGCGCTGCTGCAAACCCCGGCCAGTGAAACCGCCAAGCGCGAGCGCATCCGGCTCAACATGGACCGCTGGCGCTGGCTGCCGCACGACCTTGGGCCCAAATATATCATCGTCAACGTCCCCGGATTCCACGCAACGCTGGTCGAAAATGGCGTCAACCGGTGGAAGCAGCGGGCGATCGCGGGCGCCATCAAGACGCCCACTCCACAGCTGTCGGCGATGGCGGTCGGAGTGATGCTCAACCCGTCATGGGAAGTGCCGCCCAGCATTACCCACGAGGTGTCGGGCAAGAAGGGCTTCGTGCCGGTCATGAAGGACGGCAAGCTGATCCGCTGGAGCCAGCCGCCCGGACCGAGCAACGCGCTCGGCCAGCTGAAGTTCGTGATGTACAATCCGCACAACATCTATTTGCACGACACCAATGCGCGCAGCCGGTTCAGCAGCCGCATGCGGGCGCTGAGCCATGGCTGCATCCGCACCGAACATGTCGTCGACCTGGCGACCCAGCTGCTCGGCGACGACGGCGGCACCTGGACCGCGGACAAGATTCACGCGCAGCTGGTGACGGGCAAGACCAAGCAGGCCAATTTCGTCAAGCCGCTGCCGGTCTATATCGTCTATTTCAGCTCGGCGGCGCTGCTCGACGGGCAGATCGTCGATTATCCCGACCTTTACGGGCGCGATGCCAAGGCACTCGCCGCGCTCGAAGCGAAGGATGGCGGCGCCAGCATGTTCAAGGTCAAGGCCAAGCCCAAGCTCGCGCAGGTCGCCCAAGTCGCCCAAGTCGCGACGCGTTAAGGGCGGTCAGGGGCTCTCGAACAGCTCGGCAAGCTGGTCGGTCATCGCCCCGGCGAGCTGTTCGGCGTCCATGATGGTGACCGCGCGGTTATAATAACGCGTGACGTCGTGGCCGATGCCAATCGCGCTGAGTTCGACGGTCGAGCGCCGTTCGATCCACTCGATCACCTGCCGCAAATGCTGTTCGAGATAGCTTCCGCCATTGGCCGAGGCGGTGGAATCGTCGACTGGAGCACCGTCGGAAATCACCATCAGGATGCGCCGTTCCTCGGGCCGGGCAAGTAGGCGGCTGTGCGCCCACAGCAGGGCTTCGCCGTCGATATTTTCCTTGAGCAGGCCTTCGCGCATCATCAGGCCGAGGTTGCGGCGCGCGCGGCGGTAAGGCTCGTCGGCGCGCTTGTAGACGATATGGCGCAAGTCATTGAGGCGGCCCGGGCTGGCGGGGCGGCCGGCGCCAAGCCACGCTTCGCGGCTTTGTCCGCCTTTCCAACCGCGCGTGGTGAAGCCCAGGATTTCAATCGCCACTCCGCAGCGTTCGAGGGTCCGCGCGAGGATGTCGCCGCACATCGACGCAATGGCGATCGGGCGGCCGCGCATCGATCCGGAATTGTCGATCAACAGCGAGACGACGGTGTCCCGAAACTCGATTTCGCGTTCGACCTTGAACGACAAGGCATGCGCCGGATTGACCACGACCCGGGCAAGCCGGGCGGCGTCGAGCATGCCTTCTTCCTGGTCGAAGTCCCAGCTTCGCGTCTGCCGCGCAAGCAGCCGGCGCTGGAGCCGGTTGGCAAGCCGGGTGACGACGTTATGAAGGCCCGCCATCTGCTGATCGAGGTAGGCGCGAAGGCGGCCAAGCTCCTCCTCATCGCACAGTTCCGCGGCCTCGACGACTTCATCGAAGCGCGTGGTGAAAGCGCGGTAATCGGTTGCGGGCGACTGTTCCCAGTTGCGCCGGCCGGGGGATGCAAAGACATTGTCGCCAAGCTCTTCGCCGGATCCGGACTCGTCTTCGCCGGCTTCCAGCTCCTCCGCCGCGGCGTCGGCATCGGCTTGGTCCTCGGCTTCCTCGCCGCGCATTTCGGCATCGCCGGCGCCAGGCGTTGCGTCGTCGCCCTCATCGGCCAAATCGTCGCTTCCGCCGGGGTCGCCGGCTTCGTCGTCGCCGGCCTCCTCGGGCGGTTCGGTCAGCGCGTCCTCGGCCGCGGCAAGGTCGAGATCTTCAAGCAGGCGGCGGGCAAGGCGGGCAAAGGCGGCCTGGTCGTCGAGCGTCAGCGCCAGCGCATCGAGCTCGGCGCCGGCCTTTTGTTCGATCCACGGCGCGACCAACTTCAGCCCGGCCGCTGCCGCGGCGGGCGCCGGCTCGCCGGTCAGGCGTTCGCGGGCCAGCAGGCCGACCGCGGTGGCAAGCGGCACTTCTTCGGCGCTTCGGGCGCGGACGATCGCGTCGCCGCGCACGCGCGCGTCGGCAAGCATCGCAAGATTGTCGCGAACTCCGGCCATCGACCGCGCCCCAAGCGCTTCGACCCGAGCGGTTTCGAGGGCGTCGAATACCGCCCGCGCGTCCACGTCGACGGGGGCCGCGCGGTCGTGAAGCGAAACATCGTGATGGCGCAGGCGAAGGGCGAGCGAATCGGCGGTGCCTCGAGCTTCGGCAACGAGCTTCGGTTCGAGGCCGATCCCCGGCGAAGTAACGCGCGCGATCTTCCCCGCCGCCGGCCCGCCGTCACTGGCGAAAACCACCTCGACATCGGGGTCGCGGGCGATGGCCCGGGCGGCCCCGGCAAGCGCGCGGCGGAAGTCATCGACTTGGCTTCGGTCAGGCATTGGGGCGAGCGATAGTCGCAAAGATCGTGGAGTGCGAGACGGTTAGCGACAGGCCCCGGGGGCGATGCTCGGCGAGCTGCGCCCGAAGTGCGTCCGCCTCGACTGCTCCAAAGCGGGACATCACGATGATTGCAAAATAAGTCGTTGACATGGTTAAAAAAAAGTTGCTTTTTCGCGGCTTGCTCGAATCGGGGGTCGCGGGGAGGCTTGGCTTGTTGCGTAGTGTGTGTTCGGGCATTTTAGCCCTCACGGGGACATCAATAGCAATGGCAGAATTACCTTCGCGGACGCTGATGGGCGTCGAGCGCGTCGTGATCGCTTGCGACGCCGACTCGAGTCTCACTGCTGCGGATGCGCGGGCGATCTGCGCACAGCTGGTGAAAAAGGCGCAGAGCGCCACCAGGCTTCCCGTCATTGCGGCTTCCGCCGCGGCGATTCCGCAGCTTCCGGGTCAGAGCGAGCAGCTGGTGCTGCATGTCGCGCTGTCGGCCGACGGAGCGCAATCGGATCGCGGGACGCTGGCCATGACGGTTACGCCGTCGCGCAATTATCTGAAGCTCAACCAGGGCGCGCCGATCAAGTCGGAAGCCCAACTGGCCCGGCTCGCGAACGAGCTGGTCGTGCAAGGGCCGGTCCCGGCCTTTGCCAAAATTCTCGGTGCCGCACCGCCCAAGCTGCATCGGCCAATCAAAGAAGATATTTAACTGGGTAAATCGTTTTATTGGAGGGGATTGTAATGGGTACGAAGAATGTTGCTCAAGCTGGGCTGATCACTACCGCTGTGGATGCTTCGGCAGATCCTTACGCCGGCACCATCGCTGCCAACGGCAAGGCAATCTGGACCGTCGATCATGCCGCGGACAACCTGAACCGCACTGGCACCGACTGGAACCACGGCAATTATGGCGCGCTCGACGACGGCGTGCTGACCTATGGCTTCTGGACTTACGAGCAGTTCCTGGCGGGCTATTTTGAAGAGCTTCGCGACACCGATGGCACCGCCTATAATGCGGACGCTTATTACGCCGAGACTTACGGGCTGTTTGAAGCATTCCGCGCCGACCAAATGGCCGCTGCCGCGAATGCGATCGGCCTGTGGGACGACCTGATCAA
>JBDSGQ010000059.1:0-30566 GCA_039918915.1 Sphingomicrobium sp.
CAGGCGCAGATCAAGCAGCTGGCCGGCATGCGCGGCCTGATGGCCAAGCCGTCGGGCGAGATCATCGAAACGCCGATCATCTCGAACTTCAAGGAAGGCCTGACCGTCCTTGAATATTTCAACTCGACCCACGGCGCCCGCAAGGGGCTGGCCGATACGGCGCTGAAAACCGCCAACTCGGGCTACCTGACCCGGCGTCTTGTCGACGTCAGCCAGGACGCGGTGATCATCGAGGAGGATTGCGGAACCGACCAGGCACTCGAAATGCGCGCGATCATTCAGGGCGGTGCCGTCATTGCCTCGCTTGCCGACCGCGTTCTTGGCCGCACCACCGCCGAAGACATCGTCGATGCCAAGTCAGGTGAAACCGTCATTCCCGAAGGCACTCTGCTTGACGAACCGATGGTTGCACGGATCGAGGAAATCGGTCTCCAGGGCGTCAAGATCCGCTCGCCTTTGGTGTGCGCGTCCAAGCAGGGCGTGTGCGGCAAATGCTACGGCCGCGACCTTGCTCGAGGAACTCCGGTCAACATCGGCGAAGCGGTTGGAGTCATCGCTGCCCAGTCGATCGGCGAGCCCGGCACCCAGCTGACGATGCGGACCTTCCACATCGGCGGCGCGGCGCAGCTCAACGAACAGTCGAATCTCGAAGCGCCGGTCGACGGCACGATCGAGTTCCGCGACATGCCGACTATCGTCGATCCGCGCGGGCGCCACATCTCGCTGTCGCGGTCGGGTGAAATCGCGATCCTCGACATGGACGGACGTGAGCTTTCGACGCATCGCGTGCCGTACGGCGCCCACCTGTTGTGCGAGACCGGGCATATCGTCAGCCGCGGTGACCGCATCGCCGAATGGGATCCCTCGTTCAGCCCGGTCATCACCGAAAAGGGCGGTATCGTGAAATACCAGGACCTGATCGAGAACCGGACGATGACCGAGCAGGTCGACGAATCGACCGGCATCACGCAGCGCGTGGTCACCGACGACATGGCCAAGTCGAAGAAGGATTCGCTCCATCCTCGGCTGACCCTGGCTGGCAAGAGCGACAAGGAAGCCGGCGTGTACCGTCTCGCTCCCGGCGCGATCGTTGCCATCGAAGACGGCCAACAGGTTGAAACCGGCGAAGTGCTCGCCCGAATGCCGCGTGAAGCGGCGCGTACGCGCGACATCACCGGCGGTCTGCCGCGCGTCGCCGAGCTGTTCGAAGCGCGCAAGCCCAAGGAAAATGCGATCATTGCCAAGGTCTCGGGCAAGGTCACCTTCATGCGCGACTACAAGGCCAAGCGTAAGATCGCGATCGTGCCCGACGATGGGTCGGAGCCGGTCGAGTATCTCGTCCAGAAATCGAAGGTGATCGAAGTCCAGGAAGGCGACTTCGTGAAGCGCGGCGACAATCTCGTCGGCGGTTCACCCGATCCGCATGACATCCTCGAAGTGCTGGGCGTGGTGGCGCTTGCCGAATATCTCGTGAGCGAGATTCAGGAGGTCTATCGGCTGCAGGGCGTGAAGATCAACGACAAGCATATCGAAGTGATCGTCCGCCAGATGCTGCAGAAGGTCGAAATCACGGATGCCGGCGATACGACGCTGCTTGCAGCCGAGCAGGTCGACCGCGAAGAGATGGATGAGATCAACTCCAAGCTCGAGAAGAAGCAGCGGCGTGCCCAGGGCAAGCCGGTGCTGCTCGGCATTACCAAGGCGAGCCTGCAGACCCGCAGCTTCATTTCGGCGGCTTCATTCCAGGAAACCACCCGAGTGCTCACCGAAGCGGCCGTCCAGGGCAAGGTCGACACGCTCCAGGGCTTGAAGGAGAATGTGATCGTCGGCCGCCTGATCCCGGCAGGAACCGGTGCCGGCATGAACCGCATGCGCGTCGCCGCAAACTCCCGCGACACCGCGCTGCGCGCTGCGCAACGCCGGATGGAAGAAGCGCTTGTTGCCCCGGACTCGGCCGAGGAGCTGCGCGCGGCCGAACTTGCCCGCAGCCCTCGCGACGACGCCGGCACCGGTGACGATCCGCTTGGGAAGGTCGTTCCAAGCGGCCACGGTCTCGATGCGGACGCCGGGGACTATCTGGAAAAATAAACCTCCACGACGAGGTTCATGAAAAAGCCCCGCCGGAGCGATCCGGCGGGGCTTCGTTTATCGGCAGTCACGAAACGGTGCTAGTTACAGTGGCCGTTATTCATCGTGTTCTGCGTGCAGTTCGCAACCGAACTTACGTCCGATGCAGCGCCGCGTACGGTCGCGCACGCGGTAATCACGAGGCATGCGCCGACCAAGGTGGCGGCGATCAGTTTCTGTCCCATATTCGCTCCTCTGTTAAGGTTCCGGAACGAACATGGCTTTAGCTAGACGCGCTTGTCCAGCAGCTTAACAGCGCTGGCTGCCGTTGATCGCATTTTCAGTGCAATTGGCGACCGAATTGACGTCCCTGGCGGCGCCGCGAACGGTGTTGCACGCGGCAGTGGCAAGGGCGGCACCCAGCAGGGTGACTGTGACGATCTTCTGGATCATGGTGTTTCTCCTCCTCTGACAGTGATGCTTCAACGCCGGAGTTGGGTGTCGGGTCCAAACGGCTTCGCGGCGGCGCAGCGCGCGCGGTTCGAGCGGAGCCGCGCCTAGACTGCGACTGGAGCCGAAATATGCGGGTACGGATCGTAATTTTCGAAAGCGAAGTCGTCGAATTCGTAATCGAACAGGCCCTGCCCGCGGTCCTTGATGACCAGCTTGGGCAACCCCCGCGGCTCGCGGCCTAGCTGCAGCCGCGCCTGCTCCAAATGGTTCGAGTAAAGGTGGCAGTCGCCGCCAGTCCACACGAACACGCCCGGTTCGAGCCCGCATTCACGGGCCAGCAGGTGGGTCAGCAACGCATAGCTGGCGACGTTGAAGGGGACACCGAGGAAGAAGTCGGCGCTGCGCTGATAAAGCTGGAGGTTGAGGCGGCCCGCCGCGACTTGCGTTTGGAACAGGCAGTGGCAGGGTGCCAGCGCCATTTGCGCGAGTTCTCCCGGATTCCACGCCGTGACAATCTGGCGCCGGCTGTGCGGGTCGGTTTTGATCAGCTGGATTAGGTTCGCGATCTGGTCGACATGGCGGCCATCGGCGGTTTCCCAATCGCGCCACTGCTTGCCGTAGACCGGTCCAAGATTACCGGCGTCATCGGCCCACTCATCCCAGATCCGCACACCGCGCTCGCTCAACCAACGGATGTTGGTGTCGCCGCGCAGGAACCACAGCAATTCGACGATAATCGACTTCAGGTGGAGTTTCTTGGTCGTCAAAAGCGGAAAGCCGTCGGCGAGGTCGAAGCGCAGCTGCGCGCCGAACCAGGACAAGGTCCCGGTGCCGGTGCGGTCCTGCTGTTCGACGCCATGGTCGAGAATCGTCTGCATCAGGTCGAGATATTGGCGCATCGTGCGACCTTATCGTGTGCCCGACCGCAGACAAGCGCCGGCGGGATCAGTCCGAAATGGCGCCGTTGCGGATTCGGTTCCGGTAGGATCGAACGGCGGCCGCGCCTAGCTTATTGGCATGCGATATCAGCGTGCCGAACTTCCGCTGCAACTCAATGGCCTTGCCGCCGCGCGTGAGTTTTTCGCCGGTTGCATCGCCGATGGCGACCCGAATCGGGAAAGCCTGTGGGTGGCCCATGTCGATGAACAGGCGCGGTGCCTCCACGTTTCGCGCCACGTCGGCGACGAATCCGGCGCGGACTTTCCGTTGAAGGCAATCATCGCCGACGCCGCCCGGCGTCACAGTGCCGGCATTTTGCTTGCTCACAATCATCCAAGCGGCGATCCCCGGCCGAGCGATTCGGACTGTCGCTCGACCCGCCGCCTCGCAGTGGCGGCGGAAGCGCTGGATTGCTCGGTGATCGATCACCTCATCTTCGCCGGGCGGGAGTGCAGCAGCCTGCGGCGGATGGGTTATCTTTGATTGAATGCCGGGCTGTGGCGGTATGTTGGATCCGCGGCGATACCGGCCGCCACGATCGACGGAAACGGCTCAGTTCGACGATTTGCAAGCCATGATATGTTCGGGCCTGGGGCGCGCCGCTGCCAGTTTGAACGCCGTAAAGTAAGCGTCGCCACCGGCTAGCCTGGCAAATTTGACCGGTTTCATGCCGAGTGCCGCGAACTCACATTTCAGCTGGGCCGGCGCAATTCCATGGTGCGCGACGGGGCGATCGGCATCGACGACGACGACCAAGCCATCGGGCTTCAGTCCTTCCCGCAGGTGCCACAGGAACGCATAGGGTGACTGCACTTCGTGGTACATGTGGACGAGAAACAGGCGATCGAATGATTCCGGCGGCAAAGTCGGATTGTCGGGTGAGCCAAGTTTGACCGCGACATTGTCCAGCCGTTCGCGCTGGACCCGATCGCTAAGGTCGTCGCGCACAGTGGCGACAATGTCTTCCGCCAGCACGCGGCCGTTGCGCCCCACGGCGCGGGCAAGGCGAACCGTATAATAACCCTCCCCGGCCCCAACGTCCGCGACCGACATCCCCGGCTTGAGCCCGGCGAGCTGCATCACTTCGTCCGCCTCGCCCATGCGGTCGCGCGCGTCTTCCGTGGAAAATGCATCGCCGACGATCGGCGCCACATTGCGTTGCGCAGCGGGAAACTGAGGCTGCTTCGGCTCGGACCGGCATCCCGCGAGCACGACCAGCCCGCACGCGATCAGCGCCGATGCGCTCCGCCCGCCTGATCCGCGCCGGTCGCGGCGAGGGAGCAGCGGGCTAATCGACATCCTCGACATGGACCGTTTCTCCGGTCACGCGCTGCGACAGCGCGGCCGCCATGAAGCGGTCGAGATCGCCGTCGAGAACATCGCCCGGCGCGGTGGAAGTGACGCCCGTGCGCAGATCCTTGACGAGCTGGTAGGGCTGCAGGACGTAGGACCGGATCTGGTGGCCCCAGCCGATGTCGGTCTTGGCGGCGTTGGCCGCGCTGGCTTCGGCTTCGCGTTTTTGCAGCTCGGCTTCGTACAGCCGAGCCTTGAGCTGCTTCATCGCCGAAGCTCGGTTTTTGTGCTGTGAACGTTCGTTCTGGCACGCCACCACGATGCCGGTCGGAACATGGGTTATGCGCACCGCGCTGTCGGTGGTGTTGACGTGCTGCCCCCCCGCGCCGGAAGCGCGGTAGGTGTCAATACGAAGCTCCGCATCATTGATCTGCACGTCGATGTCGTCATCGACTTCGGGATAGACCCAAACGCTCGAGAAACTGGTGTGGCGGCGCGCGTTGGCGTCGTAGGGGCTGATCCGGACAAGGCGGTGGACCCCGCTTTCGGTCTTGAGATTGCCATAGGCGTTCTCCCCCTTGACCAGCAAAGTTGCCGACTTGATGCCGGCCTGTTCCCCCGAATGGTGGTCGACAAGCTCGACTTTCATCCCGTGCCGTTCGGCCCAGCGGGTGTACATGCGCTGGAGCATTTCAGCCCAATCCTGGCTTTCGGTCCCCCCGGCCCCGGCATTGACTTCGATATACGCATTGTTGGCATCGGCTTCGCCGGCCAGCAGCGCAGCGACCTTGTCGCGGTCGGCGCGGTCGGCAAGCTCCGCAAGGGCGCGAACCCCGTCATCGACGAGGGCATGGTCGCCTTCCGCCTCTGCCATTTCGATCAGTTCGCAAGTGTCGGCGAGCTCGCGTTCGAGCGCCCGAGTGGCGCCCAAGGCCTCTTCCAGGCGGCGGCGCTCGCGCATCACTTCCTGCGCCGCTTTGGGATCGTCCCACAACGTCGAATCCTCAACCTGGCCGTTGAGCTCCGCCAGCCGCTCCAGCGCCCGGTCCCAATCAAGGAACCGGCGCAGCAGCGCCGTGGCGGAATTGATCTGGTCGATATGGGCCTGCGCTTCGGCGCGCATGTTCACTCTTTCGTCAAAGGCTGTGCGGAAGGCCCTATTAGACGCCGTTCTGCGTTGGCAAGCTCGACGGTTGCGGCGCAGGCTGGGCAGCGGGCGGGGTTGAACCGGTCGCGGCAGCCGGCGGCTGCGGCCGTCGGGGTTGCTGCGACCGTTTCGGGGACTGATCGGCTGGGGTTGCGGCGGGCCGCTGATACTGCTGCTGCGATTGCGGTCCATAGGGATCGCCCATGGCTCCGTGATACGAACGCCGAGGCTCGGTTTGCGGCTGGAACGCCTCCCAGATCACCGACGCCTTGGGATCGTCGTTGACCGGGAACACGCCGAACACGCGTTTGCCCGTGCCACGGTCGACTCGCACCCAGCGAATTCCGGCCGGCGCCGCAAACGGCGTCTTCGGCGCATCCTTGAACGCGATCTTGGCCCATTGCTTGAAGATCGGTGCAGCAATTCGCCCGCCCTGCGCATAACCGCCAAGGCTGCGCGGCTGATCGTATCCGATATAGACCCCGCTGACGACGTCCGGAGTACCGCCGACAAACCACACGTTGGTCGGGCCAGAAGTCGTCCCGGTCTTCCCGAACATCGGGCGGTCGAGGTCGCGCAGCACGGTCGCCGTACCGCGCTGGATCACCCCTTCCATCACGTGAACCATCTGGAACGCGGCCATCGGATCGAGCAGCTGCCGAGTCCGGTTGGGCGGACGCGGCATCCCCTTCCCGTTCCAGTCGGGCGAATCGCAGTCGGGCATCAGCGCGCAGCGACTGTCGGAGCGGTAGATGACCTTGCCGTTGCGATCTTCGATATAGTCGATGGTCGTGGGCTTGACCGAGCGGCCCTGGTTGGCAAGCACGGCATAGGCATTGACCAGCCGAAGCACGGTCGTTTCCCCGGCCCCGAGCGCAATCGACAGATAATTGGGGAAGTCACCGACCCCGAGCTTGCGCGCCGTGTCGGTGATCTTCGGCATTCCGGTCTCGGCCGCGACATGCACCGTCATCAGGTTGCGCGATTGTTCGAGTCCCCAGCGCATGGTCTTGGCGCCGGCATAGCTGCGGTCGAAATTGACGAAGCATTTGTTGCCCAGCCCGGCACCCTGCCACACGCAGAACGGGGCATCGAGTACGATCGTGGACGGCGTCATGCCGTTGGCCAAAGCGGTGACGTAGACGATCGGCTTGAACGTCGAGCCGGGCTGGCGGAGCGCCTGCGTCGCGCGGTTATAGCTTGATCCGATGACGTCGAACCCGCCCTGCATGGCCAGCACGCGTCCGGTGTGGACTTCCTCGGCGACCATCCCACCAGCCACTTCGGGCACCGAGCGCAGCGCATAGCTGCCGCCGGCATCCTTGACGATGATGATCATGCCCGGTTTGAGATAATCGAACGCGCGGCCGCCGACGCGCCGCTTGGGCATCGTCGCGGCCGATGCGGGAAGAGTGCCCGTCGCACCATTGGCAAAGCCGATGGTCGCCTGCCCACCGCTTTTCGACAGCACGACTGCCTTCTTCCAGTCGGGGAATCCGGTTCCGACCGGCGCCCGGTCGAGGCGCGCAGCCCAGTCCCCGTCGGTGCTTATGCTGAGTGCGATATCGCTCCAGCTGCGTCCCCCGTCATATTTCGCCAAACCATCGCGCAGGGCCTGCGCGGCGGCGTCCTGCAATTTGGGGTCCATGGATGATCGCACCCACAGGCCGCCGGCGTAAAGGCTGTTGGTCCCCGCCTGGGCGTCCTCGCCGAACCGTTTGATCAGTTCGCGGCGGACCTCTTCCATGAAATAGCCGCCTTGCTGGGCGAACTTTTCGCTGCTTCCGTAGCGGATCGTTTCGAGCGGCATGGCGGCCGCGGATTGCCGCTGGTCCTCGGTGATGTAACCATTGCGCGACATTTCGCGGAGAACGTAATTGCGCCGGTCGAGAGCGCGCTGGGTCGCGCGCACCGGGTCGTAATTGGCTGGCGCTTTGGGCAACACCGCAAGATACGCCGCCTCGGGCAGGCTGAGTTCGCTGACGTCCTTGTCGAAATAGGCGCGTGCCGCCGCCTGGACGCCATAAGCATTGCGGCCAAGGAAGATAGAATTGAGGTAGAGTTCCAGAATCTCCTGCTTCGACAAAGTGGATTCGAGGCGGAAGGCGAGAATTGCCTCGCGCGCCTTGCGGCCGATATTGTAGCTGCTGTCGCGCAGGAGATATTTCGCGACCTGCTGGGTAATCGTCGAGCCACCCTTGGCACGGCCGCCCGTGACGCTTTTCTTGGTATAATCGAACACTGCGCCGACCAGTCCCAGGAAATCGATTCCGTGGTGACTGAAAAAGGTCTTGTCTTCGGCCGAAATGAAAGCGTGGACGACGAGCGGCGGATATTCGTCGAACGACAGCTCCACCCGCCGTTCGCGAGCGAAGGTCTGAATCGGCATTCCGTCATAACCGCGAACGTTCGACGGCAGCGGCGGCTGATAGGCCAGCAGCGTTTGGGACGAAGGCAGCCCGGCGGCGAAGTAGATCCACATCCCCGCAACCAGCATAAAGCCGGCAAGGCTCGCCCAGCTCAACCACCGCACCCATTTAAGGGCCCACAACGGGTCGATCCGATCGTGCACCCTGCGGTTGAAGGCGACGAGGTCGGGCAGCGGCAATTGCGGGACGGTCAGGCGCTCGGACTTCATCGGGTCAGGCGTCTAGCGGGTTCGGCACGCAGCGGGAAGCGCTTAACGGCGGGATCGGGTTGCAACGTCGGCTTCAATCGCCTGGGCCAGCGCGAGCGCGATCCGGGCACGATGTTCGGGCGAGCGAAGCAATTGTTCGTCATCAACATTGCTGATGTATCCCGCTTCGAACAGAACGGCGGGCGTGTCGGCCCGGCGGAGCACGTGAAAATCGGCGAAACGATGCGCTTCCGGTCGCAGCGCGAACCGGCCCGCCGACTTGTTGACGAGGCGCGCCGCAAGGTCCGCGGAAGCGGTCATCTGCGACTGCATCGCCAGATCCGACAGCAGCGCGGCGACCGAACCGCCAGCGCGGTTGGATGTCCCAGCGCGGTTTTCGATAGCCGCAAACCGCGCCGCTTCGGCGTCCGACGCGACATCGGATAGCGAGTAAACGCTGGCGCCCCGGGCGAGCGGATTGGGCGCACTGTCCATGTGCAGCGAGATGAACAGCGCCGCATTGAGCCGGCGAGCGACCGCCGCGCGATCTTCGAGCGTCAGATAGCTGTCGTCATCGCGCGACATCGCGACCCGCAACCGGCCGCGCTTGACCAGCTGGTCGCGCAGCTCGCGCGCGAGTGCGAGCGTCAGCTGCTTTTCGGTCAATTCCCCGGATACGCTATGGGCGCCCGGGTCGCGCCCGCCATGGCCCGCGTCGATCACCACGATCGGCCGGCCGCGCGCCAGCGCGGAGGCATAGATGCGGTCGCTCGCGGGCGGAGGCAGGCCAATTGTCACGCTCGGTTGGCGGGGGCTGCCGCCGGCCCAAATTGCCGCCAACAGCGCGGTCCCGGCAATCAACGCCGCTGCCGTGCCCACGACAGCGTGGGTTCGGCTCAGCGGCATCTAGCGCGCAAGTGCAGCGGCGGCGCGGGCACGGTCCCCAACCTGCTCCAGCCGATCCTCCGATCCGCGAAATAGCCAGGTTCCGCCAACGCACAGCACGCCGTCCAGCGCCAGCCAGTCGTGGGCGTTGTCGGGCCGCACCCCACCGGTGGGGCAAAACCGAGCGTCGTAAAACGGGCCGGACAGCGCCTTCAAGGCAGCGACTCCCCCGGCCGCTTCAGCGGGGAAGAACTTGAACCGGTCGAGGCCGAGATCGAGTCCGCGCATGATGTCGCCCGCGGTCGCCACCCCCGGCAGATACGCAATCGCCGCTTCGCGCGCCGCGAGCGCCACCGGGTCGGTCAGGCCCGGCGACACGATGAAGCGGCTGCCGGCGTCGACCGCCTGAGCGAGCTGAGCTTCGTTCAGCACCGTTCCAGCGCCGACGATTGCGCCGGGAACCTGGCTCATCTGGCGAATCGCGTCGAGCGCCTGCGGGGTCCGCAGTGTAACTTCGAGAACCGGCAGGCCGGCACCGACGAGGGTTTCGGCCAACTTGGCCCAGTCCCCGTCGCCGTCGAGCACCAGCACCGGGATTACCGGCGCCGTCCGCATGATCTGATCGATGGTCAGCGAAGTCATGAATATTCCCGCGCGAATGCCGCCGCGGCGCCGTACAGCCCAGGCTGCGGGTGGGTGATGAGTTTGACGGGCATGTCGTCCATCCGCCGTTCGAACCGTCCCTTCGCGATGAAGCGATCGCGAAAGCCGGACTGCGGCAGGTAATCGGCAAGCCTTAAGCCAACGCCGCCGGCGATGACGACGGCTGCCGCCCCTTGCCCCAGCGCCATGTCGCCAGCAACCGCGCCAAGCGTCAGGCACAGCCGGTCGAGCGCCGCGTTGGCGAGGCTGTCGTGGCCTTCGAGGGCAGCGGCCCAAAGCGCCTTGTCATCGTGAAAAGTCAGGTCGCGCCCCTCCAGCGCGCCGAGCGCTTCGTAGAGGTTCCAAAGGCCCTGGCCGGAAGCTACCCGCTCGACCGAAACACGGCGGAAGTGCCGCCGCAACTGCGTCAGGATGCGGTCTTCCAGGCTGTCCAGCGGCGCGAAGTCGACGTGGCCGCCTTCGGTTTCGATGACTTCGTAATGGTCTGGCTTACGGAGCAGCGCCGCCACACCAAGCCCTGTGCCCGGCCCGACAATGCTGATCACGCCAGTGGGCGGAAGCGGGCGGTCGGGGCCGCAAATGTGCCGGAAGTCGCCGTCCGGCAAAGTGGCCACGGCGTAGGCCACCGCGCCGAAGTCATTGACCACGACGTAGCGGTCAACTTCCAGGCGCTCCTTGATCAGGGCCGGCCGGATCACCCATGGATTATTGGTGAGCTTGAGCACGTCGCCGGTGACTGGCCCGGCGAAGGCGATGGCGAGCTCGTTGGGCAGGCCGATCTGCTCGCGGCGCCCAAATTCCTGCCAGGCCAGCTGGAAACTGGCATGTTCGGCGGTCATGAGCGTCACTGGTTCGCCGAGCGCGGTCACTCGGCCGCCGTCGATGTCGGCCAGCGCGAAGCGGGCGTGGGTGCCCCCAACATCGGCAACGGCAATGGTCCTCATGACAGCTCCGCTTCCATGGCCGCAAGCATCGCCGAGGCACCCGCCTCGGCTTCATTGGCGTGGGCCCGCATCAGCGCGAACAGTTCGCGCCCGGTGCCGAGCGGTGGAGGCGGGGAATTGGCCGGCGCGCGGGCCGCGAGATCGACTCCGACGGCTTGCAGCGTTCCGGTGTGGCCATCGAGGCGGATCAGATCGCCGTCGCGCACCCTGGCCAATGGCCCGTCGGGCAAGGCTTCGGGCGAGACATGGATCGCCGCCGGCACCTTGCCGCTGGCACCTGACATGCGCCCATCGGTAATCAACGCGACTCGGTGGCCGCGATCCTGCAACACGCCCAGCGTCGGCGTGAGCTTGTGCAGTTCCGGCATGCCGTTGGCGCGCGGCCCCTGAAAGCGAACGACGACCGCGACATCGCGATCCAGTTCGCCGGCCTTGAACGCTTCAAGCACTTCATTCTGGTCGGCAAAGCAGCGTGCCGGCGCTTCGATCAGCCAGCGTTCCTCATCGACCGCGCTGGTCTTGAAAATTGCCCGGCCGAGATTGCCCGCGACCAGCCGCATTCCGCCATCGACCAGAAATGGATCGGTCGCCGGGCGAAGCAAATCCACGTCCGCGCTTTCTTCCGCTGGTTTCCACACCAGTTCATCGCCGTGCAGTTCGGGATTGCCGATCCACGCATCGAAATTATCGGCGCCCGCAGTCAGCGTGTCGGTATGGATCAACCCTTCGCGGCCAAGTGTATAGCGAACGAACGCCATCCCGCCGGCGTCGTGAAAGTCGTTCACGTCCTTCGACCCGTTGGGATAAACCCGCGCAATCAGGGGGACCGCCGACGACAAATCGGCGAAGTCCTGCCAATCGACGATAAGTCCGGCAGCGCGCGCGATGGCCGGCAGATGGATCGCATGATTGGTCGAACCGCCCGTCGCCACCAGTCCCGCAATGGCATTCACGATCGCTTTTTCATCGACGATCTCGGCCAGCGGCCGCTCGCCCTTGTTAGCGAGGTCGGCAAGGCGATGGACAGCGGCGCGGGTCAGTGCCTGGCGCAGCGGCGTGCCGGGGTTGATGAACGCGGCATTGGGGATGTGCAGGCCCATCAGTTCCATCATCATCTGGTTGGAATTGGCGGTCCCGTAAAAGGTGCAGGTGCCGGCCGAATGGTAAGACCGGCTTTCGGCGCGAAGCAGCTCCTCCTTGCCGACCTTGCCTTCGGCGAAGAGCTGGCGGACGCGCTGCTTTTCCTTGTTGGGAAGACCCGATGGCATGGGTCCGCCGGGCACCAACAGCATCGGCAGATGCCCGAAGCGCAAGGCGCCGATCAGCAGTCCGGGGACGATCTTGTCGCAAATCCCGAGCAGCGCGACCGCGTCGAACATGCCGTGGCTAAGGGCGATCGCAGTGCCCATCGCAATCACGTCGCGGCTGAACAGCGACAGGTCCATGCCCGGCTGGCCCTGAGTCACGCCGTCGCACATTGCCGGAACCCCGCCCGCGACCTGCGCCGTGGCGCCGACTTCGCGCGCGAAAATCTTCATCTGCTCGGGGTAGCGGGCATAGGGCTGATGCGCCGACAACATGTCGTTGTACGCCGTCACGATGCCGATGTTGGGGCCTGCCAGCGTGCTGATCGCCGCCTTGTCCTCGCCAGCTGCGGCGAAGCCATGGGCAAAGTTGCCGCAACTCAGTCGCGGGCGGTCGATCCCCCGCTCCTTCTGCTCGGCAATCAGCGCCAGGTAACGCCGCCGCGTTGGCTTCGAACGCTCGATGATCCGGTCGGTGACGCGGGCGATGGTCGGGTTGAGGGTCATGGCGCTGCTTTGAGCCTTCGTCCCTATTCGTGCCAGCTAATGCCGTCGCGCTCGGCCAGCGCAATCGCCGCGGTCGGCCCCCAATTGCCGGCGGAATAGGGCTTGGCAGTCATCCCTCGCTGGGTCCAGGCGGCACGGATACGGTCGACCCACTCCCACTGCGCCTCGACCTCGTCGCGGCGCACAAACAGCGTCGGATCGCCTTCGATCAGGTCGAGCAGCAAGCGTTCATAAGCGATCCGCCGGCGGTATTCACTGAACGCATTGGCAAGCCCGATATCGAGCGGAATTTCGCGCAGCCGAACCCCATCCCGGTCCAGCCCCGGAGCCTTGGCCATCAGGTGCAAGCTGATCGTCTCATGCGGCTGAAGCCCGATGATCAGCTTGTTGGGCTTGGTCGTCGCGCCGCGTGAAGCAAAGATCGAATAAGGCACGTCCCGAAACTGGATCAGAATCTCGGTATTTCGGGCGGGCATTTGCTTGCCGGTGCGCAGGTAGAACGGCACGTCCTTCCACCGCCAATTGTCGATATGCGCTTTGATGGCGACGAACGTCTCGGTGTTGGTCGGGTGGCCGATTTCGTCGGCGTAGCCCGAATATTGGCCAATCACCGTCTCGCCCTCGACCTCGGCCGCGCCGATCGGGCGGAGCGCGCGCAGCACCTTCACCTTTTCGTCGCGCACCGCGGTTGCGTTAAAGTCCGCCGGCGGCTCCATCGCGACCAGCGCGAGCAGCTGCAGCATGTGATTCTGGACCATGTCGCGAAGCGCGCCGGCGCCGTCGTAATAATCGGCCCGCCCCTCCAGCCCGATGGTTTCGGCGACGGTGATCTGGACGTGCGCGATATGGGCATTGTTCCACAGCGGCTCGAACAGGGCATTGGCGAACCGCAAGGCAAGCAGGTTCTGCACCGTTTCCTTGCCGAGATAATGGTCGATGCGGAACGTGCGGTCCTCCGGAAAGGCGGAAGCGACCGCATCGTTGATCTCGCGGCTGGATTCGAGATCGCTGCCAAGCGGCTTTTCGAGCGCCATGCGGACTGTCGGGCAGGCCAGCCCGACAGCGGCCAGGCCATCGATCGTGATTTTGAACAGCGACGGCGCGGTCGACAGGAAGATGCCGATTCCGTGACTCGGATCGCCAATCGTCTCCGCCAGCCGTTCGAACCCTTGAGCATCGTTGATGTCGAGCGGCACGTAGTGGAGCCGCGCAAGGAACCGTTCGGCCACCGCCTGTTGATAGAAATCCTCGGGCAGATGCTCTTGCAACGCCTGGTCGGCGCGATCCCGGAAGCCGGCGTCGTCAAAGGCGGATCGCGCCGTGCCGACGATCCGCAGGTCGTCAGGCAGGAGACCGTCTGAATCGAGCCCATAGAGCGAGGGCAGCAACATTCGCCGGGCAAGGTCACCGGTCGCGCCGAACAGCAAAAGCGTGGAAATCTTCGTGGGCATCACCGACTGCTACAAAGTGCAAGGCGTCGGCGCAAAGGCCGATTGTCGAATGAGTCCCAGGCTACATCCCGCTCGCTGCAAAAGTATGCCCGTCCGGGTCGAGGTCGCGAAGGTCGCGGCCACGCGTTTCCATCCCGAACCAGCCGACCAGCAACAGCGCCGCCGCAGTGGGCACCATGACGATCAGCGCAACCAGGCCGAGTGGCGGGATTAAATCGAGAATTGCCAGGAACTGAGCAATCATCCCGCCCGCCTTGGTGCACGCCGCGACTGCGCCGGTCGTCCGCCCGCGAATCCGCAATGGAAAGCTTTCGGCGGTGTACGGCAGAAGCATGGCAATGAGAGCGTTGGTGCCGACAATCAGCAGAGCCACCGGCAGAACCGGGCTGCCGCTTCCAGTCAGTTCGAGCCGAAGCACGCCCGCGAGGCCGGCGAGGGTAACCGCCAGCGAGGCGGCGACGGACCATTTCGTGCTCCAGCGGCTGTAGATAAAAGCCACGATGAACACCGTCGGGAAAGCAATCAGCGCCGATTCCGCAAGGAGCTTGCTCGACAGCCCAACGCTGTAGCCCTTTGCGATGAGGTCGGCCGGAAGCCACAACAACAATCCAAAATTGATCAGGCTGAAGCAGATTGCGGCGAGGCTGAGCGCGAATAGCTTGCCGAAGAAAGCGCGGCCGGTAAGCGCGACCGAAGGACCGCGCTCAAGCGCCATTTGCTCGGCCGGGCGCGCGTGCCGGGCTTGCGAACCGAACCGCTCCATCACGCGCAGCGCTTCTTCGCGCCGACCGCGCGACAGCAGGAACTTCGCCGATTCGGGGATCAGTGCGCCCAGCACAACGAGCGAAAGGCCCGTTGGCAGGTTCAGGATCCACAGGATCCGCCAGCCGAAGGACGGCTGCAGCAGCGCCGAGAAACTGCTCGCCGCGAAATAGCCGCCGACCGCGCCGAGGCCGCCAACCAGGACCAGGCTCCAGCCGCGATGCTTGCTCGGCATCATTTCGGCGAGAAGCGCGTAGGTGACGGGCAGCATGCCGCCCGCGGCCACGCCCATCATGAAGCACATGCCGACGTTCCAGGCGAGCGACGGCATGGCGCCGCAGATCGAAGTGCCGACGAACATCACCGCGGACAGCAGGATCGTCGCCTTGCGTCCGTAAATGTCGGCAAGCACGCCCCAGATGATCGAGCCGACGACCGTCCCCGACAGGGCCGAAAAGGGAAGCAGTGAAACGGTCGCCTTGGTAATGCGGTATTCGCCGATCATCCCCGGCAGAGTGAAGCCGAGGGTCGCCGGTTTCATGATGTCGATAATCAGCGCGATGACCAGCACCGCCATCAGTGCCCAATGCGCCGCGCGCAACGGCGCATCTTCCGGCGGGGACACGATGATGTCACGCGACGCGGCGAGTTGCTCAGCGACCTTGCGGGGAAGCAGGCCGTAAGCCGCGATCGCGCAGCCGCCGACGATTGCCACCATGCCGATGATCATGTCCGCGCCCATCGGCGTGCCGTTGAGGACGAAGTGATTGTGCCGGCCCATCAGGAACATCGGGGCGTGGAGAAGAACGCCGCCAGTGACGAGCATGACGCCGAGCACAAACGCCCACGGCCCGCGCCGGTCCGACAGCGTTCTGGCGCTACGCATCGACGATCGCCGTCATGCTGTCCCGTTCGCTGGTCACCACCGCGACTTAGCAGGCGAGTCACGACTGTCACCTGCCGCATCCGGACAATCCCGACGCGCTTGTTAATTCGCTTGCCGCACAGTTGCGGCGTCGACTCATGGATGCTAACCCAAGTTGAGGTTCGGCAATGCGCCGGATTCACTCCGCAGCCGGTGCGACGGATCGCGGTTCCACGAGGTTATCGCTCGAAATGCATTCACAGAACGCCCTTCGTCCATTGTTCGATGAAGTGGCGTCCCCTGCGCACAGTCGCGGGATGGGGCATTTGGACGAGGCACTTTTCACACATCTCGCCCGCGACAGCGGCCCGTTTGCCGCCCGCGAGGCTTCATTAACAGCGCGTCGGAGCACGATATTGTTGCACCGGGGCGCCCGGAGAATTTTCAATGTCCATGCGCATGCTGATCGATGCGCGCCACCCGGAAGAAACCCGGGTCGCGGTCGTCAAAGGGAACCGGATCGAGGAGCTTGACTTCGAATCCGCTGAGCACAAGCAGCTCAAAGGCAATATCTATCTAGCCAAGGTCACTCGCGTTGAACCGTC
Organism: Sphingomicrobium sp.; assembly: GCA_039918915.1. Taxonomy (GTDB): domain Bacteria; phylum Pseudomonadota; class Alphaproteobacteria; order Sphingomonadales; family Sphingomonadaceae; genus Sphingomicrobium. Next base: position 16,503 of record JBDSGQ010000059.1, read on the forward strand.
GCTCCAGGCGGCGTTCATCGACTATGGCGGCAATCGCCACGGCTTCCTGGCCTTCAGCGAAATCCACCCCGATTATTACCAGATTCCCAAGGCCGACCGCGACGCCTTGCTGCGCGAAGAAGCCGAGCATGCCGCCGAGGAAGAGCGGTTGCGCGGGTCCGAAGTCTACGACGACGAAGCCGCCAGCGACGATGACGAGGAACAGCCGGACGCGGATTTCGGTGACTCGACCGAAACGGCGACTGCCACTGGCGCGGCCAGCACCACCGAGACCGGGACTGGGTCGAGCCGGTCACCGGTCGATGAATCGGCTGCCGACGAGCTTCGCCGCAAGCGCCAGAACCTGCGCCGCCGCTACAAGATTCAGGACGTGATCCAGCGCCGTCAGGTGCTTCTGGTCCAGGTCGTGAAGGAGGAACGCGGCAACAAGGGCGCCGCGTTGACGACCTATCTCAGCCTGGCCGGGCGCTATTGCGTGCTGATGCCCAACACTAGCCACGGCGGCGGCATTTCGCGCAAGATTTCCAACGGCGCCGACCGCAAGCGGTTGAAATCGATCATGGCCGATCTCAATCTGCCGTCGACCATGGGACTGATCGTCCGCACCGCCGGGCTGTCGCGCACCAAGGTCGAGATCAAGCGCGACTTCGATTATCTCGCTCGGCTGTGGGACGAAATTCGCGAACGGACGCTTGGCAGCACCGCCCCGGCGCTGATCTATCGCGACAGCGACCTCATCAAACGCGCGATCCGCGACCTTTATCACCGCGAGATCGACGAAGTCGTGGTCGAGGGCGAGGACGGTTACAAGGCGGCGCGCGGCTTCATGAAGCTGCTGATGCCCAGCCACGTGCGCCGGGTGCAACAGCACAGCGAGACTACTCCCTTGTTCCAGCGCTTTGGCGTCGAGGACCAGCTGAGCGCGATGTATCAGCCGCTCGTCCAGCTCAAATCGGGCGGCTACCTGGTGATCAATCCAACCGAAGCGCTGGTTTCAATCGACATCAACTCGGGCCGGTCGACACGCGAACATAATATCGAACAAACCGCGTTCAGCACGAACCTTGAAGCAGCGGCGGAAATCGCGCGCCAGCTGAGGCTTCGCGACATGGCTGGCCTGGTCGTCATCGACTTCATCGACATGGAACAGAACGGCCATGTCCGAAAAGTCGAAAAGGCGATGAAGGACGCGTTGAAGAATGATCGCGCCCGCATCCAGGTGGGCCGCATTTCAAGCTTTGGCCTGATGGAAATGAGCCGCCAGCGGCTGCGTACCGGAGTGCTCGAAGCGTCGACCAAGCCGTGCATTCACTGCGAAGGCACCGGGCTGATGCGGACGGCTTCATCCGCCGGACTGTCGGCACTGCGGATTATCGAAGACGAAGCCGCCCGCGGACGCGGTGATCGAATCGTCCTGCGCGCCGGCCGTGAAGCCGCCGTCTATGTGCTTAACAAGAAGCGCGCCGAGCTGGCGGACGTCGAGCATCGCTACGGCGTCTTGATCGAAGTGGTCATCGACGAAAGCTTCGAAGGCGCTCGGATGAGCGTCGAAAGCTCCGGTGCCCGCCCGGTCGCCGCGCCGCGCGTCGAAACGCCTGCCGTCGACGATGAAGACGATCTCGACATCGTCGATGAAGGCGTTGACGAGGACGATGAAGACGAGGGCGAGGGCGAGGGCGAGGGCGACGAGGAAACTGTCGAAATCTCGCTTGAGGGCGAACCCGGCGATCCGTCGGCGGAGGGCGATCGGCACGGCCGCAAGCGCCGCCGTCGCCGGCGTGGCGGACGCGGCCGCAATCGCCGCGACGGCAGCGATTCCGAAGCAGGCGCTAGCCCCGACCAAGAACAGGGTCCGTCGGAAGGCGAGGCGCCCGCCGCGACGGGTCCGGCGCACGCAGAAGATAGCCCCAGCCCGGAGACCAAGCCCCGCCGCCGCCGCGGTGGACGCAAGACACCCGCAATGGAATCCGATGCGTCAGCGGCCGCGGAAGCGGTTGAGCCGGATAGCTCGCCAATGGTCGAGCGGCCGATCGACCTGGAGCCGCCGATCGCCGACACTGCTGCTGCGCCCGCCGACAAGCCGAAGCCAAGGCGCCGCCGCGGCAAGGCGTCCGCCGAAGCCGTAGCTGAAGTCGGCAGTCCGGAGCCGGCCCCGCCTGTGGCACCGCCGGCCGAAGCAATCGATACGGCCAGCGATGCCCCGGCGGCCAAGCCCGCCCGCAAGCGTCCGGCCAAGGCGAAAGCCGCGGCAGTTGCAGACTCGGGCGCGGAATCGCCGAGTTCCCTGCCGGCGGCCAGCAATGACACCACGCTCGACGAGTCCGGTGAGCCGCGGCGCGGCTGGTGGCAGCGGACGTTCGGCTAGGCCACGACAGCGGCGTTTCATGCGGGGTTCAGGCGTCACCGTGGTAAGCCGGCCCCGGTGAAACCCTCGATTGCCCGGTTCGCTCGCTTGCTGATGCTTGCGCTCGCACTTGCCTTGGCGGCGGCCCCTCCCGCGGCCGCCGAGTCCGGCTCGGTGCTCCGCGACAGCGAAACCGAGCTGTTGTTTAAGGACTTGTCACGGCCGCTGATCGTTGCGGCGGGGCTTGATCCGAACAGCGTCGAAGTCGTCCTGATCAACGATCCGGAAATCAACGCGTTCGTCGAGCGCGGGCAGACCGTCTATCTTCAGTCCGGCCTGCTTCAGGCCGCGGACAACGTCAACCAGGTCCAGGGCATCGTCGCCCATGAGCTGGGCCACGTCGTTGCCGGCGACGCCATTCGGGCCGACGGCGGAGAAAAGCATGCCAGCCGGATCAGCTTGCTATCCTTAGTCCTCGCCGCGGCAGCCATCGCTGTTGGGGCCGGGGATGCGGGCATGGGCATCATGATGGCCGGTCAGCGCGCGGCGTTGGGCGACCTGCTGGCCTTTACCCGCGCGCAGGAAGCGACCGCGGACGCGTCCGCCGCGCGGTTCATGAGCAAGTCGGGCATCAGCGGCAAAGGGATGCTCGATTTCTTCGCCAAGCTGCAGAATCAGGAATATCGGCTGGCGGTATATTCGACCGACAGCTTCGATCGGTCGCACCCGCTTTCATCGGAACGGATCCAGGCGCTTGAGCAGAAGTTTCGGGCCGACCCGGCGTGGGGCAAACCGACCGACCCGGCGCTTGAAGCGCGCTTCCAGCGGGTCAAGGCCAAGCTGCTCGGCTTCGTCAATCCGCGCCAGGCGGTCCAGAAATATCCGGAAAAGGACCACAGCGTCCCCGCCCATTATGCCCGCGCCTACGCCTATCACCTGGGCGGCTATCCCCAAAAGGCCGAAGCGGAAGCCGACGCACTGCTGGCCATCGATCCGCATGATCCATTCTTCCTGGAGCTGAAGGGCCAGGTTTTGCTGGAGGGCGGCAAGCCGCGCGAAGCGCTCGCTCCGCTTCGCGAAGCGGTTGAGCGGTCGGGCAACATGCCGTTGATCGCGGCGATGCTCGGCCACGCACTGGTCGCAACCGAGGACCCGAGTAATTTCGCTGAAGCCAAGCAGGTGCTCAAGACCGCGGTTAACAAGGACAATGAGGACCCCTTTGCTTGGTATCAGCTCGGCATCATCTACGATCGCGAAGGCGACCCGCCGCGCGCGGCCCTGGCGACCGCCGAACGAAGCAACCTGCAGGGCAAGCCGCGCACCGCGCTGGCGAGCGCCGAATTGGCGATGAAGGGGATTCCGCCGGGCACTCCGGACTATCTTCGCGCGCAGGATATCGCCATGGTTTCGCGCGCCGAGATCAAGAAGAAAAAACCCGGAAAAGACGACGAGTGAGTGAAATCGAGGCCGATCGCGGCAAGCGGAGCAGCAATTTCGGAGCGGCATTGATCGGCGGCATTGCCGGGTCAGCCCTGACTGCGGGTTTGCTGATCTTCGCCGCGCCCCAATATCTGTCGAGCCGGGTCGTGCGCGCCGGGCTGATGGCCGATCCAGCAATCCTGTCCGACGCGGTCGACGCGCTTCGCAATGCCCAATATGCGCCAGTGCTGGCGGCCAATCGCGCGGCCATTGAAACGCCGTTCGCAAGCTCGTGGCGAGGCTCGGCGAAGCCCGAAGTCACGCTGGTCGAGTTCTTCGATTACGCCTGCCCGTATTGCAAGGCGAGCAATCCGAACGTCGACCGGCTGCTGAAGGAGGACCAGGGACTGCGCGTGGTCTATCGGGAGCTTCCGATCCTGGGTCCGGACAGCGTCACTGCGGCGCGGCTTTCGCTGGAAGCGTCGAAGGTTGGACGGTTCGGCCAGTTCCACGACGCGATGTGGGCCGCGGGCCGTCCCGCGCCGGCAACCATCGCCAGCGCCAGCAAGACCGCCGGAATCGCCGCGGCGCCGGTCGCCGATGCCCAGGCCGAAGCCGAACTCAAGCGCAACTTCCAGCTCGCGGGCCAGCTTGGAGCGACCGGGACGCCGCTATTCGTCGTCGGCGATGCCGTGCTCACTGGAGCCGTTGGCTATGATGCGCTGAAGCGCGCCGTCGATCAGGCGCGAAAGCGCGGCTAGGCTGGCACCGCGGCGGCCTGGTACCTATATATACGGTACACAGGAAGGTATCGTCAGTAATGCTCAAGTGGTTGGAACAACGGTATTTCGACGTCGTCGCTTCGATCTACATCTACAATGAACACCGCGGCTATACTGCCCTCGACCGAGTGATGAGCGCGGTGCGCCGGCGCTCGCCCGACGACCGGGTAATGATCGCTGCCATCGAACAGCATCGCGCCGACGAGCGTAAACATTATTGGATGTTTCGCCGCTGGTTCGAAAAGCGCGGCGTCATGCCGCTCAACGTCGACCGCACCTGCGGCCATATCGATCGCTTCGTGGAAATCATGTTCGGGTCGCAAATTGACGACCTCCAGGAAGACGATCTGCTCGACGACGCCAATTTCGCCAAATTGTGCCGCGTGATTTCGCTGACCGAACAGCGCGGCTACAAACAGGTCGAAATCCTGCTGAATCATTGGGTCGTTCGCCGCGACCAGAGGCTGATGAAGATTTTCAAGGTGATCGAGCGCGACGAGCCCAGCCACTGGGCCCCCTATGACTCTTGGCTCAAGCTTCACGGCCGGCGCGATCCGGTGTGGTGGGAACGCGCGGTCGACAGCTTCATTCACTCCGAACTGCTGTTCCTGAAGCTGCCGTTGCTGTTCGTTGCTCCCTGGGTTCGGCGCCGGACCGATTGGGCGGATGAGCATGACGTAACGCAAGCCCAGACCGCGCCATTGCCTCTGTCGCTCGCGTCCTGACCAAAGAGGCGACTTTGCCCGACACGGGCGCTCGGCTGCATCGCCGCCTGTTTAGCCGCCGCGCCGGCGACCAGTTGCTGCGCAATACGGTCGTCAGCGTTTTCGTATTCGCCATCGACATCGCGCTGCTGTGGCTGTTCGTCGAATTCGGCGGCATGAACAAGCTGATCGCCGCGACGATCGCGTTCGTTATCGCCAACAGCATCCACTACGGTTTTGGCCGGTCGTGGATCTTCCGCGGGACTGAGCGCAAGCCCGTCGAGGGTTACGCCTATTTCCTCATCAACGCGGGCATCGGGCTGGCGGTGACGCTGGCGCTGTTCGCGGCATTCATGGCACTGCTGCCGGCGAATTACCTGTTCGACCGCGTGCTGGCGTCGGTGTTTTCCGGGCTGACGGTATTCGTGCTCAACGCCGTGCTTAATTTCCGAACGCTTTGAAGCGATGCGCGTCGCGCTCTTTTCGGGCAATTACAATTACGTCCGCGAAGGCGCCAACCAGGCGTTGAACCGCCTCGTCGCCGATCTCGAGAACCGCGGCTACACTTTCCGCATTTATTCGCCGGTGACCGACACGCCCGCGTTCGAACCGGCCGGGACATTGGTCGGCGTGCCTTCGATCCCGCTACCCAGGCGCCGCGAATTCCAGTTGGCGCTGGGGATCAACCGCAAGTTGCGCGGCGACATTCGCGCGTTCCGGCCGGACCTGATCCATGTCGCGACCCCCGACATCCTCGGCACTCGCGCGCAAACCCTGGCCAAGCAGCTCGGCGTTCCGGCCGTCGCCAGTCTGCACACCCGGTTCGAGACTTATCTCAGCCATTATCGGATGGACTGGGCGCGTCCGCTTGTGGAAGCACATCTCAAGCGCTTCTATCGCCGGAGCGACCTGGTGCTGGTGCCCAACCACGCCCTGCTGGCCGAGATGCGCGTGCTCAGGAGCGGACATGGCGTCGAAATCTGGAGCCGCGGCGTCGATCGCCATCTGTTCAACCCGGCCCGGCGAAGCGCCCCGTGGCGCGCCACGCACGGCTGGGGCGATGACGATATTGTCATTCTGTGGTTCGGGCGGATTGTCGCCGAAAAAGGGATCGACCGGTTTATCGAGGTCGTTCAGCTATTGCGCCGATCAGGCCGCGTGGTGCGCGCGCTGGTGGTCGGCGACGGACCGGCACGCAACCGCTTCGTAAACCTCCCCGACACCAGCTTCGCGGGTCAACTGGACGGCGAAGCGCTGGCCACCGCGGTCGCCAGCGCCGACATCATGCTGTGTCCAAGCCTTACCGAAGCTTTCGGCAATGTCGTGCTCGAAGGCATGGCATCGGGACTGGCGGTGGTCAGTGCCGACGCGCCCAGCGCGCGCGCCTTGATCGACGCCGGGCAGTCCGGGCTCCTGTGTGCTGACCTTGGCGAGGATTATGCGTCCGCGATCGCGGGCCTGATCGACAATCCCGAAGACCGCCAGCGGCTTGGGCAACGCGCCCGCGCCGCCGCCGCGGCCTTTTCCTGGGAAGAGGCCTCGCTCAGCGTCGAGCGGGCCTATGCCGACGTGCTTAACCGGCGGGAAGCGCGCCCTTGAAACCCTGGGCGACGACGTACCATTCGCTGGAACCCTTGCGGCTGGCGGGCGGCTTGGCGTGTTTGACCGTCGCAAAATTGCGCTTCAGTTCGGCAACGAGCGCGTGGTCGGCGCCGCCGGCAAGCACCTTGGCCACATAACAGCCGCCTGGCCGAAGCACTTCACGAGCGAACTCCAGTCCCGCTTCAACCAGCGCCATGGTGCGCAGGTGATCGGTCTGCTGGTGCCCGACGGTATTGGCCGCCATATCGGACAATACGAGGTCGGCGGGCTGTCCCAGCGCCTGCTTCAGGCGTTCCGGCGCAGCTTCGTCCATGAAGTCCATTTGCAGGATTTCGACGCCGTCGATCGGATCGGTCGGAAGCAAATCGATTCCGACGATCGCGGCCTGCGGATTGGTGCGGCGAACCACCTGGCTCCAGCCGCCCGGCGCAATGCCCAGATCGACGACCGTCTGGACTCGCTTGAGGAAGGCGAACCGTTCGTCGAGCTCGATCAGCTTATAGGCTGCCCGGCTGCGGTAATTCTCCGCTTTGGCGCGTTTGACGTACGGGTCGTTGAGTTGTCGTTCGAGCCAACGCGTCGACGAAGCCTTGCGGCCCTTGGCCGACCGGATATGTTTCAAAGCTGCCAGCCGTCGCGGGCCATCAGCGAACGCAGGATGCCTTCCCGGATTCCGCGGTCGGCAACGCCAAGGTTGGCAGCGGGCCAGATTTCGATGATCGCTTCGAGGATCGCGCAACCGGCAACGACCAGGTCGGCGCGTTCGGGCCCGATGCAGGGCAAGGCCGATCGCGCCGCATAATCCATCTCGGCGATCATCTCGCTCATCTGGCGCATCGCATCGATCGGCACGTGCAGGCCGTCGACGGCGCTTCGGTCGTAACTTGGCAGTGCAAGGTGGACGCTGGCCAGCGTCGTCACCGTGCCACTGGTGCCAAGCAGGCGAATGCCGTCACGAGTGTCCGGAAGCATCGCTGCAAACCGCGAAAAGGCGTGCCGCGCACGTTCTCGCATGCGCTTGTAGGCAGCGACTCGCTCGGGGCCCTCGATCGCTTCTTTGCCTTCGCTCTCGGTGAGGGAGACGACGCCCCACGGAGCGCTCCACCAGCTGCGGATCTTGGGAGTTCCGTCCTCCTGATCGATGAGGACCAGCTCGGTCGAACCGCCGCCGATGTCGAAGATCAAGGCCGGGCCGTCACCCGGCTCGAGCAGCTTGTGGCAGCCAAGCACCGCCAGCCGCGCTTCTTCCTGCGGCGGAATGATGTCGAGGACGATGCCCGTCTCCTGCCGCACGCGCTCGACGAACTCGCGGCCGTTCTTGGCGCGGCGGCAAGCTTCGGTCGCGACGGAGCGTGCCAGCGAGACATTGCGCCGGCGAAGCTTGTCACCGCACACCGCCAGCGCGCCGAGCGCGCGGTCCATGGCTTCGGGCGACAGCTCGCCGGTCAGCGACAATCCTTCGCCAAGGCGGACGATTCGGGAAAAAGCGTCGATGACGGTAAAGCCCCGGTCGGTCGGGCGAGCGATCAGCAGCCGGCAATTGTTCGTGCCGAGGTCGATCGCCCCATAGGTATGACGTTGAGCCTCACGCCGCGGCTGAGGCATTGGTTCCGACGGCCCGCCCTCACCCGAGTAGCTCTGGTGCAGGGCCGGCGCACTGGCGACGCCCTGCGCCATGGTACACATCCGTTCCTGTCTGCACCGCCCTTGCAAAGACGGCTGACTTGGGGCGGTTTAATCACAATTTGATGGCTTTGGGCAAGTCCGGGGCGGCGTTGACACTGTCCGGCACGGTTTCTATCCCGCGCCCTGCCAAGCTGCCCCGTCGTCTAATGGTAAGACTACGGACTCTGAATCCGTCAATCGTGGTTCGAATCCACGCGGGGCATCCACGCTTGTTCGCGCCCGACCGGGCTTCGCGCAGTGCGCGCCAGGGCTTCTATTTCCCGGCAGCCGATCCTATCGGCTCGCGCCATGATCTTCGAGGTTGAGGGGCGCAAGGAAGGCGAAGGCTTGCGGATCGCGGTTGCAGCCGAAGGTTGCCGGCTGGAATGCTCAATCCCGACCGCCACGCAGCAGGATTTCTCTCTTTTCTTCCGCGACCTGAGCTTGGTTTTTGGCACGCGCCTGCCACATGTTTTCGCGAAACCGGCCGACCGTCCCAAGTCGCCGATCCGCTGGCAACCGCTGCTGACCGAGAATATCCACCCCCAAATCCTGGTCGGCTACGGCGATCCGGCCGTTCTGAAGACCGATGACGGCTATTGGCTGGTGGCGACGTCCAACGACGCGCCCGACGCTTTTCCAATCCTCCACTCTGCCGACCTTGAGCAGTGGGAGCCGCGAGGTTTTGTGTTTCCGGCGGGTCGCGAACCGCAATGGGCGGCCACGGGCCGCAACATAGCTGACTTCTGGGCGCCCGAAATGGTGCGGGCCGGCGAGGAATATTGGCTGTGCTTTACCGCCAGGCAGTCCAATAACGCGCTTGCCATCGGCCTTGCCCGAGCGCCCGGCCCGGACGGCCCGTGGGTCGACAATGGTGCTCCGCTGGTGACCGGGAAAGCGCTCGACACGACCGCGCTCGGCTACGAACCCAGCCAGCCGCCGATGAGTGGCGGAGTGATCGACGGCCACATTTTCGTGGATTCCGACGGCAGCCGCTACATGTTCTGGAAGGACGACAGCAACGGGGTCTGGCCGCGCCCGCTGGCGATGCTGTTGCGGACCAATCCAGAACTGATACCGACGCTATTTGCCGATGACGTCGACCGCCGAACGGCATCGTTCGCTGCGGCAATCGTGGAATGGGCCAATCGGCAGCGGCCGATGGTGCGCTTCTTCCTGATGCAGCCGCTGATCGAGGCGGCGCTGGCCAATTGGGCCGAGGTTCGCGCAAGCCTGGCCGGATGTGGGCTGGCACCATCCATTCTCGAAGCCATGTCGACCCCGATCCGTGCGCAGCGGCTAGCCGACGATGGCCGCTCGCTGGTTGGCGAGGACCGCATCGTCCTGGCCAATGACCAGGATTGGGAAGGGCATCTGATCGAAGGCCCCTTCGTTACGCTGCAGGATGGCCGTTACTGGCTGTTTTACGCGGGCAATGACTTTTCCACGCCGAGTTACGGCATCGGCGCGGCGGTCGCCGACACCGTGCTTGGCCCTTATGAAAAGCTGCCCCAGCCGCTGCTCCAGTCGACGCTCGAATGGACCGCTCCTGGCCACGCCTCGGTCGCTGCCGGGCCTAGCGGCGATCCGCAGCTGTTCTTCCACGCCTTCCACCCGGACAGCGGGGGTTACAACGCCTTCCGCGCCCTGCTCACCGTCGGGCTTCGCTTCAATGACGGCGGGATCGAATTGCACGAACTCGATTAACGGTCGCGCCGCACGTCGCCGCCGTTGGTTACGGCCATCGAAACCCGGGGATTGCCCGAATAGTGGATGTCGCCGCCGGCGTTGACTGCAGCCGACAGGTTGGATTTGGCGTGCACATAGATGTCGCCGCCGGCGTTGACCGCAGCCGACGCATCCTCGACTTCGAGCGCGCGCAGGTCGATCGTCCCGCCGGCGTAAACCGCGGCTGAAACCCGCGCCTGCCGGCCGAAACCGCGACCGGCAATGATCCTTCCGCCGGCCTTGACCGCAACATCTGGCAGCCGCGGCGATTCGATCCGGATGCGCAGCGGATAATTGTGCGGACAGCGCGCATTGCATGCGTCGATCAACAGCCTTCCCTCGCGGTCGACGCGGAAACTGGTGAATTGGGTGCTGCCGCTGACAATCGTCACGCGCTGCACTGAACCGGGCACGATTTCAACGTCGCCCCCGGCGCGGAGCTCGACCGACCGGAAGGCGGCAACTCCGACGGGCTCGGCGTGGATTGACGCCGGAAGCGCGAAAGCGGCGACGACGAAGGGCAGCATGATGCGCATTGGGGGACTCCTCGACCTGATATGCTACATTTGTAGCGCTACAAATGCAGCGCGTCTAGCCCCCTTGTGAGCGGCGATTATGCGCGGCATCGTTCGGTGATGGCTCCGCTCAATATTATCGGCAGTTTCGTAAGCCCCTACGTCCGCAAGGTTCTCGCCTGCCTGAACCTCAAGGGCGTGCCGTACCGGGTCGATCCGATCACGCCATTTTACGGCAATGAAGAATTCGAGCGCCTCAGTCCGCTGCGCCGCATCCCGATACTGATCGACGGCGACTTCAGTATTTCCGATTCGTCGGTCATTTGCGCCTATCTCGACGACGCCTACGGCGGCCATCCATTGTTCCCGGCAAGCCCGAAGCAGCGTGCCCAGGCGCGGTGGTTCGAAGAATTCGCCGACACCCGGCTGGGCGACATCCTCATCTGGGGGTTTTTCTATCAGAAGCTGGTCCATCCGTTGGTGTGGGACGAACCGGGCGATCAGGCGCGCATTGCCCAATCGCTTGATCGCGACATTCCCGAAGCGCTTGATTATCTTGAACCGCGGCTGCCCGCCGACGGCTTCTTGTTCGACGATATTGGCGCGGCGGACATCACCGTCGCGACATTTTTTCGCAATGGTTCCTATGCCGGGTTTGAGATCGACCCCGATCGCTGGCCCCGGTCGGCGGCATTCGTGGCGCGGACGCTTGCGCATCCTGCGATAGCGTCGCTGCTGCCGTTCGAAGACGTTCAGCGCAACGCCCAGATCGCCGGACGGCGCCAGGCGCTAGTGGACGCCGGAGCCCCGCTTACCGAGCAGACCATTGGTCGGCGACAGCCGCAGCGGGGCAAGATGCGGCTTTAGCAGCGGCTAATGCTGCTGGCCTGAAATCCAGTGTTCCAGGCGGGTCCGCAACGACAACCGCGACGGGATGAAGCCCGGTTCGGGTTCGCCTGGCGGGCCGTCGCTTGCGTAGATGGTGAGATTGGATGGCATCCGTGGGCGCAGAGTTTCGCGTCCGCGCAGCAGATCCTCGGCCATGGAGAGCGATCGGTGGACATCATCGGCGGTAAACGGCTTCATCAGGCAGCCGAGCGCCAGGTCGGGCATTGGAAAGCGCGGTGCCTTGCCGCTGACCAGCAAGCACGGCACGCCGAGAGCGTTGAGCCGGACGGCAACCGGGAAGCCGGTCGTGCCATGCGCCAGGTGAAGGTCGAGAAGGACCAGGTCGGGCTCATGTTCCTCGGCCGCGGCGATCGCGCCGTCGGCATCTTCGGCGATCGCAACCACCCGGTATCGGGGATTGTCCTCGACCAGATATTTGGTGGTGATCGCCAGCTGCGAATCGTCCTCGACGATCAAGATCCGTAACACCCGCGCTTCCTTCCCGGTCGCTAGCGAGGGAAATTCCCCCCGGAAAATCCGTGACTTGGATGGTCGCGCGTAACGGGCAAGAAGCGAATCCCCCGTGAACACGGTTAACGACGAAGCGAGTCTGCGGCGGGCCGGAACGACAAAGGCGCCCCGGACCAATGCCCGAGGCGCCTCCGTCCCCCCAGATTAATTGGCCTTAGGCGCGGTAGAAGATGTGCGCGCCGATCTTGTCAGCGCGGTTGAGGCGATGGCCCCACGACGGCGCGACGTAGGTCGCATGGTACCACAGGACGTCACTGCCGACGCTTGGCACAATATTGGCGGCGGCCAGGCGGGCAATGCCCTGGGCCCGGCTCCACGAGGCCGAACCGGTGTCGACCTGCGGGAATTCGCCATTGCGAAGAACGAACGAGAACTGCCACGGCTGCTTGACCGTCGCGCACCAGCTGGGCGGATACTTGCCCGAAGCGGCACGGTTCATAACGACGCGCGCAACCGCCATCTGGCCATCAAGGCTTTCGCCGCGGGCTTCGAAATAGACCGCCGTTGCAAGACAGGTGGTTTCCGCATCGAGCGGCGCGCCGGCGCTAAATTTGCCGACCAGCGCGTAAAGCGGCCAGCCATTGCGATAAAGCCACGACGCCTCGGTCGCGATCGAACCGGGCAATTTCACGGTCACCGACCGCGCCGGCTGCGCCTGGGCGACAGTGCCGAGCACATTGACGACGGCGGTGGTGGTGGTGGCAACGGCACGCTGGACCATGGCCGCCGCCGGAGTGGCGATCGTTGCCTGGCCAAGCGGCTTGGCAGCCATGTCGGTATCCAGCGATGCGACCGCGGCCTTGACGTCAAGACCCGGGAGACCCTGCGCGCTGGCCCCACTGGACCCCAGCGCAAGCATGCATACGGCCATGACCACGGACGCAGCGCGCCCGCCGATTAGGTTTACCACTATTGTTGCCCTTCACTGGCGGGCCACTCGCCGGAGGCGCTCTTGCGCTCTTCATTTCCAGCGGGCGGTGCCCGTCTTGCCCGGAGCCCGGTTCTAAACGACCGTTTGGCTCACTCGCTCTCAATTGCTGACGAGCAGATATGACAATGGTTAAACGAGCGAAACCCATCTAGCGGTGAACCGTGGGTCACTTGGGACGGAATCCGGAACCCTTTCAATTTATTCAGATTTCTGACGATTTATTCAGCTTTGTGAGCGCTTGGTCCCTGCTTTGGGGCAGTTCATCGCCCATGCAACGAACGCTGCCTGATGGAGATTCGGCAAGATGGCCTATTGGCTGATGAAATCGGAACCCGCGAGTTACAGCTGGAACGACCTGGTGCGCGATGGCGGAACCGAATGGGACGGGGTGCGCAACAATGCCGCCCGGCTCCATCTCAAGGCGATGAAGGCCGGCGACGAAGCGCTGTTTTATCACAGCATGTCGGACAAGGCAGTGGTCGGAATCATGCGGATCGTGCGCGGTGCAGAGGCGGATCCCACGGCACCGGACTGGGTCCGGGTCCGCGTCGAGCCGGTCCGCAAGCTCGATCGGCCGGTGACCCTTGCCGAAATCAAGGCCGCGTCCAGCCTGACGGCGATGGAGCTGATCCGCCAGTCGCGCTTGTCGGTCGCGCCGGTCCGGGATGCGGAGTGGGCGAAGGTTATTGAGCTCAGCCGCCGGGCGTAACGGGCGCGAATGTTCCCAATGTTCACACTCGTGGCAATGTTTTCGGCCTTCCGACCGGCGCGAAAGGTCATGAAAGTTCGCACTCATCACGCGCGTGAGTCCGCCGAGCCGCGACCCTGACTGACTGAATCCGGGTCCCCAGTGTTCCTGGGCTTTGTCGATTGAGCGCGTCCGCATTCGCGAGCTTAAGGCATAGATGCGGGCATGTAGGACAGAACTTTCTGATGTCTGCTTTGGGTGGAAAGC
>JBDSGQ010000060.1:0-10905 GCA_039918915.1 Sphingomicrobium sp.
CAGTCGGGCCGAGGGCCGCTCAGAAGCGACCCGGCCGCCGGAGTGGACATTGAAGCCGAGGGGAAGACCGTCCGCGACTTGAGCTTCAGCCGGTGCAAGTTCGTCGACAACAGCGGGGTAGGCTTGCTGGCCGAGAGCGGCGACAGCGCGGATGCGCGTTTTACCGACTGCCAGTTTGTCGGGACAACGACCTGGTCGGCGTGGCCGAGGAAGCCCGGTTTTATCTTCACTGGCTGCACCTTCGCCGGGGCAGTCGTCCACCCTTTTCCTGCCAAGAACCCGGACACCGCCGCGCGCTTCAACAATTGCCGGTTCACGGACGACGCGGCGCTGTCGCCAACTGGCAAGATCTACGAAGGTGGCCCCAAGGGCGGGCCGATCGTCAACATGGGGGCAAGCGACAACGTCCTGTTCGATGAGTGCACCTTCGCGCTGACGAACCGCGCCGTCCTGCCGTGGAGGTGGAATGCAGTCTATCGGAACTGCCGGATGTCCCAAACGTCAACGGTCACCGCTATGACGAAAGGCCGTTTTCTCGGCACGACAACGATCCACGGACCTGTCGACCTGTACGGCTCAATGGTAATCGGCCGGCTGGTGGTGAACGGCAAAGTCATCCCGCCCGGAGCCAAGGGCATCAAGCCCTGGTGATTGCTTGGCACCGGGGGCCCTGGTCGGCGCTCAAGGGTTCGACCCCGAGCGGTGCCGCTTGAACAGGACGCCCCAATTCGAATTGCCAAACCAATTGGCAAAGCTCGGCAGCCGGCCCGATTGACGCTCCGAGCCACGGCGGCCGAAGCGCGCCCATGGGGGCGTGAAACAGCGATGCGCTATGCCACTTACCGCTTTAGGCGCTTCCAATTGATACCGTCGCTGCTAACTGCCTGACGATGCTCATTGTTGCTCGCTTCATTCGGAACGCTTTTTCGAAGGACCCCGACCGGCGGCTCGGCGCGGTCAATATGGTCGCCAACAAGCTCCTGCCCGACTACCGCCTTACCTGGTCGCAGATCGACTGGTGGCACGATGCCGAGTTCAACGCCTATCTCGACCGCTTCAACGAGCGTGCAGGGATCAATTTCAACACGCACCGCCGCTTCATGCTCGCGCAGTTGCTGAAGCTCGTCGCCGAGGTGGAAGGCGATACTGCGGAATGCGGCGTCTACCTTGGTGCTTCGTCATGGCTGATCTGCGGCGTTGGGCGAAAACACCATTTGTTCGACAGCTTCGAAGGGTTGAGCGAACCCGACAGCGCTGATGGCACGCACTGGAAACGCGGTGTTCTCAGCGCTCCCGAAGATGCAGTGCTCAACAATCTCGCGCCGTTTCGCGAACAGCTGGAGTTCCATCGCGGCTGGATTCCCGATCGCTTTGCAGACGTTGCGGACCGAAAGTTCGCCTTCGTCCACGTTGACGTCGACCTGTATCAGCCAACCCGCGATAGCGTCGAATTCTTCTATTCACGTCTCTCGCCCGGGGGCATTCTGCTCTGCGACGACTACGCCTGCACAACTTGCCCCGGCGCGACAAAAGCCATTGACGAATTTTTGGCGGACAAGCCCGAGCCGATGATCGCGCTCGACGCCGGCGGTGGCTTTTTCATCAAGCGCTAGGCGCTCGCCTACTTTTTAAAGCGTCCAGCGATCAATTCCAGCTGGGAGATCGCGGCCGCGCCACATGCCTTTGAGGTCGGCCAGCGTTCCGCCCGGTGCGATGAGCCCAGCCAGCTGGTCGTCGCCAAGCTCGCGGTAGGCGTCGTGCTGCACCGCGCCGATAACGAGGTCGTAGTGCTGCTCCCCGGGGTCGGTCAGGCTGAGACCGTAAGCACGTTCGACCTCCTCGGATGAGGCCAGCGGATCGGCGATATCGACCTGGTGACCGAGCCACTTCAGGCGACGGACGACATCGACGCTGCGGCTGTTTCTCAAATCGGGCACGTTTTCCTTGAATGTCAGGCCAAGCACCAGGGCACGGCCAGCCTTGCCGCGCCGGCTGTGCAGCGTGTCGGCGATCCACGCGCCCATGCCATCATTGATGTCGCGACCGGACAGGATCACGCGTGGGTCGAGGCCGACCTGCTCAGCCAGAAAACTGAGGTAATAAGGATCGACGCCGATACAGTGCCCGCCGACCAGGCCTGGCTCGAAGCCCAGGAAATTCCACTTTGTCCGGGCCGCCGCAAGCACGTCCCACACCGAAACCCCGATGTGCGAGAGAATCTGGGCGACTTCGTTCATGAAGGCGATGTTGATGTCGCGTTGGGCGTTCTCGATCGCCTTGGCGGCTTCCGCTGCCTTGATCGAAGCGGCCCGGAACACGCCGCCGGCAGTCACCGCGCCATAGATGCCGGCTAGCTGTTCGACGACTTCGGCATCTTCTCCGGCGATGACCTTGATGATCTTGTCGATGGTGTGTTCGCGGTCTCCCGGATTGATCCGCTCGGGCGAATAGCCAAGGCGAAAGTCCCGGCCGCGCACCAACCCCGATGCCCGCTCGATGGCAGGTCCGCAAAGATCGTCGGTTACGCCCGGATAAACCGTACTTTCATAAACGATGGTCGGCCGCCGTGCCGGATCGATCAGTCCCGCAACCATCGCGGTGGCGGACATCACCGCGCCGAGGTCAGGCCGGTTATTATCATCGACCGGCGTAGGCACGGTGATGATGTAGAGGTCGGCACCGGCGCAGTCTGCGGGCGTGGTTGTCAGGCGCAGCGAGGTGGCGCGAAGGGCCTCTTCTGTGACCTCGTTGGTGCGATCCACGCCCTCTGCAAGCTCCGCCACCCGGCGTTCATCGATGTCGAAGCCGACCGCGTCGAACTGCCGCGCAAGCGCCACCGCAAGCGGAAGGCCGACATAGCCGAGGCCGACGACAATGATCCGTGGACGCTCGCTCACGGATCGCAACTATGGGGGAAATTGCGGCTGGGCAACTCAGTCGGGGCGATCGCGCCATGCCCCGCTTGCGCGAGCCGCAATCTGCTCAGGCCTGGATGGCGGATAAACCCTCGCGGCCAGCCTCGATTTCGGTCAGCGAGCCGGGGTCGAGCCGGAACACGCGGTCCGCGAGAGCAAGCGTCGGTGAGCGGTGGGTGATGATAATGACGGTACGGTTCGACAGGGAGCTGGCGCATTCCGCAATGAACGCGGCTTCGCCCTCCTCATCGAACATCGAAGTCGCCTCGTCGAACAGCATGATCGGCGGATCCTTGATCAGCGCGCGAGCGAGCGCAATCCGCTGACGTTGCCCTCCGGAAAGGCGAATGCCGCGGTCGCCGATCACCGTATCCATGCCTTCAGGCAATGCGGCGATGAAGTTGTGAGCCTGGGCGAGACGAGCCGCATTCTCGATCGCCTGCGGAGTGGGCTTGTCGGCACCGAAAGCAATATTGTCGCGAATAGTGCCGTTCAGCAGCAGGGTCGTCTGCGGGACCAAGCCGATTCCGCGGCGCAACTGGCCGAGGCCGACGTCGGCGATATTGGTTCCGTCGATCGTGATCGCGCCCGAGTGCGGCTCGTAGAAGCGAAGCAGCAAGTTAAGGATGGCGGTTTTCCCGGCGCCGTTGGGGCCGGTCAGCGCAACCGTCTCCCCAGGCCGAATGGTGAAGCTGACCCCGTCCAGCGTCAGGGGCCGTCCGGGATAACCAAAGCAAACCTCGCTGAACTGGATTTCGCCTGCCGGCGGTAATGTCTCGCCACGGTCGCTGACCCCGATTTCTTCCGCCGGTTGGCCAAGCACGGACTGTAAACGCGCCAACGTGCCGCGCGCCGTCTGGACCTGGCCATAGACGTCGGCCAGCGCTCCGACCGGACGGGTTAGCAAGGCCGCGTAGAAAACAAAGCTGAACAGCTGCGCCGGGGTCATCGCGCCCGAATGAAGGGATTGCCCTGCCGCAAGCAGGATGGCGACCGCGGCAAGCGACGCCAGCAGCGCGATCAGCGGCTCGAGCGCGGCAGCGACCCGGCCAAGGCGGACGCTGCGCCGAAACACCTCTTCAACCGCTGCTCGGTAGCGGGTCGACCCCGCGCCTTCACGCGTGAAGGCCTTTGTCGCAGGCACCATTTCCAGCGTTTCTTCAGCGAGCGAAACCACCTTCGCTTCGCTCTGCTGAAGCGCCAGCGCCAATGCTCGCTGGCGGCGCCCGACAATCTTCAGGATCAGGTAAAACCCCGGAACCATCAGCGGCACGATCAGCGCGAGCTGGGAATCAATGCGAAACAGCAGCACGATTGAGCCGATGGTCATCAGCACCCGCGCGGGGAGCCCCACCAGCGTGGCCGTCAGGAAATGCCCGAGCCGAGCCACTTCCACGGTCAGCAGCGCTAGCGTGTCGCCTTTCTCCCGGCCGTGGTGAAAACTCAATGGCAGCCGTTGGACATGGTCGTGAACGCGCCCGCGCAGGTCCGCGAGAACCCGCGCTCCGACGATCGCTTCCTGGCAAGCCAAGGCATAGTTGACCAATGCTAGCCCAGCCAACGCGCCCACTAGCAGTGCAAGCAGCCGGCGCGGGTCAAGGTCATTTCCCGAAACCACGCCGCCGATTAACTGGCCGGCGAGCCACGGCACCGTCAGCAACACAACCGAACTTGCCGCCGACAGCCCGGCCAGCAGCGCCAATTGCGCGCGATAGGGTCTGGCGTAGCCTAGCAGCTGGCGAAAAATCATTGAGGGAACTCGTCCACCGTGGATCCGCCAACTCTAACACTGTTACCGCCAATCGCTGCAAGGCTTGGCACCCTGTGCGACTAGGCCAGCACTGCCCGGACCTGCCGTGCGAGTTCCGACAGCTTGAATCGCGCGCCCGGAAGCGACAGGAGTTGAGCGAGATGAATGCGGGCGGTGCCGCCAATCTTCGCCGTCGGTTCGCGGGGGTCAGGTCGTCCGGCCAATTGCCGAAACGCCGCACGATAAAGCCATCGGCTCTGCCGGTCGCCCGTCAACTCGTCCCGCAGCGGCGACCCGCGGAGAGAGCCGTAGAGGGCGTCGGCAAGGAGCAGCGCGCACGCGCTGGTGCGCCCGGCGCCAAGGACCTGAGAGCTTGCGTAGAGACGCGCGATCTGTCCCGCGTTCAGCGGATGAAGGATCGCTGCCAGGTCGGTAATCCACTTGAGCCGAAACCACAGGCTCGATGCGCCGTGAACGCACAGATAAGCGAATAATTCCTCCTCCTGGAGGGTTGGAACGGCGATGCCCGGCGCCAACGCGATCACCCGCGACGGCGAGCGGATACCGGTGCCTGGCAACAGGCGGCTGTTTTCGGTCAGGCGCGTATGCAGCTCAACGTGAATGCCCTCGCGGGAAGCCCATTCGGAATCCTTGTTGCGGCGATGCCAGGCGGCAAGCTGCCGCGTTTCCGCCGGGCGACGCAGTCGATAGCCAAGCGATCCGATCAGGGTTGCCGCGCGTCCCAGATCGGCCGGGTCGATGAGCAGGTCGATATCCCAGCCCATCTTGAGCAAAGCGTCGCCGTAGGCGAGCTGGCCGAGCGTCAGGCCTTTGACAAACAGCACGGCAATGCCTGCTTCCGCGAAAGCACCGTGCAGCCGACGTGCCTCTACCGCCATGCGAAGATTGGCGGCTGCGATAGCTCGCGCTTCGCCGGCAAGCTGCTCCGAAACCGGGTCCGGCGCGCACCGCGCTACCGACAGGCATTTCCAGACAAGGCCCTGGACCCGGTGGAACCGAACAATGTCGATGAACCGGTCCCAGTTCACATCCATGACGAGTTTGCGAACCTCGCCTTGATCGCCGCCAGCGAACGCCCACCGGCAACATTCCACGGCCAGCCGGAATTCCACCGTCTCTGCCCCCGGCGGGCGCCACATCGAATTTACGTTCAACTAGTCGCTTCGCTCGACGAGCCCGCTCGCGACAAGCTGCTCCAGCAATTGCTGGAGCTCTTTGCCGCATTGCTCGGAATCGACGTCATATTCAGCCACCAGCGCGTCACGCAGCTCGGCAAACGTCTTCGAAGCCGCAAGGCTGCGCCACACGCTCAATGCCACTGGATTGAAGCCAAAGCAGCGGCCGCTCGCGACGTCGAGCGCAACGAGCTCATTACCCACGGCGGCTTCGAGGACATCGGCAGCGCGGCGATATTGCGCGTCAGCCATCATTCCTGCCTTCAATGTAGCGTACGAAGCGGGCGATCAGAAGTGCGCGTGGAACGGCGAACTCGCGACCGTAGACTTGCTGCGGATCGACCTCGGTCTGGTCAGGCCAATCGACCAGATTGGCACGGAGCCGGGGAATATCGAGCATCGGCCCGATCCGCTCGTCAGCCTCGAGCCGGTCGAGCTCGGCCAGGTAAGCCTGTCGCTGGCGGCCGATGCGTAAGTGCCAATCGGCATCCCACCGGCCATTGGCGGCGTTGGCGCGCTGTTCTTCGGGCATGATCCCCTTGGCCATCTCCTTGGCCATCCAGCGCACGATCCCGTCACGCATGAACATTTTGACCGGCAGGCCGAAGCAGAACTCCACAAACGGGCGATAAGCCATCGGGTCGCGTTGGGCGACGCCGTACATCTGCTCAAACGCCTGATAGATTTCGGCCGCTTCCGCATCGTCCATCTGGAACAGCAGGCGCTGCGCATGCCGTCGGTTCCACGGCTGATAGCGCTCAATTTCCCACCCGGAAGCTTTGAGCCTGGAATCGGCTCCAGAGGATTCCCGAAATTGCGGCGATAGCGGCTGCATCAGGTCGAGCAGCGACTGGCCGCCACGGCGATAGAGGCGTTTCCCAAGCTTCCACAGCGATCGCGGCAACAAGGCACTGAGCGTTCGCGCAGCGATATGCGCCGGCAAGGACCGATCGTCGCGCGAAAGGCTGGATATCGCGCGCCACCACTGGCGAAAGTTTCCCTTCAGAAAATATTCGACATACCCCCAATCGCCTTTATCGCTGAAGGTGTAATTCCCCCATTCGGCGAGCAACAGGACGTCGCAGCCGGCTTTGACGGCTTCGGCGAATATCCCGTGGAACACGTACATGTTGGACAGGCCCGTCGGAGCGCCGCTCATCAGGTGGAAGAAATCGTTCCACCGGTGGTCGTGGCCATAGCCCTCGTTTGCCGTGAAGTGAGGCTCCAGCCGCGGATGCATCGCCGCGAAGCGTTCGACGAAGGGCCGCTCGTTACCGAGCGTGAGCGGCTCCTCTCGCCCATCGTAACCGTCTTCGGGATGGAAGGTGAAGCTGGGCAAACGTTGATCTTCGGGCAGCGCCGCGAGCGTCCGCGCAGCCACTTGGGGCGTGTCCAGCCCGGCCGACAAAGTGGTGCCAGGGCGCTTGAATCCCGCCAGGCAGGCGCGGACGCCTTCGTCAAGCAATTCTCCGGCACGAGCGAGGTATTCGGCATCGCTCCCCATGCGTACGTCGGGCAGCGCGAACAGATCATAATAAGTGCGTAGAGTCCGCTCACGCCCTCGCTGGAGTTCAACAATCGCACCGGTCGGCACCCGCCGGATGCCTTCGAACCAGCTGTCCTCGCGGTCGGTAAAGTTGACCAGTGCGGTATCGCCGATGCGCCGATCCGATAATTTCTGGTCAACCCCCACCGCGAACAGCGCGCGCGGCACCGATGCCGCTGCCGCCAGCCGTTCGTCGTGAAAGTAACAGAGGGGCGGGGCGCGCAGCGGACTTCGCGAAAGCCGTAGATGGTGCTGATCGGGATCGGCGATTACGGCGCAATATTCGCCGATGATGCGAGTGTCCGCCTCATCGCCCCAGCGCTCGACGGCAAGCCCGTACAGATGTGCGTGATCCGCCGCATTCGCCTGCAATTCGGCGGCAACAGCAGTGCAATTGTCGAAATAGCCGTGGAACAACACCATTCGTCCGCTGTGCAAACTGGCCGGCTGCCACGCCCTGCTTTGGGCAGCACTCGACTTAAGCGGACGGTAGGCGAAATTTAGAGGACCATGACTGGCGGTACCTGCGTGGCCACCGATGCCGGCACACAGCGAAGCGCCCAGGCGCTTCGCAAAGTCTATGTTTTCACGGCGCGCGCCATCAGCCCACTGCCAGGCAAGAGCGAGCATTCGAAATCAAAAGTCTGCAGAATTGCGAAGCGCGGGCATAGTCGGAGCGCAGGCGCGTCGCGCGCTCTATCAGCTCTTAACTGCGGCCGCCTGCGCTTTCGGCGTCTGCGGGCCGGCGACGTCGGTGATCTCGCCCAGGAGCGTCAACTCCGGCTTGGTCCACGATTTGGACTTGGTTGCAACCTTCGTCATGACTTCCTCCTACGCAGGATCGCAGTGGTGAGCGTCCATGGTTCCTTTTAGAATGCTGGAGAACGCGCTCGGTTGCAATCTTAATCGCTTCGCTCAAGCAAGAATTTTGTTTCAGCGGGCTCAGTTACCAAGTCTAAGGGTCTCAATCCACGGCCCGGGCAAATCGCCAAGGACCTTGACGCCACCCCTCTCAACCCATGCGTGGAGCCTGTCGCCATCGCCGCGAAAGGAAGTCGGACGCGCCGCCAGAACCACTTCATGTGCCACTCCGCGGCGCCGCAAAAGCCAGCTGAGCGCCATGGCCCGGGGAAGGCATTGAGTCGTGACGGGCAACCTGACTGCGGCGCGCTCGACCTGCCCGACCATGGATTGCACCCGGGATCCGGACGACTGCGGCGCCAAATCCTTCGGCGCGCCGAGCCGGCCCCGCCAATAGCGCAGCGGCACATAAGCAACGAGCAGGCGCGCACCCGTCAGCAGGACCATGGCCCTGGCGGTGCCGGCGCGCTCCCTCCAGCGGTTAGTCGCGCTCAAGGAGCCTGGCATCCTGCAACTGCGTCAGCAGCGCATCGACATCATCCGCCAATCGCCGCGGGTCCTCCTCGTATTGCGCGGCCAGGGCGCTTAACAGCGCCGCCCGGTCGCGGCTGCCATCGATCAGCCGCCAGATGGCAGCAGCGGTGCCCGCGAGTGAAAAGAAACTTCCATTATCGAGGCGCATCACCACGATCTCGTCGTCCACGCGCGTTTCGGTAAACCGCTCCGCCAATTTGATGAGCGCAGTCATTCCGCGAGTTTTTGCCGTAGATATTCGGTCATCAGGGTGACTCCCTCGCCAAAACGGTCCCGCGCGATTGGGCGCATGAACCGCGCCATGGGGATTTGCTGCGCCAGCCGGCCGAGGTGCGCAAATCGCTCGGCCCGAGTCCCGCTTTGAGTTTCGGTGAATAGCCAGGTCGCGGAATTGGGCTCGTGCACTTTGGCAAAGCGCGCCGCTCCGAGGATTGGCGCGATGCTCGTTTCGGATCCCTCTTCAAGGAAGATCAATTCGCCAAGCGGGAGCGGCTCGCCGACATCGCCGGCAGCCGGCAAAGCAAAGAATTTATCAACTGTGCAAGACACCTTTTCTTCGCGTCTGGCACCCGTCATCTCCAACGCATCTTCCCTCAGTTTCAAACGCTTGTGCCCGGGCAGGCAAGTAATGCTGCGAGGTTCGGCAAGGTCGAGGACGAGCGTGTCGTCGCAAAACATGGGAAGTTCGCGAGCCCCCAGGGCTGCCGTCAACGTCGATTTTCCTGCACCCGCCGGCCCCGTGAAAGCGAACACTCGGCCGCCGATCGCGACGGCCGAAGCGTGCACTGGCAGCAGTCCGTTCAGGCTCGCAATCGCGGAATAGACGCTGCCGTTCAGCCACAGCGCTTCCTCACTTGCGTCGGCGCCCGGGCCGCGCTCGATCGTGATCCCCTCGCCCTTGCGGTAATGGAAGAAATGCTGTCCCTCACCGCGAAGCAAAAAACGATCGCCCAGCAGCTGCCATGACAGCTCGTCGAGCGCGGGATCGAACAATCCGCGCGGCACCGGGCCGTAGGCGACCCTGGTTTCGCTTTCCATGAGCTCTTGGGAGGGAGTTCCGGCCATCAGCGCCGGTTCTTCGACAACCGCCGGAGATGCGTCAACCTCGCAGCTCAGGCCAGCCGGCGAAACAGCAGCATCATGTTATTGGCCGGCATTGTGCGGCTTTCCTCCAGGTCCAGCCCGTGTCCGTGCGCGGCTGCGGCAAAGTCTTCGACGCGGCGCAGGCCCCATTCGGGATTGCGCCGCCTGAGATCCGCGTCGAACGCAAGATTGGTCGGCGCGGGCTCATCGGCAGCGGTGAACCACGGGCCATAGAGGATCAGCGGGCCGCCGATTGGGAGTATCCGCGCGGCACCCTTCAGCAGGCCCATCGCCGCTGCCCACGGGCTGATGTGCACCATGTTGATGCTCAGGACGGCGTCGGCATGCTCGACCGGCCACATCCCCGACGCCGCGTCAATTTTGAGCGGCATGCGCAGGTTGGCCAGGGACGTTTCGGCGCGCCACGCCGCGATCGACGCCAGTGAATCGTCGTGGACATCGCTCGGTTGCCAATCGAGACTTGCGAAAGCTTCGGCGAAATGGACCGCATGTTCGCCAGTGCCACTGGCGATTTCGAGCACCAGCCCTTTATCCGGCAACCACTCACGCAAGACCTGCGCAATCGGCTCGCGATTGCGGAGCGCGGCGGGCGCGGATTGCAACGCTCCGGCCGCCGGGGCTTCGTAGAAGCGGCGGCCGTCGCTCACTCGGCGGCCTGGGCGGACTCCGCATCGCGATAAACCAGCACGGGCTTGCGCGCCGCCAGCGTTTCGTCGAGCCGCCGCCGGGGCGCGAAGACCGGCGCCGCCTTGAGGCTCTGGTCCCCCGCTTTCGCCCGGCTGGCGATGACCCGCATCGCGATGATGAACTGGTCGAGACTGGCCTTGGACTCGGTCTCGGTCGGCTCGATCAGCATGGCGCCATGGACCACCAGCGGGAAGTACATGGTCATCGGGTGAAAGCCTTCGTCGATCAGCGCCTTGGCGACATCGATGGTGCTGACTCCGGCGGCAAAACCGCGGTCGGAGAAGATCGCTTCATGCATACACGGCCCGCTGC
>JBDSGQ010000061.1:0-13901 GCA_039918915.1 Sphingomicrobium sp.
ACGCCATGGACGAAGCCCGCGGCCAGATAGGATGCGGCCAGCTTGGCGGTCGCATCGCGCGCCAGCTCGAACAGCCGCAGCGGGTTGTCGCCAGCTTCGCCGTACAGCTGCTGGAGGCAATAAGCGGTGAGCGCCCGCAAATTGCCGATCTCGCCCAGGAACGCCAGCCGTTGGAAGGTGCCGATCCGGATGTGACCGTGGCTAAGCCTCGTCAGCACCGCCGAACGAGTTGGGGAGGGCTCGTCGCCACGTTCCAGCAATTCTCCGGTTTCGAACAGCGCGAAGCTTTTCGATGTGTTGACCCCAAGCGCTTCGAGCATTTCCGTCGCCAGCACCTCGCGCATGCCGCCCTTCAGCGTCAGCCGGCCGTCCGCATGCCGGCTATACGGCGTCTGGCCGGAGCCTTTGGTGCCAAGGTCGAGCAACCGTCCCGAATCGTCGCGCAGCTGGGCGAACAGGAACCCGCGCCCGTCGCCGATCTCCGGATTGTAAACCCGGAACTGGTGGCCGTGATAACGCAGCGCAAGCGGTTCGCGAAGGTTGCCGCCCAGCGGTTCGAAGCGGCAGAAATGCTTCGCCCACCCGGCGTCATCGAGCTCCAGTCCAACTCGCTCTGCCCAGCGGCGATTGACGAAACGTGGCACGCATTGTGGAAACGCCGCCGGCGCCACCGCGTCGTAAAAATCGCTACCGAGGGCCAGGATAGGCGGCTCGCGACCGGTTGCGGCGCGGACCGTCACCGGATCAGCTTCTTCAGCTTCTCCAAGGCCACCGAATCGGGTTCGCCGGTCATGATGGTGTCGGTCAGGCGGCCCGATCGGTCGAACAGCAGCACCGACGCGCTGTGCTCCATCTCCTTGCCCGCCATGGGATGCACTGCGGGCTCGGCGAAGATCCCGTACTGCTTCTTGACCCGGTCGATTTGTGCCGGGCTGCCGGTCAGCCCGATGATCGGGGTGTTGAACAAATCGGCATATTGGCCGACCTCGCGCGGCCCGTCGTGGGCCGGGTCGATGGTCACGAAGACGATGTTCAGGGCGTCGGGCGGTCCGGCCTGGCCGCGCAGTTTCGCAAGCCGTTGAAGCGTCGTCGGGCACACATCGCCGCAGCGCGTGAACCCGAAGTAAATCGCATAAGGCTTGCCCGCCAGCCGGGCGCTGGAAAACGGCCGTCCGCCGCCATCGACCAGGGTGAATGGCCCGCCGAACGGGTGCGCGGTGCCGATCGTCTGTTCGTCGCTGGCGTGACGCTGGAACAGCAACAGCGCCGCCAGCACCGCAGCGATCCCGACCATGGCCCACAACAGCAGGCGCGCTCGCCCAAGACGGGATTGGGGCCGGGGCGACGAAGTCATTGCCGGCCGGAAAGCAGGAGGGATCGCACGACAACTCCACGGGTGCAGCGGAACCGCATGCTTCACCGACGCGATGAAACAAGCGGAGGAACAACCACTCCTAGGTCGACAAGCCTCCGGGCTCAATTCCCTCCGCAGCGCGACCTGGCGGGAATTTACGCCTTGGCTGGTAAATCTGCGGGATCCTGGTCCGGATCAGCAGTGCGTGGAGGCCCGAGCCGGAATCGAACCGGCGTGCGAGGATTTGCAGTCCTCTACGTAACCACTCCGCCATCGGGCCTCTGGGCGAAGCGGTGCATGTCGGAGAGGTTGGGACGCCCGTCAACCCCGCCACCCTTCGGTCCCGAGCAAGGAGTGGTTCAGGATCGCCGCGCCACTGCCGCCAGGATTCTTTCGATGAATGGCGGTTGGCTGGCCTTCGCGCTACCGATAGAGAGGCACTGCCGCGGCTGCACCACCGGTGCGGCTCGGTCCCGACTTGATCATCAGGTGTATCACCGGCATATAACAGCTATGACTGTCCAGACTCCTATTCCCGACTTCCGCGCGGCGCGCGCGGCAATGGTCGACAGCCAGCTCCGGCCGCAGGGCGTGACCGGTCAGGCCGTACTGCGCGCGATGGGCAGCATCGAACGGGAACGCTTCCTGCCGCCCGAAACCCGCCCGCTCGCCTATGTCGATCGCGCCGTCGGGATTGGCGAAGGGCGCTTCATGTCGCCGCCGACGATGCTCGGCCAGCTACTCACTCAAATGATGCCCGAACCCGGCCAGCGCGCGCTGATCGTCGGCGCCGGCACTGGTTATTCCGCGGCGGTCCTCACGGCCGCTGGCCTTGCCGTTACTGCGCTCGAATGTTCGCCCGCGCTGGCCGCGCAGGCGCGGACGCTGGGCGTCGCGGTGGTCGAAGGACCCCTTGCCAAGGGCTGGCCCAAGGGCGCTCCATATGATCAAATTCTGATCGACGGTGCGGTTGGTCATCTGCCCGATGCACTCATTGCCCAGCTTGCCGACGGCGGTCGGTTGGGCACTGCGCTGTTGACTGACAGCGTTGCCCGGTTGATCGTGGGCCGTAAGGCTGCCGGCGCGTTCGGTTATCTTTCCATCGGCGACTTCGGCGCCCCGGCACTGCCGGGCTTCGATCGCCCCCAATCATTCACTTTTTAACAAGGGACGGGGCAAGTGCATCGTAAGCTTCTCACCGGGGCGCTGATCGGCGTCCTCATGGCAGGCACGGCCAGCGCGGATACGCTGCGTGACGCGCTGGTTTCGGCCTATCGCGCCAATCCAACGCTGACCGCGCAACGTGAAGCGCTTCGCGCCACCGACACCACGGTCGCCATCGCCAAGGCCGCCGGCCGGCCGCAGCTTTCGGCGTCGGTCGGGCTAAACCGCAACCTGACGCGCAGCGGCGTGATTGCGCAGACCCAGGGCAACAACCACAATATCAGCCTCAGCGGCGGAGTGGACCTCAGCCTCCCATTGTTCACTGGCGGCCGGGTCTCGAACTCGGTCCACGCCGCTGAAACCCGGGTTGAAGCGGGCCGCGCCACGCTTCGCGCCGTCGAAGGCGACGTGTTTACCCAGGCGGTTGCGGTCTACATGGACGTGATCCGCGACCGCTCGATCGTCGAGCTCAACGCCAACAACGTCAAAATTCTTGGCACCAACCTTGAAGCGACGCAGGACCGGTTCAAGATCGGCGACCTGACCCGCACCGACGTTGCCCAGTCCGAAGCGCGCCTGCAGCTCGGCCGGTCGCAGCTCGCGGTTGCCCAGGGCCAGGAAATCGCCAGCGAAGCGACTTACCGGCAGGTGATTGGCCACAATCCGGGCACGCTGGCGCCGCCACCACCGCTGCCGGCGCTGCCCGCCACGCCGGACGAGGCGGTGCGTATTGCCCTGACCAATAATCCCGACCTGCTGTCGGTCAGCCGCCAGGCGGTCGCCGCCGGCTATGACGTCGGGGTGGCCCGCGCGGGCCGCCTTCCGACCATCTCGGGAGTTGCGTCGGGGGATTACCTCAACACCATCACCGGCAGCACCAATGGCCTCGACCGCGCCGGCACCGCCACCGCGATCGGCGTGTCGGGAACGATCCCGATCTTGCAGGGGGGCCTGACCTCGGCCCGGGTCCGCCAGGCGCAGGCTCTCCAGGGCCAGCTTGGCGAGCAATTGATCGGTACCGAACGGGCGGTCGTCCAGGCCACGCGCGCCGCATTCGCCAATTATGAAGCGTCGCAGCGCTCGATCCAGGCGCAAACGGTCGCCGTCCAGGCCAACGAACTGGCGCTCGAAGGCGCCCGGGCGGAACAGGGCGTCGGCACGCGCACAGTGCTCGAAGTCCTCAACGCCGAACAGGAATTGCTGCAGGCCCAGGTGTCGCTCGTGTCCGCCAAGCGTGACGCCTATGTCGCCGGCTTCCAGCTGCTCAACGCAATGGGCCAGGCCGAAGCGCAGGACCTCGGTCTCGACGGCGGGCCGCTGTACGATCCGCTGGCCAATTATCGCCGCGTCGCGAACAACTGGAACGACTGGGCGAGCGATCCCCGGCATCCGATTACGGCTACCCGCACCGTCGATCCGCAGGAGCTTCCGGCAGCACCGATCGTCACGCCCAGACTGGTGCCCGTACCGACGCTTGCGCCGATGGCGCCGGGTCCGGTCGTGACTCCGCCGCAGCAATAAGCGATAGCGGCGACCATGCAGTCCGCAGGCCGCGAACCGTCGATGGAAGACATCCTCGCCTCGATCAAAAAGGTGATCGCGGAGGAAAAGGGCCTGCGTGACGGTGGCGTGTCGCCGCCCAGTGACGCCCGGCACAGCCACGACGCGCCCGCCGAACCGGACGATGACATCCTCGAACTGGTCGAAACGCTGGCGCCGCCCGCCGACCTTGGTCCGCCGCTGGTGGACGAGGAAATTGCCGGGCAAAGCCGCCAGTCGCTCGAACAGCTGCAGACCGTCGCTGCGGCGATCCCTGCGGCTCCGCAAAGCAATCCGCTGGAGGACATGGTCCGCGAAATGATCCGGCCGATGCTCAAGCAATGGCTCGACGATCACCTTCCCGGCATGGTTGACGAACATGTGAAGCGCGAAATCTCACGCATCACCGGGCGGCCGGTCTAGCGCTTTTCGGCAGGTCGCGGCTTTGCTACGCCGTGTCCATGAACCGCACCCCGCCGCTGCTTCTCGCCGCTGCCGCCGCAGCACTTGCCACAACACCGCTCGCCGCGCGCCCGATGACGGCGAAGGACATGCACGCCATGCACCGTCTCGGTGCGCTCGAAGTCTCTCTCGACGGCCGCTGGGCGGTATTCACCTTGTCGGATACCGACTTCGTCAAGAACAAGCGGGCCAATCGGCTCCAGCTGCTCGATCTCAAGACTGCCGGCGCTCAGCCGAAGCCGGTGACGGGCGCTGAACATGGTCACGACGCCACGTTCGGCCCCGATGGTGCGCTATGGTTCCTGATGGCGGCGGGCGACCATGATCAGCTGTTCCGCATGCGCAGTGGCGGACGACCGGTTCAAGCAAGCCATTTCTCCGGCGATATTTCCGGGTTCAAGCTGGCGCCATCGGGCGACCGCCTGCTGGTGTGGGCGGACCGCGATCTGCGCTGCGCCGACCTCGATTGCACCGGGCTTCCCCCAGCTTCGAAATCGGGCAGCGGCCGCACCTACGATCAACTGTTCGTGCGCCACTGGAACAGCTGGGCCGAACCGGGCGTGAAATCGCGCCTGTTCGGCTTCGCGGTGGCCGGCGGCAAGCTTGGCGGCACGGGCGCTGCACTGACCGGCGGCCTCGTCGGCGACACCCCGTCCAAGCCCTATGGCGGCGGCGAAGAATTGGCGTTCTCGCCCGATGGACGGACGGTCTATTTCGCACTGCGTGAAGCGGGCCGGATCGAACCGCTGTCGACCAATCTCGACATCTTCCAGGCGCCCAGCGACGGCAGTGCGCCGCCGGTCAACCTCACCGACGCCAATGACGCGACCGACAATCTGCCAGCGGTTTCGCCCGATGGCCGGACGTTGGCTTATGTCGCCATGGCGCGGCCCGGTTACGAAGCGGACCGGCTGATCGTTCAATTGCGCGATCTTGCCACCGGACAGGTGCGCCCGCTGACTCAGAACTTCGACCGCTCGGTCGACTCGCTCGTCTGGGCGCCTGACGGCAAAAGCCTGCTGGTGACCGCCGAGGACACGCTGGAAGAGGCGGTGTTCCGCATTGATGCGACCAGTGGTGCCGTCACGCGGCTGACGGGCGAGGGGCATTACGCCAACCTCCGTCCACTCCCCGACGGCTCGGCGATTGCGACGATGAACAGCATCATGGCGCCCGACGACCTGTACCGCCTCGCTGGACCAGGCACCGCCGCCAGGCTCACCGACGTCAACCGCGCACTGCTCAGCCAGCTCGACCCCGTCACCTTCCAGAAATTCAGTTTCAAGGGCGCCAATAATGACACTGTCTGGGGCTGGACCTTGAAGCCGGTGATGAACAAGACTCTGCCGATCGCCTTCCTGGTCCATGGCGGACCGCAAGGCACCTTCGCCAACGGCTGGTCGTATCGCTGGAACCCGCGCCTGTTCACCGCGCCGGGCTATGCCGCCGTCAGTGTCGATTTCCACGGATCGACCGGCTACGGCCAGGCCTTCACGGATGCGATCAACCGCAACTGGGGCGGCTGGCCGCTCGAAGACCTGCAAAAGGGTCTCGCCTTCGCCACTGCCAACGATCCGCAATTGGAAGCTGACAACGCCTGCGCCCTCGGCGGATCCTACGGCGGCTACATGATGAACTGGATCGAAGGCCAATGGCCCAACCGCTTCCGCTGCTTGGTCCAGCATGACGGCGTGTTCGACGCCCGCGCCATGGCCTATGAAACCGAAGAGCTTTGGTTCGACGAATGGGAACATGGCGGCCACGCTTATTACGAAGCGCCGGCCGAATATGAACGCTGGAACCCGGTCAATTACGTCACTAACTGGTCGACTCCGCAGCTCGTCGTCACCAGCGAAAACGACTTCCGCATTCCCTACACGCAGGGCCTCGCCGCCTTTACCGCGCTCCAGCGGCGCGGCATCCCCTCGAAACTGTTGCTCTTCCCGGATGAAGGCCATTGGGTACTGAAACCCAACAATTCGATCCAATGGTACGACGAAGTGTTCGGCTGGCTAGGCCGCTGGCTGAAGCCTGGTCAGGCGCCAGCGCCGACGACCGCCGCGACGACGGCGCAACCTTAGCGAAAGCGGATCGCCCGAAACTTCACCTTGCCGCTGGAAACGCCGACCCTCAGCCGATTCGTGCCTTGGGCCAGGCCGAGTTTGGGCAGTGCCGTTTTTCGCCACGAAGCATTCGCGCTGACTGGAACGTGTACCGCCGGCCCGTCATTGACCTGAATCGTCAGCACGGCCGGCGCCCCGGCTTCGAGCGTTAACGTCGCCGCGCGCGTTCCCGCCTCAGCGGCGTCGATAGTATATTGGACCCATTCTCCCGCCTCGAATTGCGTGACGAAAGGAGTTCCTTCGGCGTCCCGCGCAATATCGACGCCGTCATTGCGATAGGTGCGGCCATCGTTCCATTCGACGGGCTGTCCGCCGGTGCCGACGTGATAGTCGGCGTCCACGGTATCGACATAAGCGACCCCCGGCGGGCCAAGGTCATAATCCACCGCCGCGATTTCGAGGGGCGAGGCGCCAATGACATGCCCCTTGAACGGCAGCGCCGTGTTCGAATGCGGCTGGCGCATCATCGCGTCCACCACGTCGGGGTGGAAGGTCAGGTTGGCGAAGTCGACGTCGTGGTTCGCGAGTTGCATCATCGCCGCGCGCGTCTCCGCCGGGTCGGGCCGCGGCCCCTTGCCGGTCAGCCACGCAACCACTCGGCCCCAGCCCGGATTGGCTTCGACTTCCAGCGGATTGTTGAACCCGATCTTCTTCAGCGGCCACCACGCCCAGCCAATGTCATGGCGTTCGGCCAGCGCGATCGCGTCGCGGTACCAGCCGTTGCTGTTCTCGCCGCTTTCTCCAAGCCAGATCGGGCGGCCAGTGGAGCGCCGCAATTCCAGCGCTGCAGCGATCGATTTGTCGTTGTTGCGATTCCAGTATTTGTGGAAGCTCAGGACCAGGTTCGGGTCCCAGTCGGGCGTGATTCCGGCGTAATTATTGCCCCAGCAATTGCCCTCGATCACAATCAGGTGATTGCGGTCGTGAGTGCGGATCGCGCTGGTGATCCGGCGATACAAAGCGGCGATCGGCGCGTTGCGCTTGTCGCTGCAGCCGTGTCCGCCGCCAGCGCCGTCGAAATCCCAATTCGGTTCATTGAGAATGTCGTAGCCGCCGACCCACGGGTTGTTCGCGTAACGCCGCGCGATCTCGCTCCACAGTGCGACCGTTCGCCGCTGGTTCTCGGCGCTGTCCCACAGCGACGGAGTGGCCGGATCGCGGTCGGAAATCGCGAGGTCGCTACCCTGCCCGCCCGGCGCGGCGTGAAGGTCGAGGATGACCCACATGCGATTGGCCGCGGCCCAGCGCAGAAGCGCATCGACGCGGCGAAAACCGTCCTCGTTCCACCGCTCGGTCCCGGTCGGAGCGTTGGCATCGAGGAACAGGTTGTAATGCATCGGCAGCCGCACCGAATTGAAGCCCCAGCGGCCAAGGGCATCCATATCCGCCTTGGTCATGTGATGGTCGAGCCAGGCCTGCTCGAACTGATCGACCGATGCTTGCCCGACCAGCTCGGCCAGCCGCCGATGGACGACGTGCTGTTGGCCCAGCTCGCCGAGCTTGAGCATGTAGCCTTCCTGAAGCATCCAGCCGCCAAGCCCCATGCCGCGCAGGATGACCGGGTCGCCCTGGGCGTCGACGATCTCACTGCCCCTGGTGCTCAGGAAGCCCGGAACCGGCTGCGCCAAGGCGGGCGATGACAGCAGCAGCGCAGCAATGGCGAGCCCAATCCGGCGCATCGCGATCTCCTGTGAACGTTCCCAGCATATGATCGCCGGTCGCGCGGCGCTCGGCAAGGCCGGGTTGTCCTCTCCCGGCCGCGCGGTTAGTCGCGGCAACGATGACCGAGCTTCCCAAGACCTTTGAACCCCGCGCGATCGAGGATCGCTGGTACGCGCATTGGGAAGGTGAGGGGCTGTTCCGCCCGGCGGACCGCGCGGATGCAGAACCGTGGACCATCGTCATGCCGCCGCCCAACGTCACCGGCTCGCTCCATATTGGCCATGCCCTCGATATCACGCTCCAGGACGTGCTGACCCGGCGCGAGCGGATGCGCGGCAAGGATGCCTTGTGGGTGGTCGGCACCGACCATGCCGGGATCGCCACCCAGATGGTGGTCGAACGCAACCTTGAGCTTCAGCAGCAAAAGCGCACCGACTTCACCCGCGAAGAATTCGTCGCCAAGGTGTGGGAGTGGAAGGAAGAAAGCGGCGGCGCGATCACCCGCCAGCTCCGCCGCCTCGGCGCCAGCTGCGACTGGGCGCACGAACGCTTCACCATGGACGAGGGCTTTTCGAAGGCCGTCACCCACGTCTTCGTCGAGCTGTACAAGCGCGGCCTCGCCTACCGCGACAAGCGCCTCGTCAATTGGGACCCCAAGTTCCAAACCGCGATCAGCGATCTCGAAGTCGAAACGCGCGACGTTCAGGGCAAATTCTGGACGCTGAGCTATCCGCTGGCCGATGGCTCTGGCGCGATCCAGGTCGCGACCACTCGGCCCGAAACGATGCTCGCCGACATGGCGGTCGCGGTCCACCCCGACGATAAGCGCTACACGAAACTGATCGGCCAGCAGATCAAGCTGCCGATCACCGGCCGGCTGATCCCGATCGTCGCCGACGAACATGCCGATCCGGAACTGGGCAGCGGCGCGGTCAAGATTACGCCGGGCCACGACTTCAACGATTTCGAGGTCGGCAAGCGCGCCGGGTTCAAGCCCGCCGACATGCTCAACATGTTCGATGGCCGGGCGCTCGTCGTGCAGACGTCCGACGGGCTCATCCCCGCCGACCTGCTCGGCCTGACCCGCGAGGATGCACGCACGGCAGTCGTCGCGCGGCTGGAGGACGAAGGCGCGCTGGTCCGAGTCGAGGATCGCGTCATCCCGACGCCGTTCGGCGACCGCTCCGGCGTGGTGACCGAACCCTGGCTGACCGACCAATGGTACGTCGACGCCGCCAAGCTGGCTGGTCCGGCGATTGAGGCGGTTCGGTCGGGCAAGATCAAGATCGTCCCCGAAACGTGGAAGAAAACCTGGTTCAACTGGCTCGAGAACATCCAGCCGTGGTGCGTGTCGCGGCAATTGTGGTGGGGGCACCGAATTCCGGCTTGGTACGGGCCGATGATCGCGGATAGCGGTAGTGCTGTATACGGACGACTGAGCGGCAAGTTCGACAATGATGCACATGCTAGCTTCGTTCGGGAAGTAATCGTCTGCGACGATTCAGAACTCGATTCGAGAGTTCGGGAATTTTATGGTGCGCGCGGTAAGCCGTCTGCTCGGTTCCGTTTCTTCGATTCCGAAGCAGAAATGCTCGCCTTCATGCGAGAAAACGACGCAGTCACGATTAGCGGGCGGATCATCTGCCTGTTTCGAGATACTGACGTCCTCGACACCTGGTTCTCCTCGGCCCTGTGGCCGTTCGCCACGCTCGGCTGGCCGGATGAAACCGACGACCTCAAGCGCCACTACCCCAATGACGTGCTCATCTCGGGCTTCGACATCCTGTTTTTCTGGGATGCGCGGATGGCGATGCAGGGCATTGAGTTCATGGGCCGCAGCGGGGAGCTGCCTCTTGAACAAAGCGTGCCGTGGAAGACGCTCTATCTCCACGGCCTCGTCCGCGACTCCAGCGGCGCCAAAATGTCCAAATCCAAGGGCAATACCGTCGACCCGCTCGGCCTGATCGACAAATATGGCGCCGACGCGCTGCGCTTCACGCTCGCCGCGATGGAAAGCCAGGGCCGCGACATCAAGCTCGATGAAAAGCGGGTCGAAGGCTATCGCAATTTCGCGACAAAACTGTGGAACGCCGCGCGCTTCCTGCAGATGAACGGCGTCGGCGCCAGCGACAGCATCGCCGCGCCCGAAGCGCAGCTGCCCGTCAACCGCTGGATCATCGGCGAAGTCGTCGAGACGCTTGGCCGTCTCGACCGCGCGTTTGACGACCTCCGCTACGACGACATGGCCGACGCCATTTACCACTTCACCTGGGGCACCTTCTGCGACTGGTATGTGGAGTTGGTGAAAGGTGAGCTGTCTCCCGCTCCCGCTGAGCCTGTCGAAGCGACAGCCCCGGCTCTTCGACAAGCTCAGGGTGAGCGCGCCGCCGAAACACGTCGCGTCGCCGCCTGGGCGTTCGACCAGATCCTCGTCATGCTCCACCCGCTGATGCCGTTCATCACCGAGGAACTGTGGGGCGCGATGGGCGAGCGACCCTACGAGCTGATCGTCGCCAAGTGGCCCGAACCGGGAGCGAAGGTCGATGCGCAGGCCAAGGCCGAGCTCGACTGGGTGGTGCGCCTAATCGGCGAATTGCGCTCGGCGCGGACCGAGCTCAACGTCCCGCCCGGCGCCAAGCTGCACCTGTTTGCCGCGGATGCCTCGCCGGACACTGCGGCGCGGCTCGACCGCCAGCATCAGACGCTGTCACGGCTGGCGCGGCTGGAATCGATCCAGCTGTCGCCGTTCACCGGCAGTGGCGCGGCGCAGGTTGTGGTCGATGAGGCGACGTTCGCCATGCCGCTCGAAGGCGTCATCGATCTTGCCGCCGAGCGCGAACGCCTGACCAAGGGCGCTCTGGCCGCCGAAAAGGAACGCGACGGCCTCGCCGCCCGCCTCGC
Source organism: Sphingomicrobium sp. (assembly GCA_039918915.1). Lineage (GTDB taxonomy): Bacteria > Pseudomonadota > Alphaproteobacteria > Sphingomonadales > Sphingomonadaceae > Sphingomicrobium. Next base: position 11,206 of record JBDSGQ010000061.1, read on the forward strand.
CAACCCCAACTTCACCGAACGCGCCAAGCCCGAAGCGGTCGAAAAGGCGCGCGCCGACCATGACTCGAAGGCCGCCGAGGCCGAGCGCCTCCGCGCCGCGTTGGAACGGCTCGGCTAACTTCCGCACCTCGTCATTGCGAGGAGTGGAACGACGAAGCAATCCAGCGGCGCCGGCGTTCTGGATTGCCTCGCTGCGCTCGCAATGACGTAATGGAAGGACACGAATGGCGGACCAGGCAGATCGACGGAGCCAGCGCGGCGACCTGACGCAGGGCGGCATCGGCTCGACCCTGCTGAAATTCGCACTGCCGACCCTTGCATCCTCGATCCTCCAGTCCCTGAACGGCACCATCAACGCGATCTGGGTCGGCCGCTTCCTTGGCGAAGGCGCGCTTGCCGCCACCTCCAACGCCAACATGGTGATGTTCCTGCTGACCGCGTTCGTGTTCGGCTTCGGAATGGCCTCGACGATCCTCATCGGCCAGGCGTTCGGGCGCGGCGACATCGACCGCGCGCGGCGCGTGGTCGGGACCGCGATCGGCTCGTTCATCGTGATCGCGCTGGCGCTGGCGGTGGCCGGGTGGATCTTCTCGCCGGCGTTGCTCAAGCTGCTCGGAACGCCGGGCGGGGCGGCGCCGCTGGCGCTGGCCTATCTCAGGGTGATCTTCATCGCGATGCCGTCGATGCTGTTGCTGGTGATGCTGATGATGGCGCTGCGCGGCGGCGGCGATTCGCTCACGCCCCTGTGGTTCATGATCCTCGCGGTGGTGCTCGACAGCGGGCTCAACCCGGTCTTCATCCTCGGCCTCGGGCCGGCGCCCAGGCTCGGCATCGCCGGCTCGGCGACCGCGACCGTGATCGCCAATTACTCGGCGCTGGTCGGCATGCTGATCTACATCTACCGGCGCGACCTGCCGCTGCGGCTGCGCGGGGCGGAGCTCAGGTATCTGCGACCCGACCCGGCGATCTTGCGCACAATCGTCACCAAGGGCCTGCCGATGGGCCTGCAGATGATCGTCATCTCGGGTTCGGCGCTGGCGCTGATCGGCCTGGTCAACCGCGAAGGGGTCGAGACCGCGGCGGCGTTCGGCGTCGCGATGCAATTATGGACCTATCTGCAGATGCCGGCGATGGCGCTGGGCGCCGCGGTGAGCGCGATGGTGGCGCAGAATATCGGCGCCGGGCGGTGGGACCGGGTGCGCACCATCACCCGCTCGGGGATCCTGTTCACGCTGCTCATCACCGGTGTGCTGGTGGTGCTGCTGGCGATGGCCGACAAGCCGGCACTGGCGCTGTTTCTCGGCAGCAACAGCAGCGCGTTGCCGATCGCGCGGCATATCCAATTGCTGGCGACGTGGAGCTTCCTGCTGTTCGGGATCACCTTGGTGCTGTTCGGAACGGTCCGCGCCAATGGTGCGGTGGTCGGGCCGCTGATCATCCTCGCCATCGGGCTGGTGCCGATCCGCCTCGGCTTCGCGTTCGGCGCTTACCCGTGGCTCAAGGCCGACGCCTTGTGGCTGAGCTTCCCGGTCAGTTCGATCGCCAACCTCGCGCTGGCGAGCGCGTTCTACCTCCACGGCGGGTGGCGCAAGAGCCGGATGGAAGCCGGGCTCGAAAGCCCGGACGAGACCGAGTGCATCGAGGAAGCGCTGGCCGATGCCGAGCCCGGCGGGCGGCTTAACCCGGCGGGGTGAGCGACTTCGTATCGCTGTCGTCGGCGCGCGGCGCGGCGACGATCACCGCTTCGGGCACCACGCTGACCTCGAGCGGGGTGGTCGCGCCGAGTTCGCCGTCGATCGAGACCTGCATCTTCGGCCGGGTCGAAACGGTCAGCTTGCAGCCACGAAACTCGCGGGTCGTGGCATGGCGCGCGTTCAATTTAACCGCCGACGCGAAATAGCTCCAGCCGAGGCCGACCACGCTGCGCCCGGTGACCGCCTGGACGACGATGACGCCGCTGTCGACGTCGGCGCTTTCGATCAGCTCCATCCCGGCGTGGAAACGGCCGTTGGCGATCCGCGCCTCGGTCGCCCACACCGTGCGCCGCCGCCGGCCATCGTCGACGGTCATGCGGAAGGCGTTGAAATTGGCCGCCGACCAGCCGGCCCACAGCAAATAGCCGAAGCGCCCGAGCGAGCGCTTGAGCCCGTGCGGCACGGTCTCGGCGATTTTGGGGGCGAGGCCGAGCGCGGCGGCGTTGAGGAAATGGTCGCCGTTGATGCAGCCGAGGTCGATCGCGCGCGGCTCGCCGCCGGCGATCACGGCGATCGCGCCATCGAGGTCGAGCGGAATGCCGAGTGTCCGGGCGAAGCTGTTGGCGGTGCCCAGCGGGAGCAAAGCGAAGACGGTCTCGCTGCCCATGAAATGTTCGATGCTGGACGACAGCGAGCCGTCGCCGCCGCCGACGATGACCATCGGCGCGCGCCTGACCGCCGCAGCGATCGTCGAGTCCATCTGGTCGGGCTGCGTGACCGCCGTGGCGTCGAGCAACTCGATCCCGGCGGCGACCAGCTTGTCGCGCGCTTCGGCGAAGACGTCGGCGCCGCTGCGGCTGGCGGCGTTGACCACGAGGATGGCTTGCCGAGGGAGGGTTCTCTGTTGCGTCACTCCGGCGTAAGCGGGAGCCCGGTAACTAGGTTCCCGCTTTCGCCGGAAAGACGAGAAAGAAACACCGATGAGCCCATCCTTTCCCGCAC
>JBDSGQ010000062.1:0-28108 GCA_039918915.1 Sphingomicrobium sp.
AAAAAAACGCCTTTTTGCCGTTTCTCTTCCTCACTCCGCTGTTTTTCGCGGCGGGCGCCAGCTTTGCATATTTCCTGGCGATGCCGTGGGCGCTTCATTTCCTGCTCAGTTTCCAGGGCAACGTCGGCGGGGTCCAGCAGGAAGCCTTGCCCGGCGTCGGCAATTATCTGACGTTCGTTACCTGCTTCCTGTTCGGGTTTGGGGCCGCCTTCCTGCTTCCGATCCTGCTTATGATCCTCGAACGAGCGGGCATCGTCACGCGCGAGCAGCTGGCCAAGTCACGGCGCTACGCGATCGTCGGCGCGGCTGCACTCGCGGCGGTGCTGACGCCGCCCGACGTCGTCTCGATGCTGATGCTGCTGGTGCCGCTCTATGCCCTCTACGAATTCGCAATCCTCGCGATCCGGCTGACCCACTGGCACGCGGCACGAAAAGCGCGCCGCTCGGCGGACCCGCCGGCGGCTCAAGTGAATGTCGAGCCCTAAAAAAAGAGAGGGCCCGGAAGCGCCACCGGGGGGGGAGGGTTGGCGGTTCCGGGCCCATTTAATCGGATAGCGAGAGCGGGGGGGCAAAAGGTCACTATCCGACTTGCAGAACGCACCTGATTTGAAATCGGTTCCGATCCCGCAAAAGTTTTTTGAGCGCAGGCGAAACGATCGCAACAGGCCTGCTTAAACGGCGGGAAATGCGGGTAACTCAACGCTGTAGCGACCGAGCTTTCGGTCCAGCGGTGAGCGCAATTGCTTGGCGAGGCCGCCAACAATCCGCTCGAACTGAATCTTTTCGCCCTGGGCTTCATCTTCGGGCACCAGAACCGGGCTGCAGATCGACAGGCGGGCGGTCAGTTCGCTGGTGCGCCGGACTGAAACCTCGATCGGCTCGCTGGGGCAATTCAGCATTGCGAATTCGACCATCTCGGTGATCAGGAATGCCGTTGCCACGGCCACATCCTGGGTGGTGAAGATGCTGTCGACGTCGAGATCGATCGCTAGTGCCCGCGATACTTCGGGCGCGGTCGCGCGCAATTCGGCGGCGAGCTCGGCGATCAGTGGACGAAGCGCGATTCCGCGATTTTCCTCCATTTCGGCAAAGTGATTGCGGTGAACGATCGACAGCGCACCGACGCGGCGGCTGATGCCGGCGTAAGCGGCGCGCGCTTCCGGGGCTTCGGCGCTGCGCCCGTGGATGTTGAGCAGCGACGCGACGACCTGCAAATTGTTTTTGACGCGATGGTGGACTTCGCGAACCAGCCGCCGCTGGCCCTCAAGCGCGCCGCTCATTTCCTGTTCGGATTGATCGACTCGCGTAATCGCCCGTTCAAAGGCGTCACGCAGTTCCTCGATCTCCGCTGCCGGCCCAAGGTTGCTAGGCAAATCCAGCTCGGCCGCGCCCGGCTGATATTCGGTGACTGCGCGCTCAAGCCGTCGCAGTGGGCGAACGAGCAGGCGGCTGACGACCAGCCAGGTAATCAGCGCCGCGGCGATCCACATCAACACCGGCAGCAGCAGCATGAGCCGGTCGGACGTGCTGACTCGCGTTTGGGCGATGGCGACGCGCGCGCGCAGCGGACCGTTGCCGATCGGAACGTCGGCGATTTTTAGGCCCGGATCCCCGTCCTGGCGCTGGCCGACAACGCGCAGGTCCCGCGACTCGTCGTGAAGGATGAAAGCCTGCACATCGGCTCCCGACTGGAGGATCGCGGACCGAAGCTCCGGCGCGCTCACCAGGGCAGTCGCCATTCCGCCATTGACCCCGACCCGGATCGCGACTGCGTCCGAACCTGGCGATACCCGGACCCGAATGTCGCCCGGAGCAACAACCGGCAGCGAGCCGGTGTCGGGAACGTCGCCCGCGGCGCACAGCGACTTGCCGTCGGCCCGCTCGAATTCGAAACTCTGCGCGACGGCGGGAGCGATTGCCAATGACCGGCGCGCGCGATCGCAGGCTCCATCGGGCCCGTCGACCAGCGCGGCGTTTGCGGCGATGCGCATCGCCAGTGCGTTGCGCGCGATCAGGCTTTCAACGGACCGGGCGGCAGTGACTGAACGGGTTTGAGATTGAGACGAAAGCGCTGATTCAGCCTGACTGATTCCGCTTTGTCCGACCCACGTCAGCGCGAGGCCGATGGGCAGCAGGACGGCGGTTAGAATCAGCAGCAGCTTGCCTGCGGTAGGCAGCCGGCCGAACCGCGCGGCCAAAGTCACGGTGCACCCTGAGCGGCAACGCCCCTAATCGAGCTTCCCGATGAGCTTGAGGAAATCATCCGGCACCGTCTCGCGGACCGTGTCGTCGTAGACCGAGCGGAGGGCTCGACCAAGGTCGCCTGAGCGGTGCTTGCGCCCACTGCGATCGGAAGCCGGTGCCTTGTTCGCCCCAGCGGATTCGCCCGCTTGCTCCGTCTCGTCTCGCTTCTTGGCACTCAAATCCTCGTCCCCCCAGCGCGGGCCAGTTAAGCGCGCGTCATACAAATCGTGGCTGCCAGCGCAACGGCTCCCGACGATTCCTCGCGCACTCCAGTGCATGCGGGCTCGCCAAGACGCTAAAGTCGAGCTTTACCGAGTTGCCCAGCCCACGCACGAAACCAAATGCCGGGTGCTTTGTTCCAGAGTCGCCTTCACATCTTTGTTGCGCAGCAAAGGCGACGCTCATCCGACCTGACAAGGGTTGCAACAACATCGGCGCGCCGGCAAAGACGGCGCAAATCCCGATTTCGACGGAGAACACCCGCTTATGTCGCTTGGCCAGGAACTTGCTCCGCACCTGCCTTTCCTTCGCCGCTATGCGCGCGCCCTGACCGGCAGCCAGACCCATGGCGATGCTTTCGTCCGCGCCGCGCTTGAGGCGATCGTCGCCCAGCCAGACGAATTTCCGCGCGACGTGGATCCCAGGCTTGGGCTGTACAAGACGTTCCATGCAATCTGGTCGACGGCCAATGTCGAAGAAGGCTCCGAGCCGGCGGCGACGCTGACCGGTGCGGAAAGCATTGCCCACGCCCGGTTGTCGCGGATCACGCCGCTGTCGCGCCAAGCGCTATTGCTGACGTCGCTCGAAGGCTTTTCGTCGGAGGATGCCGGCTATCTCATCGATGCCAGCCCGGCCGACGTCGACAACCTCGTTGCCGAGGCGTTGGAGGAAATCGAACGCCAGACGCTCGCCGACGTGCTGATCATCGAGGATGAACCGATCATCGCGATGGATATCGAAACCATCGTCCGCGATCTTGGCCACAACGTCACGGGTGTCGCCGTGACTCGTGACGAAGCGGTTTCACAGGCCCGCCAAAGCCCGCCGGGCCTGGTGCTTGCCGACATCCAGCTGGCCGACGATTCGAGCGGTATCGACGCGGTAAAGGACATCCTCGCCGAATTCTCGGTGCCGGTGATTTTCATTACCGCCTTTCCCGAGCGGCTGCTGACCGGAACGCGGCCCGAACCGACGTTCCTGATCACCAAGCCGTTCCAACGCTCGACGGTCAAGGCCGCCATTGCCCAGGCATTGTTTTTCGACGCGGCGACGGTTCCCGCCGCCTGATACGGAACAGCGTCCGGCCAAGCGCGTTAGCCAGACGAACAATGATTTCGTAACGGAAGCCAAATGACCGACCCGCGACAGTCCGAACCCGTAGTGGTGGAAACCACGACCGAAGCCCGCGCGGGCTCCACTCCGGGAGTGGCCCGCAATGTCCTCATCTTCGGGACCTTGCTGGTCGTGGTTCTTTTTGTGGTCATCGTCTTGGTTGGGCGCTCCTGACCACCTACTTCTGTCATGATCGCTGTTCATGTTCGATCAAACTGCGTGCGGCCACCGTCGCCCGCTGTAATAGGGGTTGGGGTTAGCAGTGACTGAGGTTGTCGACGATAACGAACCAACGGCCGTCGACGAGGCCCTGGTTCCGCTGTCCGATCCGGAATTCAAGGACCAGCTCGCCACTGTCATTCCGCATTTGCGCGCCTTTGGCCGCTCGCTGTCGGGCAGCCGCGATCTCGCTGACGATCTGGTCCAGGAGACGTTGCTCAAGGCGTGGGCCGCGCGCAAGCGCTTCCAGGCTGGTACCAACATGCGCGCATGGACCTTCATCATCCTCAGGAACCTGTTTCTCAGCCAAATGCGCCGCGCCCGGTTCAAGGGGGAGTGGGATGATCTCACCGCCTCCAAGATTCTTGCCGCGCCGGCTAGCCAGGATCGCCATATCGAGCTTGGCGACATGCAGCGCGCGCTGATGCACCTGCCGCAACCCCAGCGCGAAGCGCTGATCCTGGTTGGAGCTGGCGGATTTGCTTATGAAGAAGCCGCCGACATCTGCGGTTGCGCGGTCGGAACCATCAAAAGCCGCGTTGCACGCGGTCGCGTGGCACTTGAGCAGCTGTTGACCAGTGGCAAGCTGCCGTCGCGGCGTCAGCACAAGACCGACCCCGACAAATCAGCGCTTCAGACGATCATGGGCGAAGTCGACGAATTGAGCCGCGACCGCCATAATTAGCGGTCGCGCGAATGCCGTCTAGTGAAGGCGGCGCAACAACCCCTCGAAATCGCGGTCGCAAGGCTCCGACGCCGCAGCCTCGAAGGCGCGGCGCAGCGCTGCGGTGATTCCCGCGCTGGCATCCGGAAGTTCAACGCGAATGACCCGGCGGTCCATCACGCTCAATTCCGATGCCGAATCAATTTCACGTTCGACGTTCATTGCGATGCTAACGGAGAAACCGCACGGAAGTTTCGCCATTGGCCGAATTGCTGCATGGATTTGCCACGATGAATGAGCCAATCGCCCGCAATTCGCGCGATGACGCGGTCCGCCGCGCAGGCCGCTTTTCGCCCTTCCTCCGCGATGCCCTGGAGGCCTGCCCCGAAGTCGCGCAGGCCTTCATCGACCATGGCGGAACAGCGGCGGCCGAACTGTCGCTAGCGGCCGAAGGCGATAGTCTCGAAGCGACGCTCAGGCGGCAGCGGCTGGGCCTCTCGCTGGCGGTGGCGCTTGGCGATCTGTCGGGCGAAATGTCGCTTGAGCAGGTGACCCGCTGGCTCTCCCAATTCGCCGACCGGGCAATCGATGAAGCGGTACGCGCCGCCATCCTGGAACGCCTGCCCGATGCGATCCCGCAGGGATTTGCAGTGATTGCGATGGGCAAGCTGGGCAGCCACGAACTCAATTATTCGTCGGACGTCGACCTGCTGCTGCTGTTCGATCCCGCGCTTCTGCCGCGGCGCGAACGGGATGATCCCGGCGAAGCCGCGGTGCGCATTGGACGCCGGCTAATCGAGCTCCTCCAGAAGCGCACTGCCGACGGCTACGTCGAGCGCGTCGACCTTCGGCTTCGGCCGTCACCCGAAGTCACTCCGATCGCGCTTCCGATCGACGCTGCAATCTCGCACTACGAATCGTCGGCGCTGCCTTGGGAACGCGCGGCCTTCATCCGCGCCCGCGCCGCCGCCGGCGACGTGGCTCTGGGCCAGCGGTTCCTCGACGCGATTCAGCCATTCGTCTGGCGGCGGTCGCTCGATTTCGGAGTAATTGACGAAGTCCGGCAGATTTCCGCGCGGATTCGCGACCATTTTGCGCAAAACTCGAAGATCGGGCCGGGTTTCGACCTCAAGCGCGGTCGCGGGGGAATCCGCGAAGTCGAGTTTTTCGTCCAGATCCAGCAGATGATCCATGGCGGCCGCAATCCGGCGCTGCGGTCGCCAGCAACGCTCGACGCAATCGCCGCGCTCGAAGCGGCGGGGCACCTGGGTGACGGCGCCGCTGGGAATCTGGCGGAGGCTTATCGGCTGCTGCGGACCGTCGAGCATCGGGTTCAGATGGTGGACGACGCGCAAACTCACCTGTTGCCCGTAGCGCCGGCGGCGCTCGACAATGTCGCCCATCTCGACGGATTGGCCGGCGGCACCGCGCTGCTCGCCAAGGTCGAACCCCAGGTCGAACGCATTGGGCTGCTGTTCGACGGGCTGGCGCCTGAAAATCGCGGCGGTCTGTCGAACGATCCCGAAATTCTGAAGGGGGAGCTGGCACAGCTTGGCTTTCCCGATCCCGCCGCAGCGGCGCGCCACGTCGTCGACTGGCGCTCCGGGAAAGCCCGATCGTTGCGCTCGCCGCCCGCGCAGCAGGCATTCGAAGCCATGCTTCCACCGTTGATGCAGGCGATTGCCGCCGGCGCGGATCCCGGTCATGCGCTCAATCGACTGAGCGACATCGTCGAGCGGCTGTCGAGCGGCGTGAATTTTTTCCGTCTGCTGGAAGCCCGCCCGCCGCTGGCGCGGTTGCTGGCGAAGGTTCTCGCCCATGCTCCCGCGCTTGCCGACCAGCTCGCGCGCCGGCCGCAGCTGTTCGAAGGCCTGTTCGACGCCTCAAGCTTCGCCATGCCGCCGGAAGCCGCGGACTTCGCGGTCGTGCTCGGCAAGGCGATGCGTGGCCACCCTTATGATGTAGCGCTCGACCGCGTCCGGCGCATGGTCAACGAGCGCCGCTTCGCGCTTGGCGTTCAACTGATCGACCGTCACCGCGACCCGCTCGAAGTCACCGAGGGCTACGCCCGCGTTGCCGAAGGGACCGTGCGTGCACTTGGCGAGGCCGCGGTCGCCGAATTTCGTGCAACGCACGGGCGCATTGCCGACAGTGAACTGGTCATCCTCGGACTTGGCAGGCTCGGCGGGCATTCGTTGACCCACGCCTCTGACCTCGACTTGATATTTCTCCATACCGCGGCGGAGGGCGGTCAGTCGGACGGTACCAAGCCGTTGGGACCGAACGATTATTACAACCGCCTGGCGAGCCGGGTGACCGCCGCGCTGAGCGTGCCCACCGCCTCCGGCCCGCTCTACGACGTCGATACGCGACTGCGCCCGGAAGGCGACAAGGGGATGCTCGCGGTGTCGTTCGACGCCTTCGAACGCTACCAGCGCGACGGCGCCTGGACGTGGGAGCATATGGCGCTGTGCCGTGCGCGGCCCGTATTTGGCTCCCCCGCGGGCCGCGAGCGGGCAGCGGCGATGATCGGCTCAATCCTCCGGATGCCGCGCGATACCGCCAAAACCGTGCGCGATGCAGTGCAGATGCGGGCCGACATGGAGCGTCACAAGCCGCCGGCCAGCGCGCAGGACGTAAAGCTTGGCCCGGGCGGCCTCGTCGACCTCGAATTCGCCGTGCATGTGCTTCAGCTGACCCACCACGTCGCGTTCGATACGCGGCTTGAGGTCGCGCTCGAAGCGCTTGTCGGCGACGGCCTGGTCGCGCCGACCATCGTCGACGCGTTGAAGCTATTGTCGCGAATGCTGGTGATGATGCGGCTGGTCGCACCGGGCAACGTCAAGCCGACCGCCGCAACTTGGGAGCTGGTGGCTTCGGCTTGCGGCGCCGGGAGCTGGGACGCGCTGCTTGCCGAGCACGATGCGGCGCGGCACAGCATCCTGGAGCTGTGGAACCGGGTGAAACATGAGGGATGACATGATCGAACAAGGCGGCAAGGCGCCGGCATTGACGATGACGGCGAGCGACGGCAGCACCATCGACCTAGCCGCCCCTGGGCACATGCTGGTGCTGTATTTCTATCCCAAAGACGACACTTCGGGCTGCACTCGCGAAGCTCAGGACTTCACTGAGCTCGCGGCCGACTTCGCGCAGGCCGGCGTCAAAGTGGTGGGCGTGTCGCGCGATCCGATGAAGCGCCATGACAAATTCATCGCCAAATACGACCTGGCGGTGCCGCTGGTGTCGGACGAGGACGGCCGCATCTCCGACGCGTTCGGCACCTGGGTCCAAAAATCGATGTACGGGCGCAAATATATGGGGATGGAGCGCGCGACCTATTTGATCGGCACTGACGGGACGGTGCTCAAGGCATGGCGCAAGGTCAAAGTGCCTGACCACGCTCGGGACGTGCTCCAGTCCGCTCGGGCGCTTGCGACGTAGCGACGCCGCCCCCGGCGAGGTCGCGAAGCATCGATTCCCAGTGAATCACATTGTCCCACAGGGACTGCACCGGCACCCGTTCGTCCCTGCCGTGAGCGCGCTCGTCATCGGGTGACACGCCCCATTGACCATCGACCCCGTACACCGGGATCCCGCGGAAGCGGAATTCAAGGCCGTCGGTGGCGCCGGTCGACATTTGCGGGATAACCGGCTGGTTGGGGAAACGCGCTTTGGCCGCCCTGGTATAAGCGCCGACCACATCGGGGCGCAGTGGCGAGGCATCGGTCGGCCGGCCGATATCGTCCGCCGGCACCACTTCAACGTTCGGGCCAGTTATCCGCTTGAGGTCAGCTTCAACGGCGGTCGGCTGGACCCCCGGAAAAACGCGGCAATTGACCGTTGCTTCGGCGAGCTGCGGCAGGGCGTTTTCGGCGTGCCCGCCCTTCAACATCGTTGCCACGCAGCGCGTGCGCGTAATTCCGACTTCGAGCGGATTGGCTTCGATCGCGTCGGCTGCCGCGCCGTCATTGGGGTTGGCCAGCCAGGCCCGCATGGCCTGACCCAGGGCGCTATCCCCTTCCTGCTCCGCACGCGCCGTGAAGTATGCGCGGGTAGTTTCGCTAAGCATCGGCGTGAACCGATGCGCCTGAACCTTTTTCAAGGCGTCGGCGAGGTCGTAGATCGCGTTGTCGGGCCGCGGCCGCGAGCTATGCCCGCCGGGGTTGCGGGTACGCAGATAATAGGTCTGGAAAGTTTTCTCCGAAGTCTGCAGGCCGAAGCCAAGCGGCTTTCCATCTCGGGTAAAGGCCCCGCCGCCAGCATCCGCGTTGAGCGCAAATTCGGCTTCGGTCCACTTGCGCCATTCGATGGCGCCCAGCTCCGCACCCTTGCCCTGGGTTTCCTCGTCGCCGGTGAACAGCACGACGATGTCGCGGTCGGGCTTGAAACCTTCCGCCTTGAGCTTCAGCAGCGCGACCATCGCCGGGACCAGGCCGCCCTTGTCGTCGCCGCTTCCGCGACCGTAAAAATAGCCGTCCTTTTCAACCAGCTTGAACGGGTCGGTCGACCAGTCGCTGGGCAAAGCCTCGACGACATCCATGTGGGCCAGAATCAGGATTGGTTTTGCTCGGGGCGCTCCGGCGGCGGGCCAGCGGGCGATCAGCGCCGCGGTTTTCCAGCCGGGGACCGATTCATACGGAAGAACGTGGATGTCTCCGGCCGCCCAGCCGGCCGCTTTGAATTTGGCCGCGAAATAATTGGCAAGCTTGAGGGTCTGCCCTTCACGACCCTTGACGGTCGGAGTTTCGACTGCCGTTTTGAAAATCTCGCGAGTGGTTGCTTCCCATTGGGGCGGAAGCCGCCGCGCTCCGGCGAGTGCTGCTGGCGGCGGACTGTTGAGCGGCGGCAGGACCGCTTCCTGGGCAATCGCCGCAGTGGCTGTGAAGGCAAGCAAAAGCCCGATCGTGCTGCGCATGTCATCGTCTCCCCCGAGAAGCCGTGCACGCTACGCCGCCGGAAGGACGCGTCAAGCCGCCGCGCCGTGCCCCTCCGCCAGATATTCCGCGCTTTGCATCTCCTCGAGGCGGCTGACGGTGCGCTGGAACTCGAAACTTCCGTCGCCTGACGGGTACAGTGCGGCAGGCTCCGCGTCGGCGGCGGCAAGCAGCTTGACCTTGTGCTCGTACAGCGCGTCGATCAGGCTCACGAACCGCGCTGCCTCATTGCGCATCTCCCCGCCCATGACCGGAATGCCGACCAGGATAACCGTGTGAAAGCGCCGGGCGACGGCTAGATAATCGGTCGCGCCGCGCGGCTCGCCAATCAGTTTGCTGAACGAGAATACGGCAACGCCCTTGAGGCTTTTGGGCACATGGAGCGTGCGTCCACCGCCAAGATCGAGGTCCTCGGCGGGGACGCGCTCGCGATCTTCGACCGGATAATCGGTAAGCTGGAAAAAGGCCTGGGACAAAGCGGCGGTCGCCGCCGGCCCGTTGGGCACGTGCCACACTTCCACGCCCTGCAGCCGATCGAGCCGGTAATCGGTCGGGCCGTTGACCTCGACCACCGACATGCGCTGCTTGATGAGGCCGATGAAGGGCAGGAACAGCTCACGGTTCAAGCCGTCGAGATAGAGATCCGCGGGCGGGCGGTTCGATGTTGTCACGACCAGGACCCCCTGTTCGAGCAAATGGCCGAACATCCGCGACAGGATCATTGCATCGGCGGGGTTGTTGACCTGCATTTCATCAAAGCACAGCAGCTTGGCTTCCTCCGCGATTTCCTCCGCCACGGCCATGATGGGATCGCCCTCCTCGCGTTCCCGAACGCGGCGCAGCCGGGCGTGCGTTTCAAGCATGAACTCGTCGAAATGAACGCGGCGCTTGGGCGCCAAATCGATCTCGGCGAAGGCAAGATCCATCAGCATCGACTTGCCGCGCCCAACCCCGCCCCACAGATAGACGCCGGCGGGCCCATTGGGGCGTGCGCCAAACAGGCGAGCCAAGGGCGAGGGGGCTTTTTCCTCGGCCAGGCGATCCAGTTCAACCACGGCGCGCAGCTGCGCGGAGTCGCGACGCAGTTCGCCTGCCTTGACCAGCCGATCGTAAGCGGCCCGAACCGCGGCTGTCATGCGGGCGCTTGGCGCTCGCGAATGCGCTTGAGTGTCCCGCTGAAGCTGTAGCAGGGGGCATCGTCCTGCCGGACGACCCCTTGAATGAACGCATGGCCGCGGGTCTGCTTGACCAGCTCGACATGCGCATCGAGCGGAATACCGGGCTGTCCGCGCGCCATGAAATGCGTGGTCAGGTCGAGCGTCACATAATGGCCGCGCTGCATTCCTGCGCACAACCCGCCGGCGAACATCGACATATCGATGAAGCTCATCACCGATCCGCCGTGAAGCGACCCGCCCATGTTCATATGGGCTTCGGACGGGAACATGCGGCAAATCGCGCGACCCGCGCCCTCGGGCTTGAACAGCAGCCGTCCCGTTGCTGCGGCGAAACTGCCGCGCGGGAAGTCGCCCCAGCTGAACCAGCCGGGATGTTCAGCATCGGGCGTCGCGCCGGTCGGAACGCCCACGTCTTCCATCAGATCGGCTGGCTCGTCGCTCACGGTCGGATCAGCCGGCCCGTTCGGCAATCAGCTTTTTCGTCTCGGCGATCGCCTTGGCCGGGTTCAGGCCCTTGGGGCAGACATTGGCGCAATTCATGATCGTGTGGCAGCGATACAGGCGGTACGGATCCTCAAGCTCGTTAAGCCGCTCGCCGGTCGCCTCGTCGCGGCTGTCGGCCAGCCAGCGATACGCCTGGAGCAGGATTGCCGGGCCGAGGAAGCGATCCGAATTCCACCAGTAACTGGGGCATGCGGTGGAGCAGCAGAAACACAGGATGCATTCGTACAGCCCGTCGATCTTGGCCCGGTCCTCGGGGCTTTGCAGCCGCTCGCGCGATGGCGCTGGGCTGGAGGTCTTCAGCCACGGCTGAATCAGGGTGTACTGGGCGTAGGCATGAGTAAGGTCCGGAACCAGGTCCTTGACCACTTCCATGTGCGGCAGCGGCGTGATCTGGACCTCACCCTTGAGCTCCTCGATCGCGGTCGTGCAGGCGAGCCCGTTGCGACCGTTCATGTTCATTGAGCAGGACCCGCAAATGCCTTCGCGGCAGGAGCGGCGGAAGGTCAGCGTCGGATCGATCTCATTCTTGATCTTGATTAGCGCGTCGAGGACCATCGGGCCGGTCTTGTCGAGGTCGATGGTGAAGTGGTCGTAGCGCGGATTGGCGCCGGTGTCGGGATCGTAGCGATAGACTTTGAAGGTCTTTGGCCGCTTGCCGTCCTCGGCCTTGTACTGGCGGCCGCGCACGATCCGGCTGTTCTTTGGAAGGGTAAATTCCGCCAAGCTTCGAACTCCTTGCTGGCTGACGCCGCTAGCACGCGGGCGCTGCATAAGAAAAGGCCGCCCGGCGAACCGGACGGCCTCATTGTTCACGCTTGCGCGGGGGCTTAGCGAGCCAGCGCGCTGACCACTTGCTGGATCAGCCGAGTGCGCGGATCGACCTGATAGAGGTAGCCGTCGCCATAATAATAGCGGCCCGACCGGCTGAGGTCATATTGCGATCGAATGTCGGTCGGAATCTGATTGTAATTCCACAGCGACCCGTAGCTACCGGGGTAGCGCTGACCGACATTGTACAGCTTGCGGACCTTGCCCGGCGGCATGCAGCCATTGTTCTTCTTGGCGAGGCCCGGGGGGCATCCCCCGGTACCGTAGCCATACAGCGAGCCCTTGCCGTGGGTCGTATAGCCGCGGACCGCCGAATGGCCTTTGCCCTTCGTGGTGGCATGGGTCTTGGCGTGGCTGTTGGGGCCACCCCCGCCGCCCTTGCCGGGATGTGCTAGCGCTGGTGAAGTGAAGGCCAGCATTGCCGCCCCTGCAAGCAGGGGAAGGTGTTTGATCATTGGGTTTCTCCTGGACGTTGCGGAATGAACGCATGGTGTGCCCGTTAGTTACCACCTGACACGATCAGCCGTTGATTGGCAGGACAGCGGTTGCCCGACCCCATCTGCCGGTTTAGAGCGCCGCCAACCCTTCGCGCCGGTCCCTCGGCGCTGCCAGCAGCAGAGGAAAAAGTCAGCAAAATGGCTCGTCGGAAAATAGCGCTCATCGGTGCTGGAAACATCGGCGGCACGCTCGCCCACATCGCTGCGCAAAAGGAACTCGGCGACATCGTCCTGTTCGACGTCGTTGACGGCGTGCCGCAGGGGAAGGCGCTGGACTTGTCGCAATGCGGGCCAATCGAAGGCTTCGACGCCAAAATTACCGGCACCAACGATTATGCCGACATTGCCGGAGCGGACGTCATCATCGTCACCGCCGGAGTGCCGCGCAAGCCAGGCATGAGCCGCGACGATCTGCTCGGCATCAACCTCAAGGTCATGAAGGCGGTGGGCGAGGGCATCAAGGCCAATTCCCCGGATGCGTTCGTGATCTGCATTACCAATCCGCTCGACGCCATGGTGTGGGCACTGCGCGAGTTTTCCGGCCTGCCGCACAACAAGGTCGTGGGCATGGCGGGCGTGCTCGACAGCGCGCGCTTCTCGACCTTCCTTGCCGAAGAATTCAAGGTTTCGATCCGCGACGTCAACGCGTTCGTGCTCGGCGGCCACGGCGACACCATGGTGCCGGTGGCCGAATATTCGACCGTCAACGGCATTCCCGTGCCCGATCTCGTCAAAATGGGCCTGTCGACGCAGGAACGGATCGATGACATCGTCAAGCGCACCCGTGGCGGCGGCGGCGAAATCGTTGCTTTGCTCAAGACGGGCTCGGCGTTCTACGCGCCCGCCGCAAGCGGCATTGCCATGGCGCAGGCCTATCTCAACGATCAACAACGCATCCTGCCGTGCGCGGCATACGTGAACGGCGAATATGGCGTGAAGGATTTGTACGTCGGCGTACCCGTCGTGATCGGTGCGGGCGGGGTGGAGAAGATCGTCGAAATCGAGCTCAACGATGCCGCGCGGCAGGGGCTTCAGGTCAGCGTCGATGCGGTGAAGGAGCTGCTTGAGGCGTGCAAGCAGATCGACGGAAGCCTCGCGTGAGCATCCTCGTCGATCGGAACACCAAGGTCATCACGCAGGGGATGACCGGGGAAACCGGCACCTTTCACACCGAGCAAGGGCTCGCTTACGGCACCAAAATGGTCGGCGGTGTCACCCCCGGCAAGGGGGGCAGCGAGCACCTCGGACTGCCGGTGTTCGACACCGTTCGCGATGCGGTCGAACAGACCGGCGCGACGGCTTCGGTGGTCTATGTTCCGCCGCCATTCGCCGCGGATTCGATCCTCGAAGCGATCGACGCCGAAGTTCCGCTGATCGTCGCCATTACCGAAGGCATTCCGGTGCTCGACATGGTCAAGGTGAAGCGCGCTTTGACCGGCAGCAAGTCGCGCCTGCTCGGCCCCAATTGCCCCGGCGTGCTGACGCCTGGCGAGTGCAAGATCGGAATCATGCCCGGCAACATTTTCAAGAAGGGCAGTGTCGGGGTCGTCAGCCGGTCCGGCACGCTGACTTATGAAGCGGTGTTCCAGACGACCAACGAAGGTCTTGGCCAATCGACCGCGGTCGGGATTGGCGGCGATCCGGTCAAAGGCACCGAGTTCATCGACGTCCTCGAAATGTTTCTCGCCGACGATGAAACCACCTCGATCATCATGATTGGCGAGATTGGCGGAGCGGCCGAAGAAGATGCCGCGCAGTTTCTCGCCGACGAGGCAAAACGCGGTCGCCGCAAGCCCACCGTCGGCTTCATTGCCGGCCGCACCGCTCCTCCGGGACGGCGGATGGGACACGCCGGCGCGATCGTTTCCGGCGGCAAGGGCGACGCCCAAAGCAAGATCGCCGCGATGGAAGCGGCTGGAATCACGGTGTCGCCGAGCCCATCTGAGCTTGGCAAGACCTTGAAGGAGCTGCTTGCGGCAGCATGAGCTGATGGCGGATATCGACCCGAACTTTTCACAACCTGACCGTGGCCCGAGCTGGGAGCGGCCCAACTGGCCACTGTCGCAGCTCGATGAGTTGAACGTCGGCCTCGACCCGACGCAGGCGATGATCGACGAAGTGCGCGGCGCGGTGGCGGATCAAGCTGCGGCCAGTGGCGCGAGCACCGACGAAGTTCGGCGGGCGGCAGACGACAGCATCCGCGCGATGATGCTGATCCGCACTTATCGGGTGCGTGGCCATCTTGCCGCCGATCTCGACCCGTTGCGGCTGACCCACCGCGAAGTCCCGGCCGACCTGACGCCCGCTTATCATGGTTTCGACGACGGCGATCTCGACCGTCCGATCTGGATTGGCGGAGTGCTCGGCTTTGACCAGGCGACGATTCGTGAGATCGTCGCCGTGCTTCAGGCGACTTACTGCGGCCATATCGGCTTCGAATATATGCACATCAACGACTTGGACGAGCGACGCTTCATCCAGGACCGCATCGAAAGCGCCGAAGAAACCGTCCAGTTTACGCCCGAAGGCAAGCAATCGATCCTCGCCAAGGTGCTGCACGCCGAGCAGTGGGAGAAATTCCTCGCCAAGAAATATGTCGGCACCAAGCGCTTCGGGCTCGACGGTGGCGAAGGCGCGGTCCCGGCGCTTGAAGCGGTCATCAAATATGGCGGGCAGATGGGCGTCGAGGAAATCGACGTCGGAATGGCGCACCGCGGGCGGCTGAACATCCTCACCAATGTGATGGGCAAGCCCTATCGCGCGATCTTCCACGAATTCGCCGGGGGCGCGACCAACCCCGCCGACGTGGGCGGGTCAGGCGACGTCAAATACCACCTCGGCACGTCGTCCGACCGCGAATTCGACGGCAAAAAGGTGCATCTGTCGCTGCTTCCCAACCCGTCGCACCTCGAAGCGGTCGATCCGGTGGTTCTCGGCAAGGCGCGCGCTGCCCAGACGTTCAAGGGCGACACGCACGGCAAGACCGTGCTTCCGATCCTGCTTCACGGCGACGCGGCGTTCGCCGGCCAGGGCGTAGTGTGGGAATGCCTGAGCTTTTCCGGCCTGCCCGGCTACGGCACCGGCGGCACCATCCACTTCATCGTCAACAATCAGGTCGGCTTCACCACCAGCCCGCAATATGGGCGGTCGTCGCCATATCCGTCGGACGTCGCCAAGGGCATTCAAGCGCCGATCCTGCACGTTAACGGCGACGATCCCGAAGCGGTCACCTGGTGCTGCAAGCTGGCGACGGAATTCCGCCAGACCTTCGGCCGCGACATCGTCATCGACATGTGGTGCTATCGCCGGTTCGGCCACAATGAGGGCGACGAACCCAGCTTCACCCAGCCGCTGATGTATGCGGCGATAAAAAACCACCCGCCGATCAGCCAGCTGTACGGCCAGCGGCTGCTCGCCGAAGGCGTGATCGACGAGGCCTGGCTCGACCAGGAAAGCAGCAGCTACACCGCCCACCTCGAAGAGGAGTTTCAGGCGGCGCTGACCTACACGCCGAACAAGGCGGATTGGTTCGGGGGCCGCTGGACCGGGCTCGGCAAGCCTGACGAGTCGGTGCTTGCACGGCGCAACATCGCCACCTCGATCGACGAACAGGAGCTGTGCCGGCTCGGGAAATTGCTGACTACGGTTCCCCAGGGCCTGGTCATCCACAAGACGCTGCAGCGCATCCTCGATGCGAAGAAGGCGATGTTCGACAACGGCGCGGGGATCGACTGGTCGACGGCCGAAGCGCTGGCGTTCGGCAGCCTCGTCGCCGAAGGCCACGGCGTGCGCCTGTCGGGCCAGGACAGCGGCCGCGGCACGTTCAGCCAGCGCCATGCGGTGTGGGTCGATCAGACGACCGGGGAGAAATACATCCCCTTGTGCCATGCCGAAGGCGGCGGGCGCTTCGAAGTTCGCGACAGCCCGTTGTCGGAATTCGGGGTGCTCGGCTTCGAATACGGCTATTCGCTGGCGGATCCGCAATGCCTCGTCATGTGGGAAGCGCAGTTTGGCGATTTCGCCAATGGCGCGCAAACCATCATCGACCAGTTCATTGCCTCGGGCGAGGGCAAGTGGCTCCGCGCCAGCGGGCTCGTGCTGCTGCTTCCCCACGGCTTCGAAGGGCAGGGGCCGGAACATAGTTCGGCGCGGCTTGAACGCTATTTGCAATTGTGCGCCGACGACAATTTGCAGGTCGCCAATTGCACGACGCCCGCCAATTACTTCCATATTCTGCGCCGTCAGATGCGCCGCGATTTCCGCAAGCCGCTGATCCTGATGACTCCCAAGTCGCTCCTGCGGCACAAACTGGCAGTGTCGAGCATCGCCGACTTTACCGGTGAAAGCCATTTCCGCCGGATCGTTTCCGACCTCAATCCGCCCGCTCCCAACGAGACTCGGCGGCTGGTCCTGTGTTCGGGCAAGCTGTCATACGAACTGATGGAAGCGCGCGACGAAGCCGGCGACCTCGGCGTCGAAATCCTGCGGATCGAACAGCTTTATCCTTTCCCGTCGGAGCCGCTGGTAAAGCGGCTGCTGGCGATGCCGAACCTGCAGGATGTCATCTGGGCGCAGGAAGAACCGCGCAACAATGGTGCCTGGTTCTTCGTCGAGAGCCTGCTTGAGCAAAGTCTTGCGGAAGCGGGCTTGGCGGGCATGCGTCCGCAATATGCCGGCCGCGATGCAAGCGCTTCGCCCGCCACTGGATTAGCGAAGCGCCATGCCACCGAACAAGCAGCGCTGATCGGAGCGGCGCTTGGGCATCCGTCAACAAACCCGTCCTCGACAAACAACGGATCGCAGAGCAGTGAGCCGACGCGCGGCGCGGCCGTGGCGGCACAGTAAAGGGAAACGATGGCTACCGACGTCCAGGTCCCAACGCTGGGAGAATCGATCACCGAAGGCACGCTTGCGCAATGGCTGAAGAAGCCGGGCGAGGCAGTCGCGGCGGATGAAGCGATCGCCAGCCTGGAAACCGACAAAGTCACCGTCGAGGTACCCTCGCCAATAGCCGGAACACTAGCCGAACAGGTGGTCAAGGAAGGCGAGACTGTCGCGGTCGGCGCCGTCATTGCGCGCATCACCGAAGGCGGCGCTGCCGCTGCGGACACGCCCGCCAAGGCCGCTGCGGATGCGAGCACCAACCCGGCCGGAGCAGGCGAGACGCCGGCCCCGCGCGGCGCTGAACATGCTCCCCAGGCACCGCCGGCGCCGCCGCAACCGCCGTCTGCCGACGACGACGCAGTCACCACCTTGTCGCCGGCGGTGCGGCGGGCCGTGCTGGAATATCATGTCGATCCAAGCAGCATTAAGGGCACCGGCAAGGATGGCCGGCTGACCAAGGACGACGTGATCGCCGCTGCTGAAGCGCAGAAATCGGCAGCTCCGGCGCCGGCGGCGCCCCAGCCACCGGAAGCCACAGTGCCCGCACCCGATCCTCAAGCCGCGCCTTCCAGTGCCCCGCCTGCGGCAGCGAACGCTGGTGAACGGCGCGAGGAACGGGTCAAGATGTCGCGCTTGCGGCAGACCATCGCGCGGCGGCTGAAGGACGCGCAGAACACCGCGGCGATGCTGACGACGTTCAACGATGTCGACATGTCGGCGGTGATCGAGGCCCGCGCCCGCTACAAGGATCTGTTCGAAAAGAAGCATGGCATTCGCCTCGGCTTCATGGGCTTTTTCGTGAAGGCGTGCGCGCTTGCGGCCAAAGACGTTCCCAGCGTCAACGCCAGCCTTGAAGGCGATGAGGTCGTCTATCACGATTATCTCGACGTCTCGGTCGCGGTCAGCGCCCCCAAGGGGCTGGTGGTGCCCGTGGTCCGCAACGCCGACCGGATGGGCTTTGCGGAAATCGAAAAGACGATCGCGGACTATGGCAAGCGGGCCAAGGATGGCTCGCTGACCATGGACGAAATGCAAGGCGGCACTTTCACCATTTCCAATGGCGGCGTGTTCGGATCGCTGCTTTCGACGCCGATCATCAACCCCCCGCAGTCGGCGGTGCTCGGCATGCACCGGATCGAGGAGCGGCCAGTGGTCAAGGACGGCCAGATCGTCGCTCGTCCGATGATGTACCTCGCGCTGACTTACGACCACCGCGTGATCGACGGCCGCGAAGCCGTCACTTTCCTGGTCCGCGTCAAGGAAGCGATCGAAGACCCGACGAGGCTTCTGATCGACCTCTAGGTTTCGAGTTGGAATGTCTGCTTTGGGTGGAAAGCTGCCGTTCGCGCTAGCGGGAGAAAACCGCACCATGGGGCTGGCCGTCACCCGTCCACCCATGCGGCCAAGCACGTCCGGCGAAACTGAAGCCAATCTTGCCGTCAGTATCGCAAAACGCGGTGTCGATGCTCAACGCTCCGGTCGCATCGTCGAGCTTGAGCAGAAACATCCTGTCTTCCTTTTGCTTCGACGTGATGACCAGCCGGTGCGACTTTGCATCCCACCCTGTCCAGTGAGGTGCGTAGTCACTACTGATGGTCAGTCGCGACACTTCGACCGGCTTGGAACCATTCGCGACGTCAAGAACGACATAGCCGTGGATCGCGGGCACGCTCTGCACCAAATAGTGGCCAACAATGGTCGGTACGCCGCAATCTTCACCGGGAAATTGATGCACGAACCTGGCCGTGGGCCGTGGTGAATCAAGCCCGGTGACCCGCTGAACCGCGCACGAGAGCGTTTGAACAAATACCGCGCCGTCAGGCCCCACGCGCGGCTCTTCGGGATCGATATTGGCGTGAAGGTTTGGACCTGGATCAAATCGGTAGGTCCCCAAGAGCTTGAGGTTCGTCAGGCGGAAAACCTGATAGGTGTTGCTCGTCAGCAGGTAAGCGTCGCCCATCGGAGAGTTGGTGACGAGCACTCGGTCGATCTTGGGAAGAACCACGAGGCTGTAAGGAAGAAGGCCCTCTTCGGTGAATGCCGGATCTGCATTGGACGCGGAGCGGATAACCTTTCCACCATCGTCGATCTCCACCAAGCCGCCGGTCTTGGCATTCATCGCCATCGACCCGTCCTTATCCGCGAACTGGAACGACGCGAGCACGTGCCCATTGGGTAGGCGCAAAAAGCTATGGGCCATGCTGTAGCCGGCCATGCTTCCGAAGGACGTCGTCTCGCGCGGCCTCAGCGGCTCGCGCAGATCGATTATTGTTGTCTGATTGCCATCGTGGTCGTTCGCGAAGAGCATCCCGCTCGCCGGCATCTGATATTCGGTGTGATGCGGACGGACGCTTTTCACATTCGTGCCCACGCTGGTCATCAATTTTCCGTACGTCGGCGACACGGGATTGGCGTCTATGACCGCCAAGAAGTCGTTGCCCTGTTTGGCCTGATCCCCAGCCCAGACGAATAGATAATGCGCGTCGGATGTTGCGGGCCGTGAATAAGCGCTTGCTGCCAAGGGCAGAATTGCCAGGAGGAGGGCTGCTGAAAAACGAACCATCGGCTTGCCCTCATCCCGCCAGGTGCTGCGCCGGCGCGTTGCTAGACCGCCGAGCTTGAGTGATGGCACTAGGCGCCAATGTCCGCAATGGGTCGAAAACTGACGCTCGCCTAGATGCTCTCCGCTAGCCAGATCGTGTGTTGCGGGCCTTTGCCGTTGGGGCGGGCGCGGACTTTTGTCGGCGTGGCCGCGAAACCGTTGGCATTGAGTCTGCGCGTGAAGGCGGGGTCGTCGCTGGCCGACCAGATTGCGAAAATGCCGTCGCGGACCAGCGCCGCTTTCGCCGCCGCCAGGCCGGACGCTGAATAAAGGCCGTCGTTCCCGGTCCGCGTCAGCCCGTCGGGGCCGTTGTCGACGTCGAGCAAAATCGCATCGTAGGTGCCGCGCGCGGCCGCGATGACCGCCGCGACATCGCCTTCGACCACGCTTACGCGCGAGTCGTCGAGGCAGCCGGCGGTCAGCTCGGCCATCGGCCCGCGCGCCCAGGCGATGATGTCCGGCACCAGCTCCGCGACGACTACCGATGCCCCTGCCGGCAATACCGCCAGCGCCGCCCGCAGCGTGAACCCCATGCCGTAGCCGCCGATCAGCAAGCGTGGGTTGGTGCCGTTGCGTAGCCGCGCGATCGTCAGTGCTGCCAGCTGCTCTTCCGACCCGCTCATGCGGCTATTCATCAGCTCGTTGCGGTCGAGCACGATCATGTAGTCGCGGTCGCGGCGGAACAGGCGCAATTCCTCGCCGCCGGGAATTTGCGCAGTCGCCAACAGCTCGCGGACCTTCATCGGCCAAGCCGCTCGCAGACGCCGCCTGACCGCGCAACTCATATGTCGCCGATCCGTCCGGGGTGGATTCGGGCCGGTCGCCCCCTTATGTCGCGCCCGAAGCATTCCTTCCCGAAAGAGAACAATGGCTGATTACGATTTCGACGTCTTGGTGATTGGCTCGGGGCCCGGTGGTTACGTTGCCGCCATCCGCGCCGCGCAGCTCGGGCTCAAGACGGCCTGTGCCGAAAGCCGCGACACGCTTGGCGGCACGTGCCTCAATGTCGGCTGCATCCCCTCGAAAGCCTTGCTCCATGCGTCCGAGCTGTTCGAGGAAGCGGCGCACGGGGGAATGGCGCAATGGGGCGTCAAGGCCACAGGCGTCGAGCTCGACATCGAAGCCATGCACAACGGCCGCAAGGAAGCGGTCAAGGGCCTGACCCAGGGCATCGAATTCCTGTTCAAGAAAAACAAGGTCGAATGGCTGAAGGGTCGCGCCAGCTTTGAAAGCGCGGATACGGTCAAGGTCGGCGACCGGACGGTGCGGGCGAAGAACATCGTCATCGCCACCGGCTCGTCGGTTACGCCGCTGCCGGGCATTACCATCGACCAGGAGCGGATCGTCGATTCGACCGGCGCGCTGGAGCTTGGCGCAGTGCCCAAGCGGCTGGTGGTGATCGGCGGCGGAGTCATCGGGCTCGAACTTGGCTCGGTCTGGCGGCGGCTCGGCGCTGAGGTCACGGTGGTCGAATTCCTCGACCAGATCCTGCCCGGCTTCGACGCCGACGTGCGCAAGGACGCCAACAAGATTTTCAAGAAGCAGGGATTCGAATTCAAGCTGTCGACCAAGGTCACGGCTGCCGAGCGCAAAGGCGACACCGTCAGCCTGACGGTCGAGCCGGCCAAGGGCGGTGCCGCGGAAACGCTCGAAGCCGACGTCGTGCTCGTCTCGATCGGTCGCAAGCCCAATACCGAAGGTCTTGCGCTCGACAAGGCCGGAATCACGCCGAACCCGCGCGGCCAGATCGAAACCGACCATGATTTCCGCACGACAGTGTCGGGCGTGTGGGCGATCGGCGACGTGATTCCGGGCCCGATGCTCGCCCACAAGGCCGAGGACGAGGGCATTGCGGTGGCGGAAAACATCGCCGGCCAGACGGGCATCGTGAACCATGATGTCATCCCCAGCGTGGTCTACACCATGCCGGAGATCGCCGGCGTCGGGCTGACCGAAGAGCAAGCCCGGGAACATGGCGAGATCAAGGTCGGCAAGTTTCCGATGCTCGCTAACAGCCGGGCCAAGACCAACAAGGAGCCCGATGGCTTCGTCAAGGTGATCGCCGATGCCAAGACCGACCGCGTGCTCGGTGTGTGGATCATCGCTTCCGTCGGTGGAACGATGATTGCCGAAGCGGCGCTGGCGATGGAATTCGGCGCGACGAGCGAAGACATCGCCTACACCTGCCATGCTCACCCGACGCACAGCGAAGCGCTGAAAGAAGCGGCAATGGCGGTTACCGGCAAGCCGATTCACATTTAAGCGAACTGTCGCTTGGCCTAATTCACTCGGCCGGGGAAGGCTTCCCGCCTGCCTTCCACGCCGGCACGAAGCGGCTGTTCGCAAGCCAATGCGCGGGGGCGACCAGCGAACGGATCGCGTGCGTCATGAAGGCGATGTTGAGGTTGGCATTGGTGTCGGTCGGCTGATGATAGGTGGGCGTGACTGCCCAGCCCGAAACGGTATGCGCAACCACACCCTTCAGCGCGAGCGAGTAATTGTCGGAACGCTGGAAGAAATGTTCGTCCGGATAAGGATCGCCGGTCACCAGCGCCCCGTGCGCCTTTAGCGCCGACCCCAGGCTGGACCGTTCGAACCCCGTCATCATCAGCGTGTTCTTGGGCAGCTTGGGGTCTTGCGCGCCGATCATCTCGAATTCGACATTGGCGACGATCTGGCCAAGCGGCACCGGCGGGTGCTCGGCGAAATAGGTTGAACCGAAGCCGCCCAGTTCCTCGGAACCGTAACAGACGAACAGGATGCTGCGTTTGGGCCGCTTGCCGCTGCTCAGCGCCTGGGCAAGCTCCATTACGGCGGTCGTGCCGGATGCATCGTCGTTGGCGCCGTGCATGATGGTCCCGTCGGACTTCATTCCGAGGTGATCGAGGTGAGCGGTGAACAGCAGCGTCCCCGCCTTTGGGTCGCTACCTTTCAGAAAGCCGATGGCGTTGGTGGTTGTGGCCCGTTCTTCGGTTATCGGCACCGCAAGAGTTACGGCCTTGCCTGCCTGCTTGGCGAGAGCCGCTGCCTCGGCAGGCCGAAGCACTGCGACGGAGATGCGCTGCGCTGGCCGCTTGCCTTCCAGATAGATGCGCGGAGCGCCGCCGAACATAGCCAGAAGCTTGGCCGTCCCGGGCTCATCCTCCGTCAGCAGCAGCAGCTTGGCGTGCGCGGTAGAAGCCGCCCGGTAAAGTGCGCCGACATCAGCGCCGCTGGCGCTGACCAGAATCATGTCGCCGGCGGGCAGCGCCTTCGGGTCTGCCGAGGTTGCCACGGCGAGCGTTCCGGTGACGGGCTCTGCCGGCGCCAGCAACACGGTCGGCGTAACCGGCGCCATGCCGTCACTGGTCAGTTTGGCCGCGCCTGCAATCCGCTCGCGAATGACGGTCGCCGGCTGCAGAAAAGAGTCCATTCCGGGGGCTGTCTCCAGGCCATAGGACTGGAACTCGGACGCGACATAGGCAGCGGCGATCGCCTCGTCGCGGGTCGCGCTGCCGCGCCCCTGGAGAGCGTCGCTGGCAAGGAATGCCTGGTGCGCCGCGACCGAGCGCTCGGTGACGATGGTTTGGGCGTGGCCGGCCGCAGCGATCAGCAACCCGCCGGCGGTCGCCAGCAACAGCATTCGACAGTTCATGAAATTTCCCCGCGGGGTCGCAGGCTCGGCCCCGAGGCGGATGCTAGACGATCAGGCCGCCGCCGCAAGCGCGCTCGAACCCGCGGCGACCGCTCAGCTCGACGCCAGCCAGTTGCCGATGATCGTGAGCAAGCTTGCGTCTCTTTGGTCGAGCGATGCCGGCGCCACTCCGCCGCACTCCAGGCAGCGGGCCTGAATGCTTGGGCCGGCAAGGATCGCGCGCACATTCGCGAGCATTGCGGCGAGCTGGCGCTCCGGTCCGCGAGCAAGCGCCGCAAAGGCGTCGTCCGAAGTGCCAGCATCATCCTTGTCCTGCTCATCGAGCGTCGCCAGCAACTGATCTTTCCAGCTGGTCGGCGGCTCCAGATAGGTGACCTGCCGCTCGTCGCCGAGCTTGGCGAGCGCGGCAGCCTTGCCGATCGCTTCGGCCATTCCGCCGAAGCCGTCGACCAGGCCGAGTTGATGGGCGGTGCCGCCGTCCCACACCCGCCCTTGTGCGATCTGGTCGATTTGTTGCGGCGTTCGGTGCCGCGACTGCGCGACAATGCCGAGGAACCGCGCGTACATGGAATTGACGCCGTTCTGGATCAGCTGGCTGGCCTCGGGCGAGGGGCCCTTTAACAGGTCGGGTTCGCCCGACAGTGGCGTGGTTTTTACTCCGTCGGCGCCAATGCCGAGCTTCTGCAGCGTTCCCTGAAAGCTTGGAATCACTCCGAACACGCCGATCGACCCGGTGATGGTCGAAGGTTCGGCATAGATGAAGTCGGCGGGGGTTGAGATCCAATAGCCGCCCGACGCGGCAACGCTCCCCATCGACACGACGATTGGCATCTTGTTGGCCTTGGCTTCGAGCAGCGCCTGGCGAATGCGTTCTGAAGCGAGCACCGATCCGCCTGGACTGTCGACGCGCATGACCAGCGCCTTGATGCGCTTGTCGTTGACCGCGCGCTCGATTTCCTGAGCGATGGTATCCCCACCGGCCGTTCCGGGGCTGGCCTTGCCGTCGACGATCATCCCGGCGACGGTGACGACGCCAATTGGCCCATGCGGCTTCTTGACCACATCGGCGATGTAGGAGCGCAGCTTCACCCGCGCGAAATTGTCCTCGGAATTGCCGTCGCCGCCCAGCTCGGCCAGGCGCTTTTCGAACTGCCGCCGTTCGCCCAGCTGGTCGACCAGCCCGGCCGCAAGCGCGGCCTTGGCCATGTCTCCGCCAGCGGCCGCGACCGCCCCGTTCATGTCCTTGAGCACCCGGTCGACGTTAGCCTTTGGCCGGTCGCGATGGACGCTTGCCCGCCAGCTGTTCAGTCGGGCCGCATCCAGCGCCTGATAGTTCTGCCGCGCCTCGGGCGACATGTCGTTGCGGATGAATGGTTCGACCGCGGACTTGTAGGTGCCGACGCGATAGACGTTAGCGGTTACTCCAAGCTTATCGAGCAGGCCCTTGTAATAAAGGTTCGATCCACCGGGGCCGGTGACGAGCACCGCGCCGAGCGGATTGAGCCAGATTTCGGAGGCCGCGGAAGCGAGCTGATAGCTGTCGTCGCTGTATCCTACGGCGTAGGCGACCACCGGCTTGCCCGAAGCGCGAACGCGGCGGACTGCCTCGGCCAGGTCGCCGATCGCGGTCTGTCCGCCGCCCGAAAAACCGTCGAGGTCGAGGGCAATCGCTTTGACCCGGTCATCGCTGCGCGCCTGGTCCAGCGCGGCGATGAGATCGCGCAAACGGAATTCCTGCGCCCGTGGCCGGCCGGCGACCGTCGACCAGTCGGAGCGCGCGGGCTGTTCGACCAGGCTTCCCGCCAGGCTGAGGTCGAGGACGCCCGCCGTGACGGGATCTGGCCGGGCCGAAAGGCCGGCATAGAGCATCCCGAAGAACAACAGCATGAGCAGAAGCACTAGCCCGTCCTTGATCCCGACGAGCAGCTTCCAGATTGCGCGGACGAATTTCATGCATGAACCTCTGACGTATCGAGCGGTGCGCGCTAGCCCAAAATATGCGCCATTGCGAGCGCGGCCGAGCGATCCGAATCGCGTCCGCATTGCTTCGCTGCCGCGCTCCTCGCAAAGGCAGGCCGATGAACGCCACGGCCAACCTTTCATCAGCGGAGCGGAAGCACGCCTGGAGCGAAGAGCTTCGGGCTACGCTGAAGCTGGCCTGGCCGCTGATCCTGGCCAATCTGACGCAGCAGCTGATCCAGGCCACCGACATCCTGCTGATGGGCCGGCTTGGCGCGACCCAGTTGGCCGCCGCGACGCTCGCCCTCAATCTGACATTCACGCTCAACCTGTTGCTGCTCGGCCTGGTCACGGCGTCGTCGCCGATGATGGCAACGGCGCTTGGGCAGCGATTCAATGCGGTGCGCGACGTCCGCCGGACATTCCGGGCGGGACTATGGCTGATCGCGATCGCAATGCCGCCCTACTGGCTGCTGCTGTGGCACGTCGGCGCTTTCATGCGCGCGTTTGGAATCGACGAAACTCTGGCTAGCCAGGGCCAGACGTTCCTGCGCGCCTATATGTGGTGCGCGGCGCCGTGGTTGCTGTTCCAATTGCTGCGCAACTTCGTCTCATCGCTGCAGCACCCGCGAATCATCCTGTGGCTCAGCATCGCCGGAATCGCACTCAACGCCTTGCTCAGCTCGTCGCTGATCTTCGGTCATTTCGGTCTGCCGGCCTTCGGGCTGCTCGGCGGGGGGATCGGCAGTACCTTGACGTGGCTGGTGCTGTGCGGAGCGCTGATTGCGGTGGCCATCCGGGGTCGCCGCTATCGCCGCTTTCACCTGCTCGGCAATTGGTGGCGGTTCGATCGGCAGCGGACTTTGGCGATGGTCCGGCTGGGCTGGCCGATCGGCGCGACCATGGCGCTGGAAATGGGGGTGTTCGCACTCGCCGCTTACTTCATGGGCTGGATTGGGGCGCCGACGGTGGCCGCCCACGCGGTTGCGCTGCAGGTCGCGGCAATCACCTTCATGGTCCCGCTCGGCCTTGGCCAGGCCGCGACGGTTCGCGTCGGGCTTGCGCTTGGCGGCGGCGACGGAGACGCGCTTAGCCGGGCGGGCTGGACAGCCTGGGCATTGGGCGCGGGATTCATGGGCGCAATGGCGATCCTGATGTGGATTTTCCCGCGCGAGTTGGTCACGCTCTTCCTGCGCGACAGCCCCGCCAACGCCGGGGTCATCGCCCTGGCG
Organism: Sphingomicrobium sp.; assembly: GCA_039918915.1. GTDB lineage: Bacteria > Pseudomonadota > Alphaproteobacteria > Sphingomonadales > Sphingomonadaceae > Sphingomicrobium. The sequence goes on from JBDSGQ010000062.1 coordinate 26,715, forward strand.
GTCAGTTTCCTGCGGGTGGCCGCCGCGTTTCAGCTCGTCGACGGTGCCCAGGTCATCGGCGCCGGCATGCTTCGCGGGCTCCACGACACGCGCTGGCCGTTGCTGTTCGCGGTGGTCGGCTATTGGGTCGTGGGGCTGGGGATCGGCATTTGGCTGGCGTTCGCCCGCGATTGGCGCGGCGTCGGCATCTGGGTCGGCCTGGCCAGCGGCCTGGCTGCGGTCGCAGTCCTGATGCTGGCCCGCTGGATCATGCGCGATCGGCTGGGATTGACCCGGCTTAAGGTCTCGGCACGCCAAAACGGCGGGGCCCCGTTGACGGAATAGCAGGGCGCAACCATATGGCTCTCAGCGTTGGCACTCTCCGGGTGGGAGTGCCAACGGCTAGTTCAGCAACGCAAGCAAAAAGGGGTTACGCCCATGGGTTTCAGGCCGCTTCATGATCGCGTCCTCGTCCGCCGAGTCGAGGCCGAGGCAAAAAGTGCCGGCGGGATCATCATTCCCGACACGGCTCAGGAAAAGCCGCAGGAAGGCGAAGTTGTGTCGGTCGGTACCGGCGCTCGCGCCGACGACGGCAGCATTACGCCGCTCGACGTCAAGGCCGGCGACAAGATCCTGTTCGGCAAATGGTCGGGCACCGAAGTGAAGATCGACGGTGAAGACCTGATCATCATGAAGGAAAGCGACATTCTCGGAATCGTCGGCTGAGCCGGCTCACGCTTTCCAATCATCAATTTCCAAAGTCAGAAGGGGTAGCCAGATGGCAGCCAAGGACGTGAAATTCGGCCGCGATGCGCGTGAACGCATTCTCGCGGGCGTCGATATTCTCGCCAATGCAGTGAAGGTGACGCTTGGGCCAAAGGGCCGCAACGTGGTCATCGACAAAAGCTTTGGCGCACCGCGCATCACCAAGGACGGAGTCACCGTCGCCAAGGAAATCGAACTTAAGGACAAGTTCGAGAATATGGGCGCGCAGATGCTTCGCGAAGTCGCTTCCAAGACCAACGACCTCGCCGGTGACGGCACCACCACGGCCACCGTGCTGGCGCAGTCGATTGTGCGCGAAGGCATGAAGTCGGTCGCGGCGGGAATGAACCCGATGGACCTCAAGCGCGGCATCGATATCGCCGTCGTGAAGGTTGTCGCTGACCTCAAGAGCCGTTCCAAGAACGTCTCCGGAAGCCAGGAAATCGCCCAGGTCGGAATCATTTCCGCCAACGGCGACAAGGAAGTCGGCGAGAAAATTGCCGAGGCGATGGACAAGGTTGGCAAGGAAGGCGTGATCACCGTCGAGGAAGCCAAGGGGCTCGAGTTCGAGCTCGACGTCGTCGACGGCATGCAATTCGACCGCGGCTATTTGTCGCCCTACTTCATCACCAATCCGGAAAAGATGTCGG
>JBDSGQ010000063.1:0-24932 GCA_039918915.1 Sphingomicrobium sp.
ATTTCCCGCCGTTTAAGCAGGCCTGTTGCGATCGTTTCGCCTGCGCTCAAAAAACTTTTGCGGGATCGGAACCGATTTCAAATCAGGCGCGTTCTGCAAGTCGGATAGTGACCTTTTGCCCCCCCGCTCTCGCTATCCGAGTAAATGGGCCCGGAACCGCCAACCCTCCCCCCCCGGTGGCGCTTCCGGGCCCTCTCTTTTTTTAGGGCTCGACATTTACCTCAGCCGCCGGCGGTTCCGCCGAGCGGCGCGCTTTGCGTGCCGCGTGCCAGTGGGTCAGCCGGATCGCGAGGATTGCGAATTCGTAGAGGGCATAGAGCGGCACGAGCAGCATCAGCATCGAGACGACGTCGGGCGGCGTCAGCACCGCCGCCAGTGCGGCCGCGCCGACGATCGCGTAGCGCCGTGACTTGGCCAGCTGCTCGCGCGTGACGATGCCCGCTCGTTCGAGGATCATAAGCAGGATCGGAAGCAGGAAAGCGGCACCAAACCCGAACAGAAAGCGCGTAACGAACGTCAGATAATTGCCGACGCCGGGCAAGGCTTCCTGCTGGACCCCGCCGACGTTGCCCTGGAAACTGAGCAGGAAGTGAAGCGCCCACGGCATCGCCAGGAAATAGGCGAAGCTGGCGCCCGCCGCGAAAAACAGAGGAGTGAGGAAGAGAAACGGCAAAAAGGCGTTTTTTTCCTTTGAATAGAGGCCGGGCGCGACGAACCGCCACAGCTGGGTCGCGATTACCGGGAAGCTCAGCATCAGTGCGGCGAACAGCGCGACCTTCACCTGGACGAAAAACGCTTCGAAAATATCGGTGTAAATGAGCTTCCCCTGCCCGGCGCGAAGGAGAGGCTGGACGAGGATCGCAAAAATATCACGCGCAAACGCCAGCGAGATGAAAAAGAAGATGAAAACCGTGGCGAAGCACCACAGCAGCCGGCGGCGAAGCTCGATCAGATGCTCGAGCAACGGCTGCTTGCTGTCGTCGAGGTCTTTCATGGCAGCGGCCGCTGGTGGACCGGCAGATCGTCGTCGGGCCCCGGCTCTGCCGGCGTCCCCACCGGCGACATCGTATCGGGCTGGCCCGGTTCAGTGGGTGGCTGAGCAGAGTGACCAGGCTGATCGGGTTCCGGATAATCGCCCTCCGGCGGGTGGAGACGCATGATCCGCTCATTCTCCTCGCGCCACTTCTTTTCCATTTCCTCCAGCTCGGCCTCGCGGACGATGCTTTCGATGCCAGAAGTGAAGTGGCGCGCCATGCCGCGCATTCGGCCCACCCAGTACCCGACCGTGCGAAGAACTCTGGGCAGGTCTTTCGGGCCGATGAAAATCAGCGCGAGCAACGCAACGACTGCAAGCTCGGTCGAATCGACGCCAAACATCCGGGGGCTGGAAGCTAGCGCGCCTCGCTGTCGTCAGGTGGCGGCGGAGCGACCGGATCAGCGGGGCGTGGAGTGACATCGATCGGCTCACCGGGGCGAACATTGTCGCGCGGTATCTGGCGCGGCGGATCGTTGCGGCGCTGCTCGTCGTAACGCGCGCGCTTTTCATCCTCTTCGTCGGCCATTCCGGCCTTGAAGCTTTTGAGGCCCTTGGCGACGTCGCCCATCATTGCCGAAAAACGATTGCCGCCAAATAGCAGCAGCAGGATGATCGCGAAGATCAGGATATGCCAGATACTGAAACCGCCCATCTTGAAACTCCTTTGCGCCGGCTATCTAGTCGTCTTGCTCATCGCTTTCCAGCTGGAGCTGCAACATGCTTTCGTCGAGCGGGTCGAGAAGGCCGGCGGCCTTGAGATCGTCGATGCCCGGCAAGTCGCGGCGCGAAGCGAGGCCGAAGTGCGACAGGAACTCAGGAGTCGTCGCGTAGAGCAGCGGGCGTCCAGGCCCCTCGCGGCGTCCCGCGGGGCGAACCCAGCCGGCGTCCATCAGCACGTCGATCGTGCCCTTTGAAATCTGCACGCCGCGAATCGCCTCGATCTCGGCGCGGCTGACGGGCTCGTGATAGGCGATGATCGCCAGCGTCTCGGTCGCGGCGCGGGACAGGCGGCGAACTTCTTCGCGGGTGCGGCGAAGAAGATGCGCGAGGTCGGGCGCGGTCTGGAAGTGCCAGCGCCCGCCGCGTTCGACGAGTTCGATCCCGCGGCCTGCGTAGTGCGCCGCAAGCTCGGCCAGCGCCCGCTCAATATCCCCGTCACCGACGTGGAGTCCGATATCCGCAGCGCTCAGCGGCTCCGCGGACGCGAACAGGGTCGCTTCGATGGCGCGGGCAAGCTCGTCCATCAGGCTGCCTTGAGGCTGATCGGCGCAAAGGCTTCGGATTGCGCGAAGTCGAGGCGGCCGCGCCGCGCCAGCTCGAGCATCGCGAGGAAGCTCGACGCCAGAGCCGAACGGCGGAACTGGCGGTCCTGGGTAGTTGGCAGGAAGCTTTCGAGCAGGGTCCAGTCGAGCGCCGAGCCGATCATTCGGCCGACTCGCGCGATTGCTTCCTCAAGCGTCATTACCGACCGGGCGTGGACCACGTGCATCGCCGGCTGAGTCCGCGCGCGCACCACCCCGTAGGCAGCAAACAGGTCGAAGTCGCGCACCTGCCAGGCGGATTTGCGGATCAACCGCAGCCCCTCGGGAGCGCCGCGCTGGAAAACGTCGCGCCCGATCCGATCGCGCCCGATCAGCCGCGCTCCAGCCTCGCGCATCGCGTCGAGCCGCTGGAGCCGCATCTGCAGGCGAAGCGCGACCTCTTCCGGGCTCGGATCGGCGTCCGGGTCCCTGGGTAACAGCAGGCAGGATTTCAGGTAAGCAAGCCAGGCCGCCATCACCAGATAGTCGGCGGCAATTTCCAGCTTCAACGCCCGGGCGTCGGACAGATAGCTGAGATACTGCTCGACCAGCGCCAGGATCGAGATTTGCGCGAGGTCGACTTTCTGGGCGCGGGCGAGGCTGAGCAGCAGGTCGAGCGGACCTTCCCAGCCATCGATGTTCAGCGTCCACTCGTCCGGCGAGCGCAGCAGCGGCGCGTCGAACTCCGCGTCCATCACACCTGGGCCAGCAAGCTATCGCGAGTCGCGATCGCCTCGGCAAAGTCGACATCATCGAACTGCAGCTTGGTCAGCGCCATCGCCCGCTCCAGCCGTGCGTGCCCCTGCGCACTAAGTGGCGGGACGGCGCCGGCGACCGCAATCATCTCGTCCATCTTGCCCGAACAGTGGAGCGCGGCGTCATTGCCGGCGGCGACTACGCCGGCACCGCGGCTGGCGAAGTCGCCCGATAGCGCTTCCATGCCAAGGTCGTCGCTCATCAGGAAACCGTCGAAGCCGATGCGGTCGCGAATGATTTCGCCAATGACTTTGCCCGACATGCTGGCCGGCATCACCGGATCCCACACTTCGTAGACGACGTGAGCAGTCATCCCCATCGGAGCGCTGGCCAGCCGTTCGAAGGGCTCGAGGTCGATTTCCAGATCCTCGGCGCTGGCCGTCACGATCGGCAGTTCCTTGTGACTATCTACAAGCGCGCGCCCGTGGCCCGGCATGTGCTTGACGATCCCGACCACTCCGGCGGAGGCGAGACCGTCGAGCACCGCCTGCCCCAACGCCGCCACCTGCATCGGTTCCGAGCCGAGCGCGCGGTCGCCGATGATGTCGCTCGCGCCTTCCTGCCGAACGTCGAGCAGCGGCAGCGCGTCGACATTCACGCCGGCCGAGCGAAGCATCAGCGCCAGTGCGCGGGCATTGGCGCGTACCGCCTCGATCGCGGTCGATGGTGCGGCGCGATAAAGGGTCGCGAAATCGCCCGCCGGTGGAAAGGCCGGCCAGCCCGGCGGTTTCATCCGCGCGACCCGACCGCCTTCCTGGTCGATCAGGATCGGCAGATCGCTTCGGCCGGTCAGGTCGCGGAGCGAATCCGTCAACGCGAGCAACTGGTCCTGACTGTCGCAATTGCGCTTGAAAAGGATGAAGCCAGCAGGCATGGATTCGCGAAAGAAGCCGCGTTCGTCATCGGTCAGCGAAAAGCCGGCCATTCCATAGATCGCTGCCTGCATCATCAGTGCGCCACGAAGCAGTTTTCGCCCGCCGCCCTGAGCGCCTGGCACGCCTGGCTGGCGTCAGCGGGCGAGGCCGCTGCGGCGCGCAGCCGAATTCCCCCGCTGAACGGGACGATCATCTTGCCCATTGCCGCGACCGCCGGAAAGCGGGCGGACAGCGCCGTCCACGCGCGCTCGGCCTGGGCCTGGTTGGCGAACGCGCCAAGCTGGATCACGCTTCCGGAGACACCCGCCGGTGCTGGTGAGGGGGTGGGCGTGGGCGCCGGAGGGGGCGTTGCTGGGACCTTTGTCTCGTTGGCGGGAAGCGTCTTCGGCGTGGGCGCCGGTGGCCGGGCGACCCCCGTTTCGGGCAGGGCCTTAAGGTCGAGCTGCGCGTCCTTGTCCTCGCCCGCGCTGGTTTCGAACGCGGTTTCGCTTTCGCCGACGACATCGAGCCCGCCCGGATCGGTCGGCTTGACCTTGTAGGGGCCGGGCGGAGCGTTGATCAGCTCGGGCGGGCCGCGATCGTTGCCGGCGCTTCGCCCAAGCCAGAAAAAGGTGCCGGCAACGATCAGCGCGGCAAGCACCACCAGCGACAGCGCGGCAAGCATTTTGCGCGCCGACAGCCCGCGCGGCTCATCCTCGTCCTCGACGCCCTGCAGCCACGGCAGTTGCTCGTCATAGGAAGACTGGGAATCGGTCACCGCTCGACTCCGCGCGGCTTCCACGGCAAGCCGACGACGGCGCAGCTAAGCCGGATTCTATGCATTCGCTGGCACAGGACTTCGGAATGCGCCTGCGAGGTGGTGCCGATCTGGAAGCGATAGAACGTGCGGCCACGCGAATTGCGCACGGCGACGACGACTGCCTGCAAGCGGCTGACGCCGGGATAAGCGCGAACCATCGTCCACCAACCGCGCTTGGCCTGGAGGCGCGTACCGAACGCGCCAATCTGCACCAGCCGTCCATACGCTCCAGCTGCCTGGCGCGCTGGCCACACGGCCAGCGGCGCAGCGGACGTTGACGGAGCGACCCGCGGCCGCTGCACGATTTGGGTAACGGGCGGCGGAGCACGCGCCGGCGTGGCTTCAGTCTGCGGCGCTGCTGTGGATGTCGCTGGCGGTGCAGCGATGCGCAGTTCGTGCTGCGGTGCGGGTCGGACGATCGGAGCCGGGCCCGCATCGACTTGCGGTGCGCGCTTGATCCGCACTTCCGGTTCAGTCGGTTGGGCGGGCGGCAGCGCGACCGTCGCGGAAGTGCCAGCGGCAGGGTCCCGAGCGCCCGCCGGCGGCGCGCTACGCGTGCCCAGCCAGAAGGCCAGACCAGCGACCGCGGCCATGGCGATGGCAGTCGCGGCAATAGCAAAAATCACAGCAGCAAAGCTGCCGTGTTGGCGACGGCTCGGCGGGAGCCGCGGTTCGTCGCTGAGCCACGGCAGCCGTTCGGAATTTCCGGCCAACTGAACCTGGCTCATGCTCAGCGCATCTCCTCGGCTGCGGCAACGCCCATCAACGCCAGCCCGCTGCTGATGATTTGCCCCACCCCGATGGCGAGTTCCAGCCGCGCCCGAGAAAGTTGTGGATTGTTTTCAATCAGGAAACGGCGCCCGGGATCGTCATTCCCCCGGTTCCACAGCGCGTGGAATTCCGCTGCGAGATCATAGAGGTAGAAGGCGATCCGGTGCGGTTCGTGAGCCATTGCAGCGCTTTCGACGACGCGCGGATATTGGGCCGCCCGCCGGACCAGCGCGAGCTCTTCATCGTCGAGCAGGGCGACGTCCGCGGCCGCCGCAACGTCCACTCCCGCAGCGGCCGCCTTGCGCTTGAGCGAGCTGATCCGGGCATGGGCGTATTGAACGTAGAACACTGGATTGTCCTTCGACGCTTCGACCACCTTGGCAAAGTCGAAGTCGAGCGGCGTATCGGCCCGCTTGGTCAGCATGATGAAGCGCACGACGTCCTTGCCGACTTCGTTGACGACTTCGGCAAGAGTGATGAAATCGCCAGAGCGCTTGGACATCTTGACCGGCTCGCCGCCGCGAAACAGCCGCACCATCTGGACCAGCTTGACGTCGAGATCGACCTTGCCGTCGGTCAGCGCGGTGACCGCGGCCTGCACCCGCTTGACGGTACCGGCGTGGTCCGCCCCCCAGATGTTGACCAGATGGTCGGCGGACCGCGCCTTTTGCCAGTGATAAGCCGCATCCGCGCCGAAATAGGTCCAGCTGCCGTCCGACTTCTTCATCGGCCGGTCCTGGTCGTCACCGAAGCGGGTCGAACGGAACAGCGTCAGCTCGACCGGCTCCCATTCGTCATGTTCGTCGAGGCTCTTGGGACGTTCCAGCACGCCTTCATAGACCAGCCCCTTGTCGCGCAAATCCTGCGCTGCCTGGTCGACCGCGCCGGTGGACTGCACCTCGGCTTCCGATGCGAAGCGGTCATGGTGAATGCCGAGTAGCGCCAGGTCGTCGCGAATAAGGTCGAGCATTGCGGCAATTGCAGCCTTGCGGAACAGCGGCAGCCATTCGCCTTCGGCCAGATCGGCGAAGCGGCCGCCATATTCGGCCGCAAGCTGCGCCCCGACCGGCTTGAGATAATCGCCTGGGTAGTATCCCTCGCCAATCTCACCGATATCCTGCCCGAGCGCTTCGCGGTAACGCAGATGGACCGAGCGGGCGAGGGTATCGACCTGCGCCCCGGCATCGTTGACATAATATTCCTTGGTAACGCGAAACCCGGCCGCTTCGAGCAGCCGCGCCAAGGCATCGCCAACGACTGCGCCGCGGCAATGGCCCATATGCAACGGGCCGGTCGGGTTGGCGGAGACATATTCGACATTGACGCGCTCCCCCTCTCCCACCGTCGACACGCCATATTCGTCACCACCCGCAATGATCGCCCGAAGCTCGTCGCGCCACGCATCCGGATCGAGGCGCAGGTTGATGAAACCCGGCCCCGCAATTTCGACCGACTTGACCGACGGCAGCGCTTCGAGCTTGGGCCGGACGGCTTCGGCAAGCGCTCGCGGGTTGGTCCCGGCTGCCTTGGCGAGCACCATTGCGGCATTGGCGGCAAGATCGCCGTGCGACGGATCGCGCGGCGGTTCGACGGTCACATTCTTCCGATCGAGGTCGGCCGGAAGCGCGCCCTCGGCAACAAGATCGTCAAGCACTCCGTCGAGGAGTGCGGCATAGCGGGCGTAGAGGCTCAACTTTAACCTACCAGTGTCGGAAAGCCGCGCTCCTAGCGCACAAAGGTGCTGCTGCGAAAGCGGCTGATCACCGTTCGAACCTGCCAGCTATTGTGGATCTTGCCGGTCCCGGCACCGGTGTTACAGTCACGAAACGACGCAAACGGGGGCACCGGATATGGCGACGGCAGCAGAGACGTTTACCGGTGGACCATTGGTCGAGCCGCACACGGTCGGCCTAACTCGCGCGGGCAAGGTGCGAGTCGATGCGATCGACATGCTCCGCGGCCTGGTGATCGCGATCATGGTGCTCGACCATGTCCGCGATTTCTTCCACGTTTCAGCCAATGCGTTCGATCCGACCGATCCGTCGCAAAGCTGGCCGCTGCTCTATTTAACGCGGTGGGTGACACACTTGTGCGCGCCGACCTTCGTGCTGCTGTCGGGGGTCTCGATCTACCTCCAGAAAATCAACGGCAAGACCGGCGTCGCGCTTGGCCGGTTCCTCGTGTCCCGGGGACTATGGCTGGTGTTCCTCGAATGCACGGTGATCATGTTCGCGTGGAATTTCGGCCGGCCTTATTGGCTGCTCCAGGTGATCTGGGCGATCGGCTGGTCGATGGTGGCAATGGCCCTGATTGCGCAGCTGCCATCAAAGGCGGTGTTGGTGATCGGCATTGCACTGGTTGCGCTGTCGCCCATTGCACTGATCCCGTTCGCCCCGGCATCGGATGCCGCGACCATCGCCGACCAGTTGCTGTTCGGCACTGCGCCCATCGCTGGCCTGCCGGTGTTCATCGCTTATCCGATCATTCCGTGGCTTGGCGTGATGGCGATGGGGTTTGGCGCGGGGCCGTTATTTGCCGGCACCGCGGCGGAACGCCGGCGGCAGCTGCTGCCGATTGCACTTGGCTTGATTGCACTGTTCTTCGTGCTCCGCAGAATGAACAGTTACGGCAGCATCAGGCCGTGGCTTCACCTGCCCGACCAGGGCCGGACGGTCATGAGCTTCTTCGACGTTTCGAAATACCCACCCAGCCCGGATTACGTGTGCATCACGCTTGGCCTGTCGCTGCTGGTGTTTCTCGGGATCGAGCATTTGCGCGGGCCGCTCGCCCGGATTTTGCGCGACTTCGGCCGGACGCCATTGTTCACGTACACCGCGCACCTCTACATCGCCCATGGGCTGATGCTTGCCGCGGCGATTGCGATCGGTCGGCCGCAAGCGGCGCTCAATCTGTTCGATCAGATATTCAGCGGCCGCGAGCCGCCGAACTGGGGCTGGTCGCTCGGCGTCGTCTATCTCGTCTGGCTGCTGGTGCTGGCGATCCTGGTGCCGCTGTCGCGCTGGTTTGCCGGCGTCAAGCAGCGCCGCCGCGACTGGTGGCTGTCCTACCTGTAGTAAGCAAGCGGCGGGCCTGTAGTCAGCAAGCGGCTGACCTGAAATCAGAAGCGGCTGGCCTGAAATCAGAAGGGGTTAGCCGGCAAGTCGCGCTCTGCCAGCTTGCCGGGTGTGCCGCACTGGTTCAAGACCCCCCGATGTTTCAAGGAGAGTCGCGTAATGCTTAGTCTCATGACAGCCCTTGCAGTGGGGCTTGCCGCACAAGTCGCAGTTCCACCAGCACAGACCCGCACCCTCGAAAATCTTCCGGGAGTGAAGCTTCATCCCTATGTCGTCACCGGCCAAAGCAGCGATGCGATCCAGAACTCCATGAAGGCCGCGCTGAAGGCGCAACCGAAGACCATCGGGCAGCTCTTCACCTGGACGGCAAGCATCCACGCCTCGCAGGACACATTAGGCACCGTCTGCACCATCAAGGACGCAACGGCGGCCCTGGACGCCAACGTCTATCTGCCGCAACTGACCGACGAAGCGAAGATTCCCGCCGACGATCTTCGCAAATGGAAACCCTATCAAACCGGGCTTCGGCAGCAAGCGAGTGATAATCTGTGGTTTGTCGCGGACAGACTTCCGACGGTCGCGAGATCGTTGGTCGGCAAGCCGTGCGATCAGGCAGCTGCTGTCTGGAACGCAGGAATCACTGGGCTGATTGCCCAGCAACAGGCTTTCGACAAGCAGAACCAGAAGAAGGCGGCCGGCAAAAGCTGACCGCGACAACTTCGGCCATTGCGGCAGGATTTGTCCTTTCGCGGCCCGTTAGAACTGATTGGGCAAGGCGACCGGACCAATCAACTGTTCGTGCATGCGAAGCGCGAACCGATCGGTCATGCCGGCGACGAAGTCGCCGATGGTGCGCAATTGGGTTACTTCGTCGCCGTCGCGCTGCCAGGCTTCGGGCAATAGCGAGCGGTCGGCGCGATAGGCTGCGGCAAGACCCGCGACGACCCGCTCGGCCTCCTCACGCACCGGCTGGAGTTCGGGGAGGCCGTACAGGCGCGAATAGAGGAACCGCTTGAGCTGGCGCTCGTCGCGTTCAAGACCGCCAGAGAAGCCGGCGAGCTGAACCCCGGCCGAGCGCACCTCGTCGATCGTCTGAACCCCCGCCTCCCGGACGCGCCGGTTGGTTTCCGAAAGCACGTCGTCAACCATTGCGCCAATCATGTCCCTGACCAGCGCCCGCTGCTGTTTTTCTGTCGAGATCCCGGGGTGTCGGGCGGCAACCCCCTGCCACAACGGGCCGACGAGCGGCAATTCGATCAGTTCGTCGATAGCGAGCAGCCCCGCCCGAAGGCCGTCGTCGATGTCGTGATTGTCGTAGGCGATATCATCGGCAATTGCCGCGACCTGCGCTTCCAGGCCGGGCCAGGTGCCAAGGTCCAGCGCGAACTCGGCATCGGCCTCGGCCATCGCCCAGGTCGGATCGGTGATCGGGCCATTATGCTTGGCCAATCCTTCGAGCGCTTCCCAGCTGAGGTTCAGCCCGTCGAAGCCCGGATAGGGCGTCTCGAGGCGCGTGACGATGCGCAGCGTGTGCGCATTGTGGTCGAAGCCGCCGGCATCGCTGAGCGCCGCGTCGAGCGCGTCTTCGCCAGCGTGGCCGAACGGCGGATGGCCAAGATCATGGGCGAGGCACAAGGCTTCGGTCAGATCTTCGTTCAGCCCGAGTGCGCGGGCAATCGTCCGGCCGATTTGCGCGACTTCCAGGCTGTGCGTCAGCCGCACCCGAAAATGGTCGCCGTCGGGCGCGACGAACACCTGAGTCTTGTGGCGCAGCCGGCGAAAGGCGACGCAGTGGACGATGCGGTCGCGGTCGCGCTGGAAAATGTCGCGAGGACCGCGAGGGCCCGATTCAGCTTCGGAATAATGGCGGCCGCGCGAACGGTCAGGAACGGCGGCAACAGTGGCGGGAAGCTTCATTCCGCAGCGATTGGCACAATCCTGTCGGTTGCGGAATTCCTCCACTGGAACGCGGCGATGTTCACCGCGGACAAATCCTGCGCGAAAGTTTGGGCGTCACGCGAATCCTTGAACGGGCCGATCACCAGCCGCGCCCGGTCGTTACCCGTCGCAAGGAAGGCCGGAATGCCGTCGAACAGGTCGCTGTGCCCGCGCTTCAACCGATCGAACTGGCGAGGAAGCGCATCGCGGTCAGCGCCGCTGGCAAGCTGTAGCCAGATCCGCTGGGGAGCCTGAGCGGTCAGAACCTGTTTGAGCGCCTGGCGCACCGGGGCCGCGTAAGCCACGGTTGTCGGAGCGGGAGCTTGCGGCCCGGTCCAGGCTTGGTAGCTCGACGGCGCTACCGACTGGCCTGAATCTGACCGCAACAATTGGTCGATGCCGGCGAGACGGTTGCTGTTGTTGTCGGCGACCATCGCCGAAGCGGCGACTGCGCGCGGCGGCGCGGCCGATGCGTAAGCGGCGCCTGCATTATCCGGAAAGATGCCAAGGTTAACCGCTGCGGCGCGCTGGCCGGAGGCAAGGCCCGGCAGGCGCTGCAGGAATGGATAGAGGCGCGACGAACTGCCCGGCATCACCGCGTTGATTCCCGCCAGCGCACCAGATGCATCTCCAGTGAGGGCAAGGACAAAGGCGCGGGTACGGGCAGCACCCGGATCGCGCCGTGCCATCAGTGGCGAAAGCGCCTGCAGGGCAGCCGGGCGATTGCCGCTGATTGCCAAGCTGAGCGCCAGGCGGCGGCTGGCCTCGTCACGGTCGCGGCCGCCGAGCGCGACGCGATAGTCCGACTGCGCCTGGGCCTGCATGCCGAGCAGGTCATAAGCGAGGCCGCGGGCGCAAGCGAACGCCGGCACGGAGGCGCCCAACCGCTGAGCGCGCTGGAAATAGGGCAAGGCGGATCGTGCATCACCATTCGCGACCGACACCCCGCCCATGCCGATCTGCGGCAACGGGCTGCGCGGATTGACCTCATCCGCGCGGGCGAAAAAGCCGGCCGCGGCCTGCGCATCGCCAAGTTCGAGAGCGGCCTGGCCAGCGCCGATCAGAGCTTCGAAATTGGTCGCATCGCCGGCAAGGGTGCGGACGTAACGGGCAAGCGCCGCAGTGGCGGTTTCGTCGAACGCCGAATAGCTGCCGGTCGCCGCCGCAGGCGTAGCTGTCGGGCCGAGCGCGGCAGCGACGCAAAGCGCGCCAGTTATCCAAGATTTGCGAAATACCCGCATCAATCCTCCCCTTGCGGGAGAGAATCTTACCTGCGCCTTTCTGCCTAGAGGCTTTACGGTGAGCCGTGCGCGGCATTCGACGAGGCGAGTCCGAACGAGTCCTTTCGAACGGAAAGTAAACGCAAAGGGCAGCCCCCGCAGGGACTGCCCTAGTTCACCGCGACTTTGAACGATTACTGATTATTTTGGCGATTGAGGAATCGCGGAATGTCGATCGGCTCATTCGGATAGCTGGATTCATCCTCATCGATCTGCGCCTTGGGAGCGCCGCGCGCGATATTCGACATGCGTTCGAACAAGGTTCCGCCGGCGCCGGCGCCGGCAGCCGCCGTCGGCTGGTCGCCATCGTCGTCATCTGCCGGCGGATCGATCGGCGGAGCGCCGACCGGGCTGGTCAGAATGTCGTCGCTGCCGAGCAGAAGTTCATCGTCCTGATCCTGAGCGTCAGCCGAGTAATCCTCGCCAGTCTCGGCTTCAGGTTCTTCCGTCGGTGCCGGAGCAGCGGTGGGCGCAGTGACCGAACGCGGCGGGAAGGTGAAGACCTTGGCCGGCGCGGGCTGGCTGCCGACTTCGGCTTCGATGCCGGTCGCAACAACCGACACGCGGATCTTGCCGCCAAGATCGTTGTTGAAGGCCGAGCCCCAGATGATGTTGGCGTCAGGGTCGACCAGTTCCTTGATGTGGCTGGCGGCTTCATCGACTTCCATCAGCCGCATGTCCTCGCCGCCGGTGATTGAGATGATCACGCCCTTGGCGCCCTTCATCGACACGCCGTCGAGAAGCGGGTTGGAAATCGCCTTTTCGGCGGCTTCAATGGCGCGATTTTCGCCCTCGGCCTCGCCGGTGCCCATCATCGCCTTGCCCATTTCGCTCATCACCGAGCGAACGTCGGCGAAGTCGAGGTTGATCAGGCCCGGCATGACCATCAAATCGGTGATTCCGCGAACGCCCTGCTGAAGCACTTCGTCGGCCATTTCGAACGCCTGCTTGAAGGTCGTTTCCGAATTGGCGAGGCGGAACAGGTTCTGGTTGGGAATGACGATCAAAGTGTCGACGTGCTGCTGAAGTTCGGCCAACCCGGCTTCGGCCGAGCGAGCACGGCGCGAACCTTCAAACGCGAACGGCTTGGTGCAGACGCCAACGGTCAGGATTCCGCGGTCGCGAGCCGCCTTGGCAATGACCGGCGCAGCACCGGTTCCGGTACCGCCGCCCATTCCGGCGGCAATGAAGCACATATGCGCGCCTTCCAGCGCGGCGTTGATTTCATCGAGCGTTTCTTCGGCGGCGGCACGGCCGATTTCAGGCCGCGAACCGGCGCCGAGGCCCTGAGTGATCTTGAGGCCGAGCTGGATGCGGCGATCCGCGCTTGAAGCATTGAGCGCCTGTGCGTCGGTGTTGGCGACGACGAAATCGACGCCCTGAACATCGGCCTGCATCATGTTGGCAATGGCGTTGCCGCCAGCCCCGCCGACCCCAATCACGCTGATCCGCGGGCGAAGTTCATCGACTTCCGGCCGCATGAAATCGATGCTCATGTCCCCATCCCTCCCCAGACAGCAAGGCTTTGAGCCTTCACGATGAATCTTTGAATCATTGCGAGTCCCAAGCCAAGCAAAAAAGTTAACGGAACTGGATATTTCGGGGGAAAAGTGGCGTGAAAGACTCATTTTGGCCGCTTTGTGCCCGATTGCCACGGACCGCGCACTGTCGGAAGCGCCGTTTAGCTTCACTTTTCTCCCGTGACCCGCCGACAGTTCCGCCCGGTCGCGGCGTCAGGCTGGCTCGGTCGGGAAGCCTGCTTCGCTGGCGTCCTTGAAGCCACCAAGATTGTAGACCTGGTCATAGCCCATGTCGCGCAACACCTTCCCCGACAGCGCGGAGCGCCCGCCGGAAGCGCAATAGACGATCACCGGCCGATCTCGCCGGAAATTTGCGTCGTGGTAGGGCGTGGCATCATCGGCGCGGAATTCGAGCATTCCGCGCGACACGTTAACCGCATCCTTGAGCTTGCCGCCCGCGGCCAGTTCCGGCGCATCGCGGACATCGACCAGCAACGCCCCTTGGTCATCGATCAGCCGACGCGCTTCGTCAGCGGTGACCCTGGGAACTGCATCATTGGCCGACGACAGCATATCCTTGACCGAAGTCGGCATCGCATCCCTCCTTGAAGACGAGGACCTTGGCCGTGACGGAACCAACGATCCCCAACGTGTTTGTCTGAAGTCGACGGAGGATAGCGATGAAGACCATGACATGCCACCAGCTCGGCGGCGCATGCGACCAGAAGCTTTCGGCGGAAACTTGGCAGGAGATGGTCGGGAAGATGACCGCCCACGTGATCGAAAAGCATCCCGAGGTGGCCGAAAACATGAAGCGGATGCACGACGAAGACCCCGAACGATGGGGCCGGGAAACGAAGCCGAAGTGGGATTCGACGCCCGCA
This sequence comes from Sphingomicrobium sp., assembly GCA_039918915.1. GTDB lineage: Bacteria > Pseudomonadota > Alphaproteobacteria > Sphingomonadales > Sphingomonadaceae > Sphingomicrobium. The sequence goes on from JBDSGQ010000063.1 coordinate 14,235, forward strand.
TCCTGAGGTCGGTCGCCACAGAAGCAGCGGCGACTGGTCCGGCGGATCGCGAAGTCCGCCGGGCCAGCCGCCGGTCAATCAGGCGCCGAACAGGCTGTCGTGCATGTGGCCCATGTGCATGTCGCCCTGAAACGCTGCAGCATCCTGGTCGAAATGGGTCTGCTGAACGAAGGTCCGAAGGTCGGTGAAGGTGCTGACTTCGCGCAGTTCGCCACTGGCGACGGGAAGGACCGCCTTATAGCCCGCAGTTCCGTCGACTTCGCCCGAAGTGCCGGCACCGGCGCCTTCGGGCACCGTCATTCCGTGAAGGACGATTTCGCGAATTGCGAGCATCGGGTCGGTCGACAGCATACCTTCGGGCAGCTGATAGGTTTCGACAAACCAGATGGTGCCGTCGGGGGCCGTCGGGAAGCCGGCGAGAGCGCCATCCGCGGCGTGGCCATTGTCGCCACCGAGATTATTGGTTTCATCCGCGGTCAGGCTGAGCAGGATGCCGCCGTAAGTGCTTAGCCCTTCGGCCAGTTCGATATAGCCGTCGCCGTCGGTATCCTGGGCAAGTGTCGGCGTATCGGCGTCAGTGCCGTCGAGGAAGCCGTGGATATGCTGGGGGTGAGCAATGTCGGGTTCGAGCCCCGAAGCACTGATCGCGACCGTTAGCGAGTTGGTCTGCAGGTCATAACCAACGATCGCCTCACCGGTTACGCCAGAACCATTGAGCGTGGTGAAGGTGGTCGTGTAAAACTGGTCGGCGGCAATGAACGCACGGTCGCCGGTCAGGTGAAACAACATCGTCCCCATGCGGTGTTCGTCGCTTTGCGATTGAGCAGGCACATGCGATCGTGGGGCCCGCATCGCACTCAGGGCTTCGGGTTGAAAATGTGAATGACTCATCGGCGAGGTGAGGTTGAACGACATCAGCATACTCCTAATCACAGCCGTTTTGCTGCTCCGCGAAGGCGCCGGGGCGACGGCTTCCAACCAGCTACGTTGAAGGTCAGCAGCGGATGCGGCGGCGCACGTCTGCCGGGTGTCGCTCGACCGAACATTTGCACCGCCGGTCGTGTTTCACACCGTCGCGAAACCAGCCGCGGGTCATCAGTCCAGTGTGACCGGCTCGATTTTGGGGACCCCCCAGATCCACCAGATGGCGCCAAAAGCGGCGACCACGGCGGTCAACCAGCAAGCCGCGGTAAAGCCGGCATCGGCGACGATGATGCCGGTCACGATCGGGCCGAAAATGCCCGAGCTGTTGCCGATTGCATTCTGCACTCCGACCCAGGTGCCGGCTGCTCGCGGGCCCGAAAATATCTGGGCGACGGCGTAAGTGTTGAGTGACAGCGCCCCGGTCGCCATCCCGGCGATGCACAGAATGATGGCCAGTTGGGCCGCGCTGTCGGCATAGGCCAAAGCCAACACCGCGCCCGCCGCGACCAGCTGGCCAGTAAACATCATCGCGCGGCGCATCGCTGCTTCGGAATGGCCGCGGCTGGTCCACCAGTCGGAGAGATAGCCGAAAGTGAGCGCGGCGGCGGCCTGAGCGGCATAGCCGAGGGTCGCGATCCAGGTCATTTCGCTGATCGGCAGGCCGCGCGACCTGGTCAGGAAAAGCGGCAACCATCCAAGCAGGAAATAAAAGACGTAATTGCTCGAGATATGCGCGATCGACATCGACCATAACGGCCATTTGCGGATGAGTAGGCCGACCGGCACATGCCTTGAAGCGGGAGCGTCGGCGGCGGCCTTGCGCGGGACCGCGAAATGCCATGGCACCAGCCACAACAAGGTAACGATCCCGAAAATGACGAAAATCGCGCGCCAGCCATGCGAGGCGAGGATCAGCCCGCCGCCAAGAGTCCCGACCGCCGGCCCAAGCGCAATTCCCAGCGCCAGCGCGGCGTTGGCCATGCCGCGGCGTTCGGGCGGGACGTGGCGACTGATGATCTTCGACGCGCCCGGGAAGGCGACTGTCTCCCCGACCCCGAGCATGACGCGCAGGACGAGGAGCGAGCCAAGGCCGCCGGCCAGGCCCATCAGCATCGTGCTTGCCGCCCACAGCAGCACCCCGGCCGACATCAGCCGGTAGACCGAGAAACGGTCGACCAGCCAGCCGACCAGCAATTGTGCCGGGGCATAGACCCAGAAGAAGGCCGAGAGGACGAGGCCAAACGCCTTGGGATCGAGCTTGAGCTCGCTCGTCAGCAGCGGCGCGGCAATGCCGATCGCGCCACGGTCGACATAGTTCAGGAACACCGCCGCACCGAGCAGGAGCACCAGCAACCCCGCCCCGCGATTAAGCGAGGCCGTGGTCAATAGCCGCCTTTGATCGCCGAGATCAGGCGGCCCATCATCCCAGTCGGAGCCTTGGGCCGAGTGACGCCGCCGATGTCGCGCAGGTCCTGGCGGCCGGACGAGGCCAGCAGCGCCAGCCCGACCAGCGTGGAAAAGGCCGGGCCGCTATGCGCGTCGGGCAGGCCGGCAATCTGTTTGGGGCGGCCGACGCGGACCGCGCGGCCAAGCACGCCCTGCATGTAATCGGCGATGTTCTTCAGTTCCGAGCCGCCGCCGGTCAGCACGACCTGGCGGCCTACCGGGCCAGTGAAACCAAGGCCCTTGAGGGCGCTGTCGATCTCGTTGGTCAACTCCTCGATCCGCTGCCGGATGACCATCATCAACTGCGCCCGGGTCAGCTTGAGCGGTTCGGCCCCCGGCTCGGCCCCGATCTGCGCCGCTTCGATCATTTCATGATTGTCGCGCGGGGACGTCATGGCCGATCCGTAGAAGCATTTGAGCCGCTCGGCATCGCGGCGCTGAACCGCGAAGGCCGCGGCGATGTCGTTGGTGATGTCGCGCGCGCCAAGCGGGATCGAACGCAGCCCAACCAGCATGCCGCCATAATGAACCGAGACATTGGTCACGTCGGCGCCGATCTCGACCAGCGCCACGCCAAGCTCGCGTTCCTCCTCGCTCAGGCAGGCGAGCGCGGCGGCGGCTGGCGAAGCGACGATCGCGCGCACACCGAGGTGGGCGGAGCGGATCACGGTATCGATGTTACGCAGCGGCGACGGATCGGCGGCGATGACGTGGATGTCGACGCCCAATCGGCTGGCGTGAAGCCCGATCGGCTGCTGGACGCCCTGCGCGCGGTCGATGGTGTAAAGCGCCGGGTGGGCGTGAAGAATGACCTGGCCGTTGCGGTCGATCGCTTCCTTGCCGCCGCGAAGCAGTTCGTCGATGTCCGATTGCTCGACCGGATGGCCGCCAAGCTCCACCTCGACATTGGCGACGTCGCTGACCAAACCGCCAGCGCCATAGCTCGACCAGACATAGTCAACGGTCAGGCCGCTCATCCGCTCGGCCAGTTCGACCGATTCGCGAACCGCGAATTCGCTGGCCGCCATGTCGGTGATGTAGCCGCGCTTGACCCCGCGACTTTCGCGCTGGCCGGTGCCGAGCACGGTCAGCCCGCCCTGATCGTCCTGGCGGGCGATCATCGCGCTGACTTTCGACGAGCCGATGTCGAGCGCGGCGATCAAATTGGCGTCGGTTGGCGCGGACATCGCGGGTCAGCCTTCGTGCGCTGGGGCAGCGGCGATCGGCTCGCCCGGAGAGCGCGGCAGACGCACGATCATCTTGCCCGGAACGCGCAGGTCGAAGCGGACGATGCCGCGGCCAAGCAGGCCGGAATACTTGTCGAGGCTTGCAAAGCGGGTCAGCGCGCCGCGCGCGGCGGGTTCGCCTTCGGGCAGCGCGACCGTCTCGCCCGATTGGAACGTAAGGTCCCACCGCCGACCGCCGACCCATGACGCCGAGGCTAGCTGCGGCTTGAGCGTCGGGACCGCGCTCATCAGGTCGGCCAGCCCCTGCGCCTGACCATTGGCGCCCGGGCCGATCAGCAAGGGCAAATCGGGCATCTTGTCGACTGCGACCCGGTCGAGGACCACGCCGCCCTGGTCGATCAAGGCCAGCTGGCCCTGGCTCTGCCACAGCGCGGCGGGGCGGCGCTCGACGATGTCGATGACGAGCGTGTCGGGCAACCGCCGCGACACTCGGGCATCCTTGACCCAGCCGAACCGCAGCAGGCGTTCGCGGATGGCACCGACATCGACCATCGACTGTGACGCCTTGACGCCGCCCCCGGCGGACGCCGCGCGATTAATCTCGTCCGTTACCACCGCGTCGATTTGCTGGCGGTCCATGTGGCGGATGCCGACGATCTGATAACCGCTGACGGTAAACCCGGCCTGGCCGACCGCGGCACCGGCGAGGCGAGCGGCCTTGGCCGGAACGTCGAGCGCGACCGCGACGACCAGCGCCAGCGCGAGCAGAAAGGCGGCGAACGCCAGGCCGGCGATCTTGTTGGCACGGGCCTGGTCGACCGGCAGCCGTTTGGCGAGCTTCTTGGGCACCGACACCTTCGACGGCTTGCCCGCTTTGGCCCGGGGAGCGCCGCCGCGGCGAACGTGAGAAGCGCTCACTGCAGCGCGTCCACGATCAGCCGTTCGACCAGCTCGCCATATTCGATGCCCTGGTGGCGGGCCTGTTCTGGCACCAGGCTGAGCGGAGTCATGCCCGGCTGCGTGTTGACTTCAAGCAGGTACAAGCCGGCCTCACCCTGCTCGTCGTCCCAGCGGAAATCGGATCGCGACGCACCCTTGCAACCCAGCAGGCGGTGAGCGCGCGCCGCCATGTCCATCATTGCCGCGGCAATTTCAGCGGGTACTTGCGCCGGGCATTCGTGGACCGTCAGGCCGTCGGTATATTTGGCGTCGTAATCGTAAAATCCGGCCTTGGGCTTAAGCTCGGTCACGGCCAGGGCTTCGCCGGCGAGCACGGCGACGGTCAGTTCGCGTCCCTTGATGAACGGTTCGGCGAGCAAATGATCGAAGTGGTTCCACGGCCCTTCGACGTCGCGGCCGATGGGATTACCCATATTGCCCTCTGCAGTGACGATCGCGACCCCGACCGACGAGCCTTCATTGACCGGCTTCAGCACGTATGGCCGCTCCATCGGGTCTTCGCGGAACAGGCTTTCGCTATCGACCACTTCGCCGTCTGGCATGCGGATACCGTGGGGCACGAGCAGCAGCTTGGTCAGTTCCTTGTCGATGGCAATGACCGAAGTCGCCAGGCCGCTGTGGGTGTAGGCGAGGCCCATCAGGTCCATCATGCCCTGGACGGTGCCGTCCTCGCCCGGAGTGCCGTGGAGCGCATTGAAGACGATGTCGGGCTTGAGCTGCGCCAGGCGAGCGGCGACATCGCGCTCCATGTCGAGCTCGGTCACTTTCGACCAGCCGCGGTCGCGCAGCGCTTCGGCGACGCCGCGGCCGCTGGTCAGCGACACTTCGCGCTCCGCCGACCAGCCGCCCATCAGGACGACAACGTGAAGATCCCGGTTCATTCCCTGCCCACGCGCTGGATTTCCCACTCAAGGCTAATGTGCGTTTTTTCCGCGACGCGGCGGCGGACTTCTTCGCCCAGCGCCTCGATCTCGGCGCTGGTCGCGCTACCGATGTTGAGCAGGAAGTTGCAATGCTTTTCGGACACCTGGGCGCCGCCCATCGTCAGCCCGCGGCAACCCGCTGCGTCGATCAGCGCCCAGGCCTTGTGTCCGTCGGGATTCTTGAAGGTCGAGCCGCCGGTGCGGCTGCGCAGCGGCTGCGATTCTTCGCGCGCCTGGGCGATGGCGTCCATTTCCGCGCCGATCGCGGCTGGTTCCCCCGGCGTCCCGCGCAACACCGCATCGACCACCACCGCGCCGGCCGGCACCTCGCTGTGGCGATAGGTGTAGCCGAGCCGGTCGAGCGGCCATTCTAATATGTCGCCCGAGCGCAGCACCAACCGAGCCAAGACCAGCACGTCGCGGACTTCGCGGCCATAGGCGCCGCCGTTCATCCGCACGAAGCCGCCGACGGTGCCGGGAATGCCGCGCAGAAATTCGAGCCCGGCGATGCCGGCATCGCGCGCGGTGGAGGAAACGAGGATTCCGCTTGCCCCGCCGCCGCAGCGGATGGTGGTGTCATCGATCCGCTCGATCTTCGTGAACGGCTTGCCGAGGCGAACGACGACGCCGGGCACTCCGCCGTCGCGGACGATCAAATTGGAGCCGAGGCCAAGCGGCATCACGGGTATTTCCGGGTCAAGATCGCGGAGAAAATCCGCCAGGTCCTGCGCGTCGGCGGGCTCGAACAGCCATTGCGCCGTGCCGCCGCTCTTGAACCACACCAGCGGCGCAAGCGGGGCATCGGCGGTCAACTTGCCGCGAGTTCTCGGCATGGCCGCGACATTGCTCACTTGCGCGCCCGCGCGTCGCAAATGCCGTCGGCCAGCGCCGCCGCCCATTTGGTGATGTCGCCCGCGCCCATGCAGATGATCATGTCGCCGTTGGCGGCCAGGTCGCGAAGCTCGCGGCACAGTTCGTCGAGATTGGCGACGGCGCGCACCATGCGGTGACCGTGAGCGCGCAGCCCGTCGGCAAGCGCGGTGGAATCGACACCTTCGATCGGCTCCTCACCGGCGGCGTAGACCGGGGTCACGAACACCACGTCGGCGTCGTTGAAGGCGTTCTGGAACTCTTCCATCAGCGATTCGAGCCGCGAATAGCGGTGCGGCTGCATGACCGCGATGACGCGCCCTTCGGCGCCCTCGCGGGCAGCAGACAGCACGGCGCGGATTTCGGTCGGATGGTGAGCGTAATCGTCGATGACGACCGCGCCTTCGACATCACCAACGCGAGTAAAGCGGCGCTTGACCCCTTCGAACTTGGCAAAACCCGTGATGATCGCGTCGTCGTCGAGCCCGAGCTCCAGCGCCACGGCAATCGCCGCAAGCGCGTTCTGGACGTTGTGGCGGCCAGGGATCGGCACGGTCACTCCGCCGAGCGTCCGCCGCGATCCGTCGCGCTCGATGATCTGCACATCGAAGCGGCTGCCGCCAGCGATCGGCGTGACATTGTCGGCGCGGACGTCGGCGAGTGCGGAAAAACCATAGGTGACGATCCGCCGGTCGCGGATTCGGCCGATGATGTTCTGCACTTCGGGATGATCGACGCACAGCACGGCAAGTCCGTAAAACGGCACGTTCTCGACGAATTCGATGAAGGCATCCTTGACCGCGTCGAAGGTGCCGTAATGTTCGAGGTGTTCGGGATCGATGTTGGTGACGACCGCAATCGTGCCGTCGAGGCGAAGGAAGCTGCCGTCGCTTTCGTCGGCTTCGATCACCCACCAATCGCCTTTGCCGAGCCGCGCGTTCGACCCGTAGCGATTGATGATCCCGCCGTTGATGACGGTTGGATCGAGCCCGCCACCGTCGAGCAGCGCGGCGACCATCGACGTCGTGGTCGTCTTGCCGTGCGTGCCGGCGACCGCGACGGTCTTTTGCATCCGCATCAGCTCGGCCAGCATTTCGGCCCGCTTGACCCGCGGCAGGCGACGCTCGGCAGCAATCGCAAGTTCGGGATTGCCGTCCTTGATCGCCGACGAGCAGACGACCACCGCGGCATCGCCGAGATTGTCGGCGGCGTGCCCGATACTGACCGCAATGCCCTGCTTGCGAAGCTTTTCGACGACTGCGGATTCGGCGACATCCGAGCCCTGCACGCGATAGCCGAGCTGGAGCATCACTTCGGCTATCCCGGACATGCCGATCCCGCCGATGCCGACGAAATGGATCGTGCCGATGTCCTTGCCCATCGCCTTCATCATGCCGGAACTCCTCCGGCAAAGGCGGGGGCGAGCGCAGACTCGCGCGCAGCGCCGACCATCACCGGGGCAAGCCCGCTGCCGATGCGTTCAACCAGATCGGCCAGGTCGCGCGCGGCGTGGGGCCGGCCGACCGACAGCGCGCGCCCCGCGGCATTGTTGAGCGCGAGCGGGTCCATTGCCAGCGCTTCGATCTGGCGCGCGAGGACTTGCGGCGTGAAGCCCGACTGCTGGATGGTGCGCGCTCCACCCGCGTCGGTCATTTCGCGCGCATTGGCGGTCTGATGATCGTCGGTCGCGGCGGGATAGGGAATCAGGATCGCCGGACGTCCCGCGGCGCTCAGTTCGGCAATGGTCGAAGCGCCGGCACGGCCGATGAACAAATGTGCGTCGGCAAGCTTGGCCGCCATGTCTTCAATATAGGTCAGCAATTCCGCCGGAATGCCCAGTTCGGCATATTGGGAGCGGACGCGTTCGATATCTTCGGGTCGGCATTGCTGGACCACCTGCAACCGGCGGCGAAGCGTTGGCGCAAGCATTCCAAGGCCGGCCGGAACGACTTGGCCAAGCACCGTCGCCCCCTGGCTTCCGCCAGTCACCAGTATTTTGAGCGGCGCGGTTTCGTCGAACGGGGGGAACGGGCGCTCGCCAAGCCGCGCGATTTCGTCGCGCACCGGGTTGCCGACCAGCACCACCCTGGAGCGCCAGCGCGGCTTGAGCCGTTCAATCTGGTCATAAGCCGTCGCGATCGCCGCGGCTTCTCCTCCAAGCATTCGGTTGACCCGGCCAAGCACTGCATTCTGTTCATGGAGCACGGTCGGGATGTGCAAGGCGCTTGCCGCCAGCAGCGACGGAAACGCGGGATAGCCGCCGAAGCCGATGACGGCATCGGGGCGGTGCTCGCGATAAAGCTTTTTGGCCTCTCCCCGTCCCCTGGCGACAGCAGCGGCGGCCTTGATCCAGCCGATCGGTCCGCCGCCGAGCCGCCCGGCCGGCAGGATATGCAGCGGGATCTGGTCGAACAGCCCGGGAAAGCGAGCGCCGCGCACGTCGGTGACCAACAGCACGCCGTGACTGCGGCTCCGAAGCTCCACAGCCAGCGCATGCGCCGGGATCATGTGACCGCCGGTGCCACCGGCGGCGAGCACGAAGTTCATGTCGCCAAACTCATGTCGTCAGCCTCTCGCCACTCCATTTCACCACATAGGGCGAACGCGTCAGGAACGGGTTGCGCCGCGTAAAGGCGAGCAACAAGCCCATGCCGATCGACAATGCCAGCATCGAACTTCCGCCATAACTGATGAACGGCAAGGTCATGCCCTTGGACGGCGCCAGCTGCACATTGACCAGCATGTTGATCAGCGCCTGGAGCCCGAATTCGATGACCAGCCCGGCCCCGGCGAGAATGGCGAAGCTGTTGTCCTCGTCAAGCAGCTTGACCAGCACCCGGGCAACGATGGCGAGGTACAGAAAAGCGATGGCGAGACAGGCGATCAGGCCGAATTCCTCGCCGATAACGGAGAAGATGTAGTCGGTGTGCGGTTCGGGCAGGCCGAATTTGCGGGTGCCGCCCCCCGGACCCATTCCGAACAGCCCGCCGGCGGTCAGGGTACGCATGGCATTGGCGGTCTGAAAATTGTCGCCCGTTTTGAACAGGAATTCGTCGATTCGAGCAGTCGCGACGTCATAGAAGAAATAGGCGAGCACCACCCCGACCAGCCCGGCGATGCCAAGGCCGATGATGAGGCGCATGTTGAGCCCGGCCAGCGCAAGCATCGCAATCCACACCGAACAGAAGATGATCGTGCTTCCGAAATCGGGCTGCTTCATCAGGAGAAACGCGACGCCGCCCGTAATCACTGCGGAAATGGCGTAGATCGGAAGCGACTTGTCGCCTTCGCGAAGGCTGAGCAGCCATGCCATGGCAACGACGAAAAACGGCTTGAGGAATTCGGATGGCTGGACCTGGCCAAGGCCGAATTCGATCCACCGGCGGGCGCCATTGTGTTCGGGCCCGACGATCGGAACGAGGATCAACAGCCCGAAGAAAAACGCCGCGCCGAACAGCGACAGTCGGCGAGCGCGTTCGCGCGGGATCATCGAAATGCCGATCATCACCGGGATTCCAAAGGCGATCCACGCCAGCTGCCGCCAGAAATAATAGAGTTCGGAGAAGTGGACGTTGCCGCCCGAATAGCGCTGGCCGGCGGCCGGCGAGGCGGCGGCGACGGCGATCAGGCCGATCGCGATCAGGACGCTGATCAGAAGCAGCAGCACCTTGTCGATTTCCCAGAACCAGCGGCCAAGCGCGCTGGTGTCGGCGCGCCCGTAGCGGTTGCTGTCGATGGCCGCCGCGCGGGCTTTGATCCTTCCGGAGATACTTGCGATCATAAGGCCCCCACCAGCTTATTAAATTGGTCACCACGGTCTTCGAAGTCGCGGAACTGGTCGAACGACGCGCAGGCCGGGGAAAGCAGGACAGTGTCGCCGCTCTCGGCCTCGGCTGCTGCCTCCACCACCGCCCGTTCGAGCGTTCCGCACTGTGCCACGTCGATGTGCGGCGACAAGAGCGAAGCGAACAATTCGCCAGCCTCGCCAATGGTATAGGCTTTGCTGACATGGCCGAAAGACGGTGCGCATTCGTCGAGATTGTCGGTCTTCGCCTGCCCGCCGCAGATCCAGCGGATCGCGGAGAAAGCAGCGAGCGCAGGTGCAGTCGCGGTCGGGTTGGTCGCCTTGCTGTCGTTGACGAACGTGACGCCGGAGAGTTCGCGCACGCGCTCCATGCGGTGCGGGAGGCCGGGGTAAGTTCGGAGACCTTCTTCGATTTGATCATCAGTCAGCGTGAGCGCGCGACATGCTGCCGTCGCAGCGCGCGCGTTCTGCAGGTTGTGGGGGCCTTCAAGCGCGGGCCATGATTGCTGGTCGCCTACTTCGACCTTGTCGATCCACTGTTCCCAAAGCTGCACTTCCACATTGTCGAGCACGTCCTCGTCCA